>JANOHN010000349.1:0-2866 GCA_031406505.1 Acidimicrobiia bacterium | reverse complement strand
TTGAAGTGGAACGCCTGCTCGAAGCTGCGGACCGACGTGTCGAGCAGGGGCGTAGGCATCGAACCGCCGGCGTTGTTCACGACCACGTCGAGCCGGCCATACTCGGCGATGGTCGCCGCCACGAGCTGATCCAGCGACTCGAGGTCGCTCACGTCCGCCGCCATCACCAGGGCCCGGCGGCCGAGAGCACGGACCTCGTCGGCGACGGCATCGAGCTGCTCCTGGGTCCGGGCCACGATGGCCACGTCGGCGCCGGCCTCGGCGAGCGCTCGGGCACAGCCCGCGCCGATCCCTCGGCCCGCACCAGTGATCACGGCAACGCGGCCCGTCATGTCGAAACGATCCAGCAGCACAGTGCTCCCTTCGGCGCATCGTTGCGTCACAGTGTCGCCGGTAGGGCACAGCCGGCGCTGGCGCGACCACGGCTCGCAATGGCACGGTTGCCGAGCACCCAACCGGCTGACCAGGAGGCTCTCGACAGATGGTGGAGATGCGGCGAGCGCCACTCCCAGCCGCGTGGGCGCGCGACCCGTTCGGGCGCTATCCACATCGACTGTTCGACGGGCGCGCCTGGACGGACCGCGTGGCGCGGGGTGGGCGACCGCTGAACGACACCTCTCTCATGGGGAGCCCATCACCCACGCCAGAGCTGACGACCACGTGCGACGAGTGCGGGTTCGATGTGGGCGACGCCAAGTTCTGCCCGCGCTGTGGCACAGCTGCTGCCCCACCAGCGCGCGCTCCGTACTGCTACCAATGCGCGAGCAATCCGCCTCCGGCCGCAGCGTTTTGTCACGAATGTGGCTCGCGTCTCGATGCGCTCGCACCCGGGCTCAGCGTGCACGACGCCGAGGAGTGGCGCCGCATCTTCATCGCGATCGGATGGATGAAGGACCGGCCCGACACCGAGCGGGCGTTCCAAGAGAGCTTGAAGAAGCAGTCGCGCCGCGGTGGGAACATCCACGCGCTGCTCCGAAGCTTGGAGCTGCCGTCCTTTGACGGCGAAGACCCGTCCGAGCCCTGGATGATGTGGATCACCCTTGGTGAGCAACGTCGCTCGCCGTGGCTCATCGCCCAGAACGCCGACATCGCGACCTCGGACGACGATGCGCTCCATGAGGTTGAAACGCTCATCGTCACGCGCTGCCGCCTCATCGCCTTGTCGTCCGGCGGCCTCACGAGCGCGCCGGCACTCGTGTTCACCGAGAGTCTGGCGAACCTGTCGGACGCGTCGGTGGACAAGGCGCTCTTCCGGATGCGGTTTGGCGCGGCCCGGCGTGAGCTCGAGGTCGAGTGGCGCGTCGCCAACCGACCGTCGCCGCTGGCGCCTGCAGATCTGCGCGTGCTCGCGGAGGGTGGCCCAGGTCAGATGGGCGCAGCCGCGCCCTTGCGACGCGCCGCCGACCGGCGAGACGGTGGTCACCACGTGGCCGAGTCGGTGCTTGCGGCCTTTGCCCGGCAGCTCGTCGAGATCAGCGGCTAGAAGCTCCGAATGGCGACTCGGAAGAAGGCAGCGAGCGCGGACGACGAGGTCGTGGAGCTCGAGGTCGAGCACGTCAGCGCGGCATCGGATGAGGTTCCGATCTGGGTGCGCAAGGCGATCGCGCGCTTCTTCGCCTGGGTCGTCGGCCTGCTGGTTGCCTACTGGGTGATCGGCAAGGTCCAAGCGCTCATCGTCATGGTGGTCATCGCACTCTTCCTGTCGTTGGCGATGGAGCCGCCGGTCGACGCGCTCGCGAAGCGCGGTGTGCGTCGAGGTCTGGCAACCGGTTTTGTGATGCTCGTGGTGCTCGCGGCGGTCATCGGATTCCTCGGCGCGCTGGGATCCGTCGTGGTCGACCAGGCGTCGGCAATCCTCAATGACGCACCCCGGTACGTGCGCAACATCGTGCGGTTCCTCAACGACGACTTCGGTCTCGGGATCGACTCCAAGAAGCTCATCCGCGAAGTGCAAGACCCGGATGGTGCCGTGAAGCGGTTCGCCCAAGATCTCACGAATAGCGCGCCCGATCTCGCAGTTGGCGTCGCGAGCGCGCTGCTCCAGATCGTGACGACGTTCATCTTCGCGTTCTTCCTCACAGCCGACGGTCCCAAGCTCCGGCGGACGATCTGCTCGCGACTCCCGCGCGCTCGCCAAGAGTTCGTGCTCGAGGTCTGGGAGCTCGTGTCCGAGAAGACGGGCGCGTACTTGTATTCGCGGGTTCTCCTGGCGGTGGCGTCGGCCGGAGCCACCTGGTTGTTCCTCACTGTGCTCGACGTGCCTTCGGCGCTCGCGCTCGCGATCTGGGTTGGTGTCATCTCCCAGTTCGTGCCCACGATCGGCACCTACATCGCGATGGTCCTACCCGCGCTCGTGACGATCGTGAACTCGCCGAGCGACACCCTGCCGGTGCTGCTCTTCTTGGTCGTCTACAACCAGTTCGAGAACTACGTGCTCGGTCCCCGCATCGCTCGGTTCACGCTCAAGATCCATCCCGCTATCACGATCGGTGCGGTGTTCGCCGGCGGGATGCTCTTCGGCGGAGTAGGTGCCGTGCTCGCATTGCCGGCTGCCGCGGTGATCCAGGGCCTGCTCTCCACGTATACGGACCAGCACAAGGTGATCGAGAACGAGCTCACCGAAGAGGACGTGCAGACGAGCCGCCCGAAGCGTCGATGGCACGTGCCGAAGTGGGTGTTCCGATTTCGCCGGACGCCCCCAGCGAAACGCAGCCGGGCGAAGAAGTGAGCGGGTGACGAGAATCGAACTCGCGTCACCAGTTTGGAAGACTGGAGCTCTACCACTGAGCTACACCCGCGCGAAGGCTTTGTCGCCTCCGAGTCGGGGAGGGGGGATTTGAACCCCCGACCCCCTGCTCCCAAAGCA
>JANOHN010000310.1:0-2877 GCA_031406505.1 Acidimicrobiia bacterium | reverse complement strand
CGCCGAGAGCAACGCCTGCGTGTACGGGTGGGCGGCGCGTGCGTAGATGTCCTCCGCCGGGCCGATCTCGACGATCTTGCCCAGGTACATCACCGCGATCCGGTCCGAGATGTGCCGCACGACCGCGAGGTCGTGCGCGATGAACAGGTACGCGAGGGACAGGCGCCCTTGCAGCTCGGCGAGCAGGTTGAGCACCTGCGCCTGGATCGAAACATCGAGCGCGGACACCGGCTCGTCCAACACGACGACCTCGGGATCGAGCGCGAGCGCGCGGGCGATCCCAATGCGTTGGCGCTGGCCACCCGAGAACTCGTGCGGATATCGATGTGCGTATCCGGCATCGAGGCCGACCATCTGCAGGAGCTCGGGCACGCGTGAGCTGACGTCCTTGCGCCGCCCTTGGATCTGCAACGGCTCCGCGAGGACGTCATGGATCCGCATACGCGGGTTGAGTGACGCGTAAGGGTCTTGGAACACGATCTGCATTCGGCGGCGCAATGCCCGCTGCTCGGCGCGGCCGAGCGCATTCACATCCTCGCCGTCGAAGCGGATCGATCCCGCCGTCGGTTCCAGCAAGCGGAGCAACAGCCGGCCAGTCGTGGACTTGCCGCACCCCGACTCACCAACCAGGCCGAGCGTCTCGCCACGGTCGAGTGTGAAGCTCACATCGTCGACGGCGTGGACGACTCCCGCGCCGCCGCCGAAGTACTGGTGACGCACCGGGAAGTGCTTGACCAATCCGTCGACCTCGAGCATGAGCTCGCTCATGACTGATCCTCGGTCGCACGCAATGCCGGGAGCTCATGAGCGCGCCAGCACGCGGCGCGGCGCTCGGTGGCGTCGGCGACGGCCACCAGCTCCGGTCTCTCCTCGCGACACCGATCGATCACATACGCACACCGAGGCGCAAACGGGCAGCCGACCGGCAGTGACAAGAGGCCCGGGGGCGATCCCGGGATTGTCCGCAACGACTCCCCTCGTTCACTGTCGAGGCGTGGAATCGACTCCATCAAGCCGACGGTGTACGGATGACGCGGGTCATAGAAGATGCCGTCGAGGTCGCCCTCCTCGACCACGCTCCCCGCGTACATGACTGCGACGCGGTCGGCGAGCCCGGCGACCACTCCGAGGTCGTGGGTGATGAGGAGCAGTGCACTGTCGTTCTCGTGCTGCGCGGTGCGCAACACGTCGCGCACCTGCGCTTGGATGGTCACGTCCCGCGCGGTGGTGGGCTCGTCGGCGATCAGGAGCACCGGCGAGTTGGCAATCGCCATTGCGATCATGGCGCGCTGGCGCATCCCGCCCGAGAACTGGTGCGGGTAGTCCTGGGCCCGATCATCAGCTTGAGGGATACCGACGAGGGCGAGGAGCTCGGCCGCACGCGCGTGCGCCGCGGCTCGGCTCGTGCGTGTGTGTGCGCGGATCGCTTCGGCGATCTGCGCGCCGACCCGATACGCCGGGTTCAACGAAGCCAGCGGATCCTGAAAGACCATCGCCACTGCCCCACCCCGCAGCGCCTGGTAGTCGCGCTCGGAGATCAACCTGAGGTCCCGGTCTTCGAATGAGATGGTGCCGTGCGTGATCAGTCCGGGCCGACCGATCAGGCCCATGACCGCGAGGGCGGTCACGGTCTTCCCGGACCCCGACTCCCCGACTAGGGCGAGCGTCTCGCCTCGCCGTATGGACAGCGTGACTCCGTTGACCGCGTGCACCACGCCATCGAATGTCTTGAACTCGACCCGGAGGTCTTCAATCGTGAGGACCGACGCGGTATCGAGCTCCGCGGTCTTCGTCATCGGACCGACCGGGGATCGATGGCATCGCGGAGACCGTCGCCGATGAAGTTCACGCACAGGACCACGAGGAAGAGTGTGAGCCCCGGGAAGAGGATCAAGTACGACAGGTCAGTGCCGACGGTCCCCTCGGCCTCGGCCACGAGGTTCCCGAGCGAGATCTGCGGCAATTGGATTCCGAGACCGAGGAACGACAGCGTCGCTTCCAACAGGATCGCCAGCCCGACTTCGAGTGTCCCGAACACGATGACCGGACCGACAGTGTTGGGCAGCAGGTGGCGCACGATGATGCGGGGACCAGACGCCCCTGCGGCACGCGCCGCGTCGACGAACTCCTTCTCGCGCAAGGACAAGAACTCACCGCGGACGATGCGAGCCATGGGCATCCACCCGAGGATGCTGATGACGATGATCATTCCGGGCACTTCGGTAGCCGGTGGGAAGTCGAACAAGCCGAAGAACGACGGCTCGGGATTGGCGGCGAGGATCACGAGCACGGCGAGGGCGGGCACGACGAGGACCAGGTCGGTGATGCGCATGAGGATCGTGTCGATCCACCCGCGGTAATAGCCGGCCAGCGCGCCAACGACGACACCGAGCAGCACCGAGATGACCGCCACACCCAGGCCGATCTGGAGCGACTTCTGGAGGCCCACGAACACGCGCGTGAACATGTCGCGTCCGAGGCGGTCGGTTCCGAAGAGGTGGTCCCCCGTCGGACCGTGCCGCGCGTCACCGAGGATGTCGGGTGTCAGCGGGATCGGGTTGGAGTCGTACGGCGAGACCACGTTGATGAGAATGGCGAGCGCTGCGATCAACAGGAGCACGATCAACGCGGCCACCGCGACTCGGTGGGCAACGAACCTTCGCAGGACGAGACGCGCCTGAGACCGTATCGGCGCGCCACCGGCCAGGACGGCGGCGGTCTCCACCGCCTCGTCGAGGAAGACCCCGCTGCCCACTGCGGCTGCACCCGCGGCCCCGGACTCCCGGATCCGCTGCAAGGCGTCGCGCTCGTCGCTCACGACACTCGGATCCGCGGATCGAGCACGCCGTAGAGCACGTCGGCGAGCAGGTTGAAGAC
>JANOHN010000301.1:0-12761 GCA_031406505.1 Acidimicrobiia bacterium | reverse complement strand
GATGACCGACAGCAGGAATGCGATGGCCACGAGCGCGGCGCCGAGGATCGGCTGCGCGAAGTACACTAATGTGCTGCCGGTGGCGAGGGCGAGCACCGACCGGGTGACGAGCATCGCGGCGCCCACGATCATGAAGCCCGGCACGCCTTCCCCGCTGCGAACCCGGCGAGTCATGGCGATCGCTTCCCAGCCGAGACCGGCCACGATGGCGGGGACGATGCCCCAGTACCTCAGGGCGAGCAGGAACAAGCCGACCGGGATCACGACGCCGTCGATGATCTGAGGGATCGCTCGACGGCCGAGGTAACGCAACGTCGGGATCGTCACCCCGCGATGGGGTACGACTTCCTCGCTCTCGTCAACCCACACCATCGGCTCCATACAAGGGGTTCTCGGCACATTCGGGCGGTTGCTGAACCGCCAACGCGCCCAGATGCCGCGGTCCTTGCTCGTGGCTATCGACCCATTCGAGCTGCGTCGAGCCGGGCCGGGTTCGGCCAGCGGACTCGCGTGGCCCACCCCAGCTTTTCGAACACGCGGATCAACCGGGCCGACGTGTCGATCTGGAGCCGGTCCACACCCATGCGAGCGAGGCTCGGGAAGGCATGGTGCGCGTTGTGCCAGGACTCGCCCATTGACACGACGGCGAGCGCGGGAACGTTCCGCGCGGCATCAGCGCTGTTGAAGGGCTGCTTGCCGATCATGTGGCACAACGAGTTCGTGGCCCAGGTGACGTGGTGCCACAGACCGACCCGGATGACGCCGGCCCAGAGGAACGCGGCCACGCCGTCACCGAAGCTGCCCGTGATCGCGTACCCGATCCCGAACGGAACCACCATCGTGACGACGCAGAGGGGCACGAAGAGGCGGTCGATGAGCACGAGGTCGCGGTCGGCGAGCAGGTCCGCGGCGTACTTCTCGCGGTCGGTGCTCCCCTGCTCGTAGAACCAGCCGAAATGGGCGTGCAGTCCGCCTCGGAGCCGCCCGAAGCGCTGCGTGCTCGGACGCACCGGCGAGTGTGGATCGCCCGCGCGGTCGGCGAACTGATGGTGGCGGCGATGGTCGGCTACCCATCCGATCACCGAGCCCTGGAACGACATCGACCCGAGGACCGCCAGCGCGATCTTCAGCGGACGCGACGCTTGGAACGAGCGATGCGTGAACAACCGATGGAAGCCCACGCTCACCCCATGGGCCACGACCACGTAAAAGCCCACGGCGATGAACACGTTGCGCAACGCGAAGTCGCCATTGACCGTCTGCGCGATGACGATGCCGAGGGCGATGAACGGGCTGAGGATGATGAACGACGTGAGCAGCGTCGGCCACAAGGACTTGTGCGGCCGAGGTGCTGGGGCGAACACCGGGGGCTCGTCGACGGCATCCGAGGAATGCGGGACGAGGGGACGCTCGAGCTGGATCTGCATCTAGACCTCGCAGGGGTGAGTGGTGTGAGCACCACCGAGGACTAGGGCAGTGACTGCTGGAGCCGGAAATCCCAAGATATCACTGGGGGCGGTCTCCAAAGACATCATCGGAAGCAACGAACCTGCCTTGAGCGCGGATTCTGCCCGCGGCGCGTCGCCTGCCGCCGCGGAGCCCCCGCCGAGTGCTAACAAAGAGCCATGCGACGTCATCTGATCATCTCGATGCTGGTGTGCATGGGCTTGCTTGCGATGAGTGCACCGGCGGGCGCCGGCCTCAGCGACAAAGAACAGGAGTTCTGCACGGCACTCAACGAGACCAGTGCCACGCCGGTCGACGACCCCGGTGGCCTCGACCCGTCCAGCGCCGAGAACAGCGCCGACCGGTTCCGCGAGCTCGCCAGGTCCGCTCCTACGAAGCGGATGAAGAAGGACCTGAAGATCATGGCTGCGTTCTTCGACGATGTCGCTGACCTCGACGACGCCAGCGATCGCGCCGCCGTCTTCGCGTCCAGGGGCTTCCGGCGGTACGCCCTCGCCGCGGGCCGGGTCGCGCAATATCTGTTGACCACTTGCCTCCAGGCGGTCGTCCCGACCACCTAGCGCCGCGCCAGGATGATGGGGTGAGGCTTTGGGACGACGCGTGGGAAGCGCTTCGGCCCGTGCTGCGTGAGGAGGCCGACGCCTTCATCGCTTCCTTCGCGTCAGCACCCGAGGACGCATCGCTCTCGGTCGCGGAGCGCGTGGCCGCACACCGGGCTGCCCGCCTCACCACCGTCGCCCTGTCGGACAGGGCGGTGGACCGCACGATCCCCGGTCCCGACGGGCCGTTGCGGCTTCGGACCTTCGTGCCCGACCAGGTCGACGCCGTCATGCTGCACATCCACGGCGGCGGGTTCGTGTCGGGCGGACCTGAGCTCAATGACGGGCTGCACGAGATCCTCAGTGCCGAGCTCAATCTCGCGTTCGTGAGCGTCGACTACCGCCTCGCACCGGAGCATCCGTATCCCGCCGGTCCTGACGACTGCGAAGCCGCCGCGGTCTGGCTGCTCGAGCACGCCACGGCCGAGTACGGCTCGGATCGGCTGCTCATCGGCGGCGAATCGGCCGGCGCCACACTTTCAGCCAACACGTTGTTGCGCGTCCGCGACCGCCACGACGCCATCGGGCAGTTCCATGGCGCCAACCTCGTGTTCGGTGTGTTCGACGTCGGCCAGACGCCAAGCCAGCGCGGCGTGTGGGAGCACCCCGACGTGCTGAGCCTCGAGGTCATGCAATTCTTCAACGACTGCTACCTGCCGGGTCGGTCGCCGGAAGAACGGCGCGATCCTGACATCTCGCCGCTGTACGCGGATCTGACCGGCCTGGTCCCTGCGCTCTTCACCGTCGGGACCGACGACCACCTCATCGACGACACGCTGTTCATGGCCAACCGATGGGAGCTCGCCGGCAACCGCGCCGAGCTCCTCGTGTATCCCGAAGCACCCCACGGTTGCATCGGAATGCCCACGGTCGGCGGTCATTGGTTTCCCCGTCTGATCGACTTCCTGCGCGGGTGCATCAAGGGATGACCACTTCCGAGACGCCAGTTCCCGCGCTCGACGACACGACCCACTCGTGCGGTTCGTGTGGCGAAGCGGTTCCAGCACATCAAGAGTTCTGTGGGCAGTGCGGGGCTCGTCAGCCTGCCGTCGCCGAGACCGCAACCACGCCCGATGCGACCGCCGTGACGGAGTCGCCGACCGTGCCGGACGCCATGCCTCCACTTGATCTCGCGGCGATGACGACCGAGGCTGCCGCGCTCGTCGGCCAGACGGTTGCCTTCCGATCGCTCTCGCGACGCGAGCGGGGGCTGCGGCCTGCACCGGATCCCGACACGGAGCCGCTGCCGGGCTTCGTAGTGGGACGCTGCCGGGTTGTGGAGTCGCGCGGCGCGTGGGTGCTGCTCGAGCACTCCACGGGCACACGCGGCTGGTGCCCGGTCAACCACGTGAAGCCGCGCGGCGCGCGTGCGAAGCCGGCGGACACCGCCGAGAGCCTTACTCCGTCCACCGACGTGCTCGCGATGATCGAGGCCCTCGAAAGGTTGCACGCCTTGCACACGTCGGGTGGCCTCACTGACGAGGAGTTCGCCCAGGCCAAGCAGCGACTGCTCGCCGAGCGGTAGCGACGAGGTCTACGCCGTCGACTCGATCTTGCGGATCGTGTCGCCCACGCGCACGACGCCACCCTCGATCACCTTGGCATTGATACCGCGGAGGTTGAGCTCACGCCCGACGGGCGAGTTCACGAACCGAAGCGCGTCTTCGCCGAAGCGAGCCCGGAACTTCGCGCAGCCGGTATGGGGTTCTTCGGACACCTCGACCACCGCCGAACCGATCGACAGGCGGCTCCCCGGAGGCAGGTTCTCGCCGCTGAGGTCGAGGTCCACGTAGAGCTGGTCGCCCGCGAGCGGCCAGCGCCCCACGCTGCCGGCGACGAGTGCGGCCGATCGCGCGTTCATCAGCGTGACCTGGGCGTCCGGGTTGGCCGAGCCGTCGGGCGAGCGCCGGCTTCCGCGCTGGCGCCAGGTGTCGCCGACCACGCCTTCGGCTTCGTCAAGCTCGGCCTCGGTGACAACCTCCCGCTCGTCGACCGCCGGCCGGCGCGCGATGAGCTCCACCCGCCCGTGCTCCTTGGGAGCCCGGCGCACGTCGGGCAAGCCGGCCTCGAGTGCGTCGCCGTCGACGTGCTCCACGAGCACCACCATGCCTCACCGGGTTCGCATGCGCCCAGCGTTTTGTTGCACTACGAGATGACGACCGGCGTTCCGAGCGGCATGTAGTCAATCAGCGCGAGCACGACGTCATTCGGAACGTGCGGGCACCCGTTGGACACGTCGGCGCCGATGCTGGCCGGCTGGTTGGTGCCGTGGATCGCGATCCGGCCGTCCCCCGTACCGAACTGCATGAGCACATCGGAGTGCCCAGAGAGCCCGAAGGCGAACGGGCCGTACGGGTGGTTCATCGAACCCGTCGGGAAGTGGTCACGCACGGAGAACTCGCCGGTGGGAGTCGGGGTGCTCGGTCGGCCGATGCCTACCGGGCTCGTGAGCACCAAGGCGCCGTCGGTGATGCGGATCACCTTCAGCTCGTGCGCCGCGAGCGAGAGCTCGACGCGGAAGACGGGAACCGTCTCGGTGACGTCGGCCGCCCGGACCCAACCCATCGAGCCGTTCGGGCGGGTCGGCAGAAACACCTGGTACCAGCCGTGATCGGCGCCGTACGCGAGCAGGACGAGCGGCGATCCCAACTCGTTGACGGCCGGGAGGAACTGGCTCGGCGTGAGCGTCCCCAGCCCGGGGTAGATGGCCAGGCCGGCACCGAGGTGCGGGGTCACGATGACCCGCGAGTCCTGGGCCACGAGCGCGACCGGGGCAACGAAGGCCTCGGTGACGGTCGAGCTCAGTCGGGACAGCGAGCGGGCGTCCGTCGTTGCCGCGCCGGCGGTGACAGTGGAGCCAACACCGAGGACTGCGCCAACCGGGATGAGGACCGAGAGGACGAGGGCGAGTGTTGATGGGCCACGACTGCGTCGCATACCCATTTTTCGGCGGTTCCCGGGCGCGCTTGATCCCTCGAGAACGCGGTTGGGTCAGCGTTGGGGAATCCCTCAGCCGTCGTAGTGGCGAATCTCGATCAGGTGCCGGTTGGGATCGAGGAAGTAGATGGTCTTTCCCAGGCCATGGGCCCCGGCCTCGTCACAGGGTTCGAGCCGGTTGGCCGGATCGTGGGGATCGTTTCCGTAGGCCAAGTCGGCGTTCTTCACCCGCTGCAACGTGGCGTCGAACTCGGCCTGCGCCATGGCGAACGCGAGGTGCTGGTTGCCTTCGGTCCCCCACGGCGCAATCAAGAGGACGAAGTCGGGCGTGACCCGGATCACGGAGAACGGCCCGTCCTCACCATCGTGCTCGAAGCCGAGGATCTCGGTGAAGAACGCGAGGCTCGGCTCGAGGTCGTTGACCGCGAGGATGAGGTGGTCGAGCTGTGTCGTCATGGCCGGGCACGGGCCGGGTCGCCGGAACCCGCACGCCCGGCACGAACGTGGGTCAGGCCTGACCCCAGAACTCGTCCTCGGCCTTCTGGTCGGATGGGACCTCGTCGATTCGAGCGATCTTTCCCGCCTCGATCGTGAAGTTGAGGGTCGTTTCGCCATCGAACTTCTTGCCGGCGCGCTCGGCCTTGGCGTTGTGGACTGCGGCGACCTTGTCGCCGTCGACCTTCACGCTCTTGAGCTCCACCGACATGGAGCCGTCAGTGAGCTCGAAGAGCTTGCCGTAGAAGGCGAGGACGTCGTCGACGCCCTTGTAGTCACCAGTGATCTGGTTGTTACCCGGCACGCTGTGCACGGCGTCGGCCTTGAACAACGAGCCGAGCGTCTCCATGTCCCCCGCACTGAAGGCTTCGTAGCCGTCGCGAATCAGCTGCTCGTTGCTGTCTGCCATCACTGTCCTCCGTTGTCGGTCGATCTCGGCGCAGCCTTGCTCCCGAGGCAAGGCCGGTCAAGCGCATCGTCCCCGTCGGGAACGACACCTGGGTAAGTCAGAAGATGATCACGCTCCGTGCGCCCTTCCCCTCCACCATCTCGCCGAACGCCTCGTCGATGTCGTCGAGGCCGATGCGGCGCGTCACCAAGCGCTCGAGGTCGAGCAGTCCGCGCTCCTGCCAGCGCACCAGCTTCGGGAAGTCGCGGAGCGGATCGGTAGATCCGAACACGCAACCGCGAACAGTCCGACCGTCGACCATCAGCTGTGCAGCCGAGAACGACACCATGTCGTCGAACGCCCCCGCGCCGACCACGGTGACCGTGCCTCCCCGCCGCGCCATCTCGTACGCCTGGCTGATCGTGGTCGACAGCCCGACCACCTCGAACGAGTAGTCAGCCCCCCGGCCGTCGGTGAGGTCCCGCACCGCGGCAACCGGATCACCGCTGCTGGCGTCGACGGCGTGCGTGGCGCCGCACCCTGACGCATGCTCCAAGCGGTTGGCCACACGGTCGACCGCGATGATCTGGGACGCGCCCGACATGCGAGCGCCCTGGATCGCGGCCAGCCCGACGCCGCCGCACCCGACGACCGCGACCGTCGCACCGGCCTCGACGCGAGCCGAGTTCACGACCGCGCCCACTCCGGTGACGACCCCACACCCGATGAGCGCCGCGATCTCGATGGGGAACGTCGCGTCGATCGGTACCACCGAGCCCGCGGGGACCAGCGTCTCCTCACCGAACGCAGCCGGGCCGAGCCCCGGCCCGATCGCCTCGCTCCCCGCGTGCGCGTATGCATGGAACATGTGGTCGAAGCCGTGCTCGCACAACGTGGGTTGTCCGCGCAGGCAGAAGAAGCACGTTCGACAGGGGGCGATCGGCGCCAGGATCACGTGGTCGCCCTCGGCCACGTTCGTGACCTCGCCGCCGACCTCGACGATCGTGCCCGCACCTTCGTGGCCGAGCACACACGGAACCGGAACTGGCAGGATCCCCTGTTGCACCGAGAGGTCGGAGTGGCACACGCCGCAAGCGGCGAGCCGTACGCGCACCTCGTCGGGCCGGGTCGCGCGCAGCACGAGCTCCTCGATGGGCATCTTGGCCCCGTACTCGCGCAGCACCGCAGCCTTCATGCTCGAAGTCTCACACCTCAGCGCCGCCGGCAACCAGGATCGACTGGTCGCTCACGGAGCCGACAGCGGACGGGCGAGGAAGACCGCCGATCAGTCCGGCATCGGGGGATCCCAGAGCACCCCGTTGATGTGGCTCCCGCCGTCGGCCAGCATCGTCATGCCGGTGATGTAGTCGCTGTCCTCGGTGGCGAGGAAGAGGGCGACGCCGCCAATGTCGTGCTCGGGATCGCCCATGCGCCCGATTGGGTTCATTTTCAGCATCTCGTTGGCGTTGTCGGGCGCGGCCTCGGCGAAGGCCACGTACGCCGGCGACGCTGCGGCAGGCGCGATCGCGTTCACCAGGATGTTGTGCTTCGCCCACTCTCGGGCTGCCGTTCGGGTGATCGCCCGGATGCCTTCCTTCGCCGCGTTGTAGTCGACGGAGTACTGGTGCGCATTGATGCCGTTGAGCGAGACGAAGTTGATGATGCGACCCCAGCCCTGTGCCTTCATGTGCGGGAACGCGGCCTGCATCGCCCAGAACGTTTGCAACGGCCCGCCGCGGAACGCGAGGAGCAGGTCGTCGTCAGGCTTGCGCTCGAGCCGGTCGAAGCCGCCGGCGGCGTATGCGTTGTTCACGAGTATGTCGATGCGCCCGAACTCGTCGACGGTCGTGTCGACCATCGCAAGCACTTGCTCCTTCTCGAGCACATCCGTCGCGATGAATCGGGCGGTCGCCCCGAGCTCCTCGGCGATCTCCTTCGCCACCTGTGCACCCGTCGCGGGGTTCACCTCGGCGATGACGACCGTCGCACCTTCTCGAGCGAACCGTCGGGCCACACCCCGGCCGATCCCCTGCCCGGCACCAGTGACGATCGCCACCCGCCCGTCGAGCCTTTCCATGCTTCCTCCTTTTGCGGCGCGGAGGGTATCCGAGCGGCCCTCCGGTACGCTCCGCCGCAACCGAGATGAAGCGGAGGCGTGGCCGGATGGCCGGGACGCCGGAGCGAAATCGACCAGACACGATGAGCAGCGAAGCAGTCGTTGAGGCGATCGACGCAGGCTTCGCCGACGCTCGACAGGCACTCGAGGACCTCGTTCGCATCCCGAGCATCAGCGCCGACGAGGCGCGGAACTCCGACGTCGCCCGCAGTGCCGACGGCGTGGCCGCATATCTCGAGGTGTGCGGGTTGGAGCACGTGCGCCAGGCCACCGCCGGCGGCAGCCCACCCGCCGTCATCGGCGAGTGGATGCACGCCGAAGGCGCGCCCACCATCCTCTTATATGCACATCACGACGTGCAGCCCCCGGGCTACATCGACCGATGGACGTCGGATCCATTCGAGCCGGTCGAGCGAAACGGCCGTCTCTACGGGCGCGGCACGGCTGACGACAAGGCCGGGGCCGTAGCCCACGGCGCGATGGTCAAGGCCTGGCTCGACACCACGGGTGCCCTCCCGTGCAACGTGAAGGTCTTCATCGAGGGCGAAGAGGAGATCGGCTCACCCCGACTCTCCGAGTTCCTCGCCGCCTACGCCGATGAGCTGGCGGCCGACGTGCTGCTGCTCGCCGACGCCGGGAACTGGAGCGTCGGCACGCCCGGGCTCACGTACTCGTTGCGCGGCTTGGTGAGCGGCGACGTGACGGTGGCTGCGATGGACGCGCCCGTCCACTCGGGTATGGCCGGCGGCGCGGTACCCGACCCGGTGCTCGCGCTCGCTGGCATGCTCGCGTCGACCGTCGACGAGCACGGCGACATCGCGATCGACGGCTTCTGGGACGACGTGCGTGAGCTCACGCCCAACGAGCGGGCTCGGCTCGACGCATTGCCCGACAACAGCGAACGCCTCCAGCGCGCGTGGGGAGTGCTCCCGGGCGTCGGCCTCAACGGCGACCCGGCGGTGTCGGTCTACGAACGGCTCTGGTTCCGTCCGGCCATCGCCGTGCTCGGGTTCGACTCCCACCCGATCGCGGGTTCGTCAAACCAGATCGTGGCGCGCGCCACTGCCCGAATCAGCATCCGCGTCGCGCCGGGTCAGGATCCGAAGCGCCTGGTCGAGTGCCTGCGCTCCCATCTAGCGGCACACGTGCCGCTCGGACTCGAGTTCGCGTTCGACGCGCACGAAGCCGTGCCGGCATGGACGTGTGAGCCAACGGGCTGGGCATTCGATGCGGCCGAACGTGCGCTGAGAGTCGGGTTCGGCAAGGACGCGGTGCTCATGGGCGTCGGGGGCACGATCCCGTTCGTCGGCCCGTTCGCGGAGGCGTTCGGCGGCATCCCCGCGTTGCTGCTCGGCCCGGGCGATCCCGGCAGCGATGTGCACGGTGAAGACGAAAGCCTCCACCTCGGTGACTGGCGAAACCTCATTGTGAGCGAGGGCTTGCTCCTCGCAGAGCTCGCCACCGGCTTCAGCGCGTCACGCAGGTAACCTGCCACGACCAGAGGGGATCGCATGACGATGAGCAACGGCAACGACGAGACGCAGCTCGGAAGCGACGCCACCCAAGTCGGCGGTGCACCGCCGGCCGCGGCCACGCCCCGGGGTCCAGAGGACGACGACGGCGACAAGCGCAAGTGGTGGCTCATCGTGGGCGGCATCCTCCTCGTGGGCGTGCTCATCGGCGCCGGCGTCGCGCTGGCCGGCGGGGGCGGCGACGACGAGACCGCAGACGGCACGTCGACGTCGAGCTCGAGCTCGACCTCGACCACCAACGCGCCGACCACCACCAACGCGCCCGCGACAACGAAGGGCACGTCCCCGGCCCCCTCGACCACCACCACGACCAACGTCAACGACGACCCGAAGATCGACGCGTTCAGCGCCAGCCCGGCAAGTCACACGTGCGCCACATCGTCGGACAACTGGACGCTCACCCTGTCGTGGGCAACGACCAACACGAACCAGGTGGTGCTGTCAGTGGACGGACCTGGTGCGTACGCGACGTACAACACCTCATCAGGATCGCAAGCGTTGACACCCGGCTGTCCACCAGCCGGCAACAACGTGCAGCACACCTACACGATCACGGCCAAGGGCCCGAACGGTCCCGATGCGGTGAAGACGATCACGTACAGCATCAATACCGTGCCCTAGGCGACGATCTCGTCGGCACCGACGCCTTGGAGCGTGCGCCGCGGGTTACGCGGCCTTTCCGAGGACCAACGCGCTCGTGGGCACCATCGTGCCTGCCGTGACGAGCACATGCTCGACGTTCGGCGGCTGGTTGTACGAGTCGCCGCGGATGAGTCGCACACCTTCGGCGACGCCGTTCATGCCGTGGATGTACGCCTCGCCGAGCTGACCACCGTTGGTGTTGATCGGCAAGCGCCCGCCGAGCTCGATGTTGCCGTCGGCGATGAAGTCCTTGGCCTCGCCGCGCCCGCAGAACCCGAACTCCTCGAGTTGCGGCAGCGCGAGGGGCGTGAAGTGGTCGTAGATGATCGCGGCCTGCATGTCGTCGGGTCCGAGCCCCGTGGTGTTCCAGAGCTGGCGGGCGATCAGCCCCATCTCGGGCAGTCCGACGATCGACGGCCGGTAGTAGCTCGTCATCATGTCCTGGTTCGCGCCCGCGCCCTGCGCCGCGGATCGCACGATCGCCGGGACTCCCTTGAGATCCTTCGCGCGCTCAGGCGTCGTGACCACCAGCGCTTGGCCGCCGTCGCTCTCCTGGCAGCAATCGAGCAGATGCAGCGGCTCGACGATCCACCGGCTCGCTTGATGGTCTTCGAGGGTGATCGGCTTCTCGTAGAACCACGCCTTCGGGTTCGTGGCCGCGTGCTTGCGATCGGCAACCGCGATACGTCCGAAGTCGGCACTCGTCGCGCCGTACTCGTGCAGGTACCGAGACGCGAACATCGCAACCCACTGCGCGGGTGTGAGCAGACCGTGTGGGGAGTACCACGAGAAGTGTGCGGTCTCGGCGGTCGCGGCCGGCGGACGGTCCTGCACGCCGGTCCCGAAGCGATGCCCGGATCGCTCGTTGAACGCCCGGTAGCAAACGACGTAGTCGGCAACACCCGCGTTCACTGCGAGCACCGCTTGCTGGATCGTGCCGCAGGCCGCGCCGCCACCGTGGTGAATGCGGGAGAAGAAGGTGAGCTCGCCCACGCCGAGGCTCTTGGCGATCTCGATCTCAGGGTTGGTGTCCTGGGTGAACGTGACCATGCCGTCGACCTGGCTCGGCTTCAGCCCCGCGTCGTCGATCGCGGCTTCACAGGCCTCGATCGCGAGCTGGAGATCGGACCGACCCGACTCCTTCGAGAACTCGGTGGCACCGATGCCCACGATCGCGCCGGCGTCGAGTAGCCGGTGCTTCTCACTCATGATTCCCGCTCACTCATGTGGGGAGCTCCAGCACGACGGTGCCCACGACATGGTCACCCAGGTTGTTCGAGCCCTTCAATGAGACCTCGATCACCCCATCCTCTTTCTTGGTGATCGCACCGCTCATCACCATGGTGTCGCCCGGATAGTTCGGGGCGCCGAGACGGATCTTCACCGACTTGAGCAGCGCGTCGGGACCGGCCCAATCGGTGACATAGCGGCCGACGAAGCCGTTGCTCGTGAGGATGTTCATGAAGATGTCGGGTGAGCCTCGCTCCTGGGCCAGGCCCGGGTCGTGGTGGACATCCTGGTAGTCGCGTGACGCGATCGCGGTCGCCACGATCAACGTGCGCGTGAGCGGGATCTCGAGGTTCGGGAGCTCGTCCCCCACCTTCACATCGCCGTACTTGAGCGACGTCGTGGTGCTCATGATTTCGCTGCCTCCGCCAATGCCTGGCCCAGCCGTGCGAGCTGCGCGCTCGCGCCGCCGAGCGTGTCCTCGATCTGCTTGCCCCAGAGGAAGTAGCGGTGTACGGGGTAATCGACGTCGGCACCCATGCCTCCGTGCAGGTGCTGCGTGTTGTGCACTGCGTGCTGCCCCGCTTCTGCAGCCCACCATTTCGCCACCATCACATCGGTGCTCGCATCGAGACCGGCGTCGAGCTTCCAAGCCGCCTGGAGCGTGGTGACCCGAATCCCCTCGGTGTCGATGTATGCGTCGGCCGCACGGATCTGCGATCCCTGGAAGCTCGCGAGCGGTCGCTCGAACTGGTTGCGGCCATTCGTGTACTCCGCGGCCATGCGCAACGCGGCCTCACACACACCTACCTGGATCGCCGCAAGGCCGAGCAAGGCGCGGTCGAGTATCCACGTGAGTGCGCGCTCGCCGTCGGCCAGATCGCCGAGTGGCTCGGCCGCCGCACCGTCAAACGCGAGATGCGCGACACGCGAACGGTCGGTGGTGTCGGCGATCTCTCGAGTGATGCCGGACGTGGTCGTGTCGACGAGGAACACACGCACGCCCTCGTCAGTGATCGCGGGGACGAGGATCGCGTCGGCCACGTGGCCCACCGGCACCGATGGCTTCGCGCCATCGAGGCGCCAGGCCGCGCCGTCAGGCGTGGCGCGCACAGCGGGCCGGAACGGGTCGTTCAACCCAGCCTCGGCGAGCGCCGCGCTCACGAACGCACTCCCGTCGGTGATGGCCGGGAGCCAGCGCTCACGCTGCGCGGTCGTGCCGAGCTCAGCAATGGGAAGCGCACCGCACACGACGGTGGCCCAGTACGGCACCGGCGCCACGACCCGGCCCTGCTGCTCGAGCACGAGACACGTCTCGATCATCCCGAGCCCGCTGCCGCCGTCGACTTCGGGCACCG
>JANOHN010000300.1:0-2481 GCA_031406505.1 Acidimicrobiia bacterium | reverse complement strand
CACCACTACCGCCGAGAACGGCATCAGCACCTTCATTCACGTGAGCTGGATCGATCCCCGGAAGACTCGGCGCCTGACTGTGGTCGGCGACCGGCAGATGGCCGTCTTCGATGACGTCTCGGCCGACCAGAAGGTCGCGGTGTACGACGCCGGCGTGGCGCGTCCGGCCGAAGACGGGTTCGGGACCTACGAGTCCTTCAGCGACTTCCAGTGGCGGACCCGCAGCGGTGACGTGCGGATCCCCCAGGTGCAGATGCAGGAACCGCTCAGTCTCGAGATCGAGGACTTCGTGCACTGCTGCCAGACCGGCGACGTGCCGGTAGCGAGCGCGCAGAGCGGACTGCACACCGTGCAGGTGCTGGAGGCCGCGGAGCGGTCCGCCGCGCTCGGCGGCGCGCAGGACCGGGTGGCGCTCGATCCGTGACGACTTGGAGCTCGTCGTGAGTACGGCGCGTCAGATCCCGTTCTTGGATCTCGGCCGACTGCACGCGTCGATCCACGACGACCTGTATCGAGCGATCGATGGCGTGATCACCGACTCTGCGTTCATCGGCGGCGCACGCATCGACGAGTTTGAGCATGCGCTCGCCAAAGCACATGACGTGGCCCATGCGGTTGGCTGCGCGTCCGGGACCGACGCGCTGTCGCTGGTGCTGCGCGCGGCTGGCGTGGGTACCGGCGACGAAGTGATCGTCCCTTCGATGACGTTCAGCGCTTCTGCCGAGGCCGTCCTGCAGGTTGGTGCAGTGCCGGTGATCGTGGACGTGAGACCCGACGATCTGCTGATCGACCCCAGCGACGTCGAGCGCTTGGTCACCAAACGAACGAAGGCGATCATGCCAGTCCACTTGTACGGCAACGTCGTCGAGTCGAGCGGCCTGCAGCAGTGGGCCGACGGTGGGTACTTCGTCTTGGAAGACGCGGCGCAGGCGGTGCTCGGGCACGCCGAGGGTGTGGGCATCGGCACCGTGGGCAACGCAGCCACCCTGTCGTTCTTCCCTGGCAAGAACCTGGGCGCGCTCGGCGACGCCGGCGCGGTGCTCACCAACGATGCGGAACTCGGCGAGCGCGTCAGGCTGCTCCGGGATCATGGCCGCACCAGCAAGTACGAGCACGACGTGCTCGGCTACTCGTCGCGCCTCGACGGGCTCCAAGCCGCAGTGCTCCACGCCAAGCTCGAGCATCTCGCGGCCTGGACCGGCGCCCGCCGGAAGCACGCCGCGCACTACCGAGCGCTCCTCGACGATCCAGTCCCTGGCGTGTCGCTCCTCGACTGGCGCGATGGCGCGGTGCATCACCTCCTCGTGATCCGTGTCGCAACGGGTCGGCGCGACGAGCTCCAGCAACGCCTGCGCGCTGCCGGCGTGGCCACCGGCATCCACTATCCCGTGCCCCTGAGCCGGCAGCCCTACCTGGCCGAGTATGCGCGCCCGTGCCCGGTCGCTGAGATGGCCGGGCAGGAGATCCTTTCGCTCCCGATCGACCCGCTCATGGCAGCCGACGACGTCGAGCACGTCGTGGAACAGCTGCGATCGTGCGCGACCGCCTGACCAACGGTCGGCAGCGTCAGATCACGGTCAGGAGCGCCGTCGCGTACAGGCCGAGAGAGACGACGCCGAGCACGATCTGAGCGAGCCGTTCTTTGGTGACCGCAGCGAGCACAAGCGCAATCGCAGGAAGCGCGCTCAATCCGAACCGCTCCACGATCGGGTCGTAGGTGTGGTCGACATGCCAGCGGTACACCACCATGAGGGTGGGGGCAATGAGCAGCGTGATCGTCGCGGCGAGCGCCAGCACGGTGCCGCGATCTGCGAACGAAAGCTTCAGTACCCCGAACAACAGGGCTCCGATGATGAGGATCGACGCGAGTCGCGCAAAGTCGAGGTACCAGGGTGCGCGCTCACCGACACTTCGACGAACCGGCGGAGCCGGCTCGTTGACCGGAGGGATCATCGCGAACACCGTTGGCGGGCCGAAGAGCATCGTGCTCGAGAGGTGGAAGACCTCAATGGGCTCTGCCCGCAGGGGATCAAGCTGCTTGACGCTCGCGATGACCGCCGTGGTGTAGCTCTGAAACGGCGGCAGCGTCCGGTGCTTCTCGGCTTCGTTCCAAGCCCGGCCGCCAACCAATAGGCCGAGAACGACCACTACACCAAACACTGCATACGCCCGCCACGGCCGAGGTGCGTCGTCGGCCGCACGCGGGCTCTGGGATCTGGTCGAGCGCAGCGAATCGAGCGCCCGCAACGCGAAGTAGACGAAGACGAGCAAGACCGCCATGCCGTTGGTGGAGTTCGTGACAACCGAGGCCGCGGCGATCACAACCGTCGCGACCAGCCACGCTCGACGACCAGTGGCTTCCCAAGCCAACGATGCCGCCAGCACTGATGCCCCGCCGAAGAACGCCGTGGCATCTGGGGTCACGGTCGTCGACGCGAACAGCAGGACCGGGAGCGATGCGACGAGCAACAGCCCCAGCAC
>JANOHN010000275.1:0-6633 GCA_031406505.1 Acidimicrobiia bacterium | reverse complement strand
ATCCGAGCACTCACGTGGTCCGGTGCGACGGTCACGAACCGGAGCCTCGGCATGACGGTCAACCTCCCCTCCTCGTTCGGAGAGGACAACAACGGCAACCTCTACGTGCTCTCGCTCAGCAACGGGATCTACCGGATCGATCCGTAGCGAGGTCCGCGAACGCGGTCAGGCCGGTCGCTTGGTGAACATCCCCGCCATCTTGCGCGTCACTCCCGCGGGCAGCGAACCCGAGAATGCGGCCGCCACGGAGTTGAGGGCGCCCGGGATGCACACGGCGCGACCCTTGTCGTAGGCCTTGAGCGCGGCGGCGACCACCTCGTCGGGGGTCTGCCAGACGAAGCCGGGCAACGAACCGTCCTTCTCCACGTTCGCGCGCACGTGGAACTCGGTGTGGGTGTAGCCGGGAGCGAGCACCATCGCCTTCACCCCGGTGCCCTTCAGCTCTTCGTGGATCGCGTTGGTGAAGCTGCTGACGAACGCCTTGGTGGCCGAATACGTCGCCATGTTCGGCGTGGGCTGATACGCACCGACCGACGACACGTTGATCACGCCGCCGTGGCCGCGCTCCACCATCGGTCCTAGGGCAGCACGCGTGAGCTGCACGAGCGACATGACGTTGAGGGTGATCTCGGCCACCTCGTCCTCGATCGGGAGCTGGTGGAACAAGCCACTCGTGCCGAAGCCGGCGTTGTTGACGAGCAGCTCGATTGGACGGGTTGCGTCGGTGAGGCGCGCCTGCACCCTCGCGACTCCCTCAGCCGTCTCAAGGTCTGCCGGCAGCGCCTCGACCTGCGCGCCGTGTTCGGCTTCCAGACCAGCAGCGAGCTCCTCGAGCTTCTGCTGGTTGCGCGCAACCACCACGACATCGTTGCCCCGTGCTGCCAGCGTGCGGGCGAACTCGGCGCCGATGCCCGTCGACGCGCCGGTTACCAGCGCAACTGGCCGTTCCGACATCAGAGCCCGATGGCTTCGGCCACGATCGACGCGGTGGCATCGACTGCGTCGCCGACGTGCACCTCGCTGATCGCGCGCTGTGGATCCTTGAGCCCATGACCGGTGAGCGTGCACACCACCACATCGCTCGGCAGCACGAGCTCGTCTGCGGCAGCTCGGAACAGTCCGGCTACCGACGACGCCGACGCGGGCTCAACGAACACGCCTTCCACCTGCGCCAACAGCTTGTAGGCCTCGAGGATCTCGGCGTCGGTGACCGCGCCGATGTGCCCGCCCGACTCGTCGCGCGCGTCGACTGCGCCCTGCCACGACGCCGGATTGCCGATCCGAATGGCGGTAGCGATCGTCTCGGGATGCAAGACCGGCTCGCCAAGCACGATCGGCGCGGAGCCGGCAGCCTGCCAGCCCAACATCCTGGGCCGGCGCGTCGCGCGTCCCGCGTCGGCGTCCTCGCAGTACCCCTGCCAGTACGCCGTGATGTTGCCGGCGTTGCCGACGGGCAGGCAGTGCGCGGTCGGCGCGTCGCCGAGCGCGTCGATGATCTCGAACGCCGCGGTCTTCTGGCCTTCGATCCGCACGGGGTTGATCGAGTTCACGACCTCGACGCCGGGTCGCTCGCCAAGCTCGCGCACGATGTCGAGCGCGACGTCGAAGTTCCCGTTCACCGGAACGACTCGAGCGCCGTGGATGAGCGCCTGCGCGAGCTTGCCGAGCGCGATGTGACCGGCCGGAAGCACGACCGCGCACAGCAGCCCGGCCCGCGCGGCGTACGCCGCGGCCGACGCGGATGTGTTTCCGGTCGACGCGCAGATCACGGCCTTCGCGCCGTGCTCGGCTGCGGCCGAGACGGCCATCGTCATCCCGCGGTCCTTGAAGGAGCCGGTGGGGTTCGCGCCCTCCATCTTCAGCAGTACTCGCGCTACACCGGCTTGCGCGGCGATCCGTGGCGCGTCGAGCAACGGCGTGTTGCCTTCGAGCAGCGTGATGACCGGGGTGGCGTCAGTGACCGGCAGGCGTTCGCGAAACGCCTCGATGAGCCCCGGCCACGGCTGCGGACTCAATCCTCGTCCCCCAGCACACGGAGCATCGATCCGACGCGGTGGACCGACTCCACGTGTCGGATCGACTCGAGGGTTGCGCTGAGCGCGGATTCGCGAGCGCGGTGCGTGACGAACACGAGGCGCGCGTCGTCGCCCATGCCGCGTTGCTCCATCGACTTGATCGAGACGCCATGCTCCCCGAACACGCTCGCGATGGCTGCGAGCACACCGGGACGGTCGGCCACTTCCATGAGCAGGTAGAACTGCGACTCGGTCTCGTCGATCGCGAGCATCGGGCGATCCACGAGCTCGCCGATCGTGGCGCCTTTCGCACCTGACACCAAGTTCTTCACCGCGTCGATGAGATCGCCCGACAACGCGGATGCGGTCGGCCCGCCGCCCGCGCCGCGTCCGTAGAGCATGAGCTCGCCGACCGCTTCGCCTTCGATGAACACGGCGTTGAACGCGCCGCGCACGGAGGCGAGGGGGTGATGGACCGGGATCATCGCCGGATGCACGCGAACTGAGATCCCACCCTC
Organism: Acidimicrobiia bacterium; assembly: GCA_031406505.1. GTDB lineage: Bacteria > Actinomycetota > Acidimicrobiia > IMCC26256 > PALSA-555 > SHVJ01. The sequence goes on along the minus strand of JANOHN010000275.1, from coordinate 4,100 downwards.
GAGCTCCTCCGCGACCGCGAGCAGCTTGACCGCGTAGCCGAGGATCGCGGCCGAGTCGATGTCGTCCTCGGTGACGCCGGAGATGCCCTCGCGGTAGACAGCATCGACGCCGACACGCGCGCCGAACGCGATCGTCGCGATGATCGCCGCTTTCGACGCGGCGTCGCCACCTTCGACATCGGCCGTGGGGTCCGGCTCTGCGTACCCGAGGCGCTGTGCTTCGGCGAGCGCGTCCGCGAACGACATGTGGTCTTCGCTCATGCGCGTGAGGATGAAGTTGGTCGTGCCGTTGACGATGCCCATCACGCGGCGGATACGGTCACCCGCGAGCGACTCTCGCAGGGGCCGCATCAACGGGATTCCTCCGGCAACCGACGCCTCGAACAGCAGGTCCACGCCTGCCTCGGCCGCGACACTGAAGAGCTCGGGACCATGGCGGGCGATGAGCTCCTTGTTGGCCGTGACAACCGGCTTGCCGGCGCGCAACGCATCGGTGATCAGCGCGCGAGCTGGGTCGACGCCGCCCATCGTCTCGACCACCACGTCGATGTCGGGATCGCGAACCAGGCCCGCCGCGTCGTCTGTGAACCGGTCGGCCGGGACCACCACGTCGCGAGCCTTGGTGATGTCGCGCACCGCGACGCGGGAGATCTCGATCGCCACGCCGGCACGAGCCGTGATCAGGTCCGCGTGCTCGTCTACCAGCCGCGCCAACGCGCTCCCGACGTTGCCGCACCCGAGCAAGCCGACGCGGACTGGGTTCATGGTCACCAGTCTGGCCTACACCACGTCGAGACGAACGAGGTCGTCGTTCGTCTCGCGCCGCACAACCAGGCGGGCCTCGCCGGCGCGTAGGAACACCACCGCGGGGCGCGGCACCTTGTTGTAGTTGGACGCCATCGAGTACCCGTAGGCACCGGTGGTCGGCGTTGCGAGCAGGTCACCGACGCTCACACCGGCCGGCAGACGCGCATCATTGACGATCACGTCTCCCTGCTCGCAGTGCTTGCCCACGATGTTGCACCGGAGCGGGCGTGACTCCCCGATTCGCGTGGGCAGGAATGCCTCGTACCCAGCGCCGTAGAGCACAGGTCGCGGGTTGTCGCTCATCCCACCGTCGACGGCCACGTATGTGCCGATGCCAGGGATCTCCTTGACGGTACCGACGCGGTACAGCGTGACCGCGGCCGGCGCCGCGATCGAACGACCGGGCTCGACGACGAGGCGTGGATGCTCGCCATGCCAATGCGCATCGATGGCCGCGCGGAGCGCGCTGGCGTATGCCGACACCGACACGTCTGGATCCTCGGTGAGGTACCGCGCGGCCAACCCACCGCCGAGGTTGAGCTCCTCGATGGACGCCCCGGTCGTCTCGCCAACCTGGTTCGCCAGCGTCGCCAGGATCTCCACCGCGCGCCCGTACGCATCGAGTCGCTCGATCTGCGAGCCGATATGGCTGTGCAGGCCCCCGAAGCGCAGCACGCCGCCCTCGACGACGCGCCGCACCGCGCCAAGCGCGACACCCTCGCTGACCGTGAACCCGAACTTCGAGCGCTCGGTGCCGGTCTCGATGAACTCATGGGTGTGCGCCTCGACGCCCGGCGTCACCCGCACCAAAACGTTCGGCGGCTCGGCAGGCGAACGCACCGCGACCGCGGCTTCGAGGCGAGCGATCTCGTCGAACGAGTCCACGACGATCCGACCGACTCCAGCATCGAGGCCAGCACGCACCTCGGCGTCGGACTTGTTGTTGCCGTGGAAGACGATGCGCTCGCCGGGAAAGCCGGCGTTGCGCGCTACGTGCAGCTCGCCGCCGGTGGCCACATCGAGTCGCAGACCCTCTTCGTCGACCAGATGAACCATCGCGGTGCAGAGGAACGACTTGGCCGCGTACGTGACCGCGTCGACACCGATGGACGAGACGTAGTCCTGACAGCGCCGCCGGAGCTCGTCCTCGTCGTAGACGAAGAGCGGGGTGCCGAACTCGTCGGCGAGCGCTTCGAGGTCGGCCGAGAGAATGCCGGGCGCCACGAGCGACGCGTCGAATGGTGTCTCAGGAATCACGATTGGTCGACTGCTTCCTCGGCATCGTCCTCGTCGAGGCGCGCCATCACGTCGGGCGCCCCCACGCCGAGCAGCGCGAGCGCGTTGGCGAGCCCGATCCGGCTCGCTTCCGCAAGCCACAGGCGCGCCTGGGTCAGGGCCACGTCGTCACTGATGACACGGCAGTCGCGGTAGAAGCCGTGGAACCGCGACGCAAAGTCGCGCACCCACGTAGCGACGCGATGCGGCGCCCGCAGCTCCGACGCCTCGGCCACGTCGTCGGGATAGGTGGCGAGCGCTCGAAGGAGATCGAGCTCGCGCTCGTGCGTGAGCGGCCCGAGGTTCACGTCGAGGATCCCCAGGCGCGCAACACCTCGCTCCTGCGCGATGCGGCCGATCGACACCGCTCGAGCGTGGGCGTACTGCACGTAGTACACGGGGTTGTCCATCGATTGCTTCGTCACCACGTCGAGGTCGAACGTCTGCGCGGTGTCGATGCTCTGGAGGAGGAACGTCAGACGGCACACGTCGGGGTCGACCTCGTCGAGGATGTCGGCGAGCGTGACGATCGCACCCGCGCGCTTCGACATCCGCACCACTTCCCCGCCGCGCACGACATTCACGAACTGCCCGAGCACAACCTCGGGCTCACCGGCCGGGAACCCGAGCGCCTCGAGCCCGGATTGGAGCGACTTGACCTGCCCGTGGTGATCGGCGCCCCAGATGTCGATCAGGTGCTCCGACCCACGAGCGAACTTGTCGCGGTGGTATGCGAGGTCGTTGCACAGATAGGTGGTGACGCCGTCGGACTTCACGAGGACGCGGTCGCGTTGGTCGCCGAAGTCAGTGGTGCGCAGCCAGAGTGCGCCGTCGTTCTCGTACACGTGTCCGGTGGCTCGCACGTCATCGAGCACCTTCTCGACCTCGCCGCGCTCGTGGAGCGTCCGCTCCGAGAACCACGTGTCGAAGTGCACACCGATGCGCCCGAGGTCTCGCTCGAGCTGCGCGACCACGTCGTGGTAACCCCACTCCCGCGCCTGCTCTTCGCTGACACCGTCACCGAGCTCTGCCCGCAGCCGTGCGGCCATGTCCACGAGGTACTCACCCTGGTACCCGTCTTCGGGAGGCTCGCGACCCTCGTAACGCGCGAAGAGTGACGCCCCGAACGTGTCGAGCTGGTTCCCGGCGTCGTTCAGGTAGTACTCGCGATGGACCTCCGCACCCTGCGCGGCCAAGAGGTTGGCGAGCGCGTCACCTACCGCCACCCAGCGCCCGCCACCTGCGTGCAGCGGACCCGTCGGGTTGGCCGACACGAACTCGAGATTGATCCTGCGGTCTGCGAGCGCGCGGCCGGACCCGTACGCCTCGCCCTCCGCCACGACTGCGCGCAACACGTCGTGCAGCCACGTGGGCGCGAGGTGGAAGTTGAGGAAGCCGGGTCCCGCAACTTCGACTCGCTCGACGTGCGCAGGCCGTTTGGCCTCGAACCAGTCGACGAGCTTCGCGGCGATGACTCGCCCCTCGCCCTTGCCGCCTACCTGGAGCGCGACGTTGGTGCTCCAGTCGCCGTGGTCCCGGTGCTTCGGGGGCTCGAGCGCGACTCCACCGGCCGGCTCGGAGCAGCCGACCTCGGTGAGTGCGACGCGAAGCGCGGCTTCGAGCTGTTCACGGATCACGAGGGGTGGGCGCGCGGTGGTTTGCCCGTGCATGCATCGTACTTGCGCGACCCCTCGCGACCCCGGGAGCATTCGCTCCGACGCGCCGGTAGGGTGCGCGCCTGAACACAACCCAGGAGACGCGGTGACGGTTGGTGAGCCCGGTGCTGAGCTGCGGGCGATCGACGACGCGGATCCGAGGCCGCCCGAGCCCCCGACGCGCGGCATCGCCCTCCCGATCGAAGAGCCCGCGAGCCCTGGCCTGGGCTCACTCCACGCCACGCTCGACCGGCTCGTCCACACGTTGGGACTCCGGTCGCTGACGGTCGTCATCGACGATCCCGACCTCGGCCGTCAGGCGTTCCGCTCCGGCCCGGGACCATTCGAGGCCGGAGCCCTCGC
>JANOHN010000264.1:0-2217 GCA_031406505.1 Acidimicrobiia bacterium | reverse complement strand
CTCAGTGGGGAGATCCTCCGGCTCCAAGATCCCGGCTCGCACCGCGTCGTCGAAGTCGTGGCAGACGTACGCGATGCGGTCGGCCCACGCCACCACCTCGCCCTCGGGCGTGGCCGGTGCGGGGCGACGCCACGAGTGGTTGCGCACGCCGTCGAGCGTCTGGCTGCACAGGTTGAGCTCGGCCAACGTGACGTCGGCACCGTAGACGGCGTGGTCGTACCCGGTCCCCGGCAGGTACGGCGAGAACGCGCCCTCGGAAGCATGGCCGGCCGGGCCGTGCCCACAGTCGTGGGCGAGCGCGATCGCCTCCGTGAGGGGCAGGCAGAGGTTGGCCGCGCGGGCGATCCCCACGGCTACCTGCGCCACCTCGACGGCGTGCGTGAGGCGCGTGCGCAAGTGGTCGTCGGCCGGCGCGATGAACACCTGGCACTTTCCGGCGAGCCGCCGCCAAGGACGGGAGTGCTTCACCCGGTCGAGGTCGCGCTCGAAGCAGAGGCGGTACGGATCGGGCGCTTCGCCACGGGCTCGCTCCCCCGCACCGATCGGACGGGTGGCCCCGGGTGCGAGCGTGGCCACCAACTCGACCTCCCGCTCCTCCCGGGTGCGCAGGCCACCGCCGACAAACGCATGCGAGCCCGGGTGGGCCTGCTGGACGACGGCAACGGTGCTGAGGGCAGTCCTCTGGTTCATGGGTCGAGGCTAACGGCGAGGTGTGACAGTTTCAGGGCTGTGCACGAGACCGCCGCCGACCTCGCCCAGCTCCAGCAGCTCCTCGACAGCAGCTACCGAGCCGCCGGGGCGCACCTCCGGTCGATCTTCCAGGACGAGCGCCGCTTCGACGCCGCCGGCGTGGTCGAGCTCCTGCCCGGGGTGCAGATCCTGAGCCTCGCCACCGTCACGGCCGACGGGCGCCCGCTGGTCGGTCCGGTCGACGGCCTCTTCTACCGCGGCCACTTCTACTTCGGGTCGGCGGCCGACTCCGTCAGGTTCCGCCACGTCCGAGCGCGTCAGCACGTCAGCGCGGCGCACGTGCGCGGCGAGGAGCTGGCGGTGATCGTCCACGGCCTGGCCGAGGAGATCAACACGGCGGGAGCAGGCCAGGTCGGCTTCCGCAACTATCTCGTGGAGGTCTACGGCGAAGAGTGGAACGAGTGGGGCCCCGACTCGCCATACGCGCGCATCACGCCCCGCCGTATGTTCGCGGCGCGAACGCCAGTCGTCGACTAGGCAGTCGCGCCGGGTCCGGACGCGTCGAGCGCGGCGTGAGCGGCGGCCAGGCGCGCGATCGGCACGCGATACGGGGAGCACGACACGTAGTCGAGCCCGAGCTCGTGGCAGAACACGACCGACGCGGGATCGCCGCCGTGCTCGCCGCAGATGCCGAGCTTGAGATCGGGACGCGTCTTACGCCCGAGCTCGACGGCGATGCGCATCATCTTGCCGACCGCGGCCTGGTCGAGCGTCTCGAACGGGTTTGCGTCGAGCAAGCCCAGCTCGAGGTACTTCGGCATGAACCGACCCTCGACGTCGTCGCGTGAGAAGCCGAACATCATCTGGGTGAGGTCGTTCGTGCCGAACGAGAAGAACTCGGCGTCGTGCGCGATCTCATCGGCCACCATCGCAGCTCGCGGCGTCTCCACCATCGTTCCGACCAGGTACGACACACCCGCCGCACCCCACGTCTCGCCCGCGAGCTCCTCGGCCACCTCGCGCACCCATCGCACCGCGAGTGCCAGCTCTGGGCCCGACACCGACAGCGGGATCATGATCTCGACCTTCGGGTCGCCACCCGCAAGCTTGCACTCGCCCGCAGCCACGAGCAGCGCGCGCACCTGCGCGCGATACAGCCCCGGCTTGAGCACGCCGAGGCGCACACCACGCGTGCCGAGCATCGGGTTCGACTCCCGGAGCTGCTGGGCCGCGTGCAGCAGACGCCGACCCTCTTCGTCGAGCTCACCGCGTGCGTCTCGCACGACGAGCTCTTCGACATCGGGCAGGAACTCGTGCAGCGGGGGGTCGAGCAGACGCACGGTGACCGGCAGCCCGTCCATCGCCTTGAGAATGCCAACGAAGTCTTCGCGCTGGCGCTCGCCGAGCTCGTGGAGGATCTCAGCTTCCTCGTGCTCGTCGGCCGCGAGGATGAACCGCTGGATGAGCGGCAGGCGGTCACCGAGGAACATGTGCTCGGTGCGGCACAGCCCGATGCCCTCGGCACCG
>JANOHN010000256.1:0-6832 GCA_031406505.1 Acidimicrobiia bacterium | reverse complement strand
TGGTGCCGATTCCCGGCGCCGCTGTCGCGGCAGAATAGCTCGCCCCCTCCGTCGCCGCTCACGCGGCGCCTTGATCAGTGAACTTGGTCAGTCGACTTCGATGAAGATGCACTCTCCGGGGCACTCTTCGGCTGACTCGATGACCGCTTCTTCCATGCCCGCAGGCACTGCGGCGAGACCCTCGGCCCCGCCCGGCTCACTGAAGACCTTCGCGCCTTCCTTGACGTACGCGAGGCCGTCGTCGAGCAGCGTGAACACGTCGGGGGCGATCTCTTCGCAGAGGCCGTCGCCGGTGCACAGGTCTTGGTCGATCCAGACCTTCATGGTCAGCAGGTGCTCCTTCTCAGGGGTGCTCGCGGAAGAGTAGACCTGCGGAGGGTATTTCTCAAGCCATGGCCGGGTAAATGTGGACACAATGGTGCCGGAGCGCCGACGCGGTCGATGACACGGTAGGCCGAAATCCCCGGTGTAGGGTCGACGAACCCCGGAAATCAGCCCATCCGGGACCTGGAGGTGGGACGTGGCGACGGAGCACGAGCGGCGCCTCGCCGAGTACGAGCGCCAGGTCGGTGAGCTCCAGTCCCAGCTCAAGGCGCTCGAGGAAGAGGTCGTCGTCCTGCGGCGTCGTCTCCAGGACGCCCCGAAGCGGGTCCGGACCCTCGAAGAGCGCTTGCTGGAGGCCAAAGGCCAGCTCGCGCAGGCCGTCTCCCAGAACGAGCGACTGTCGGCGACGTTGCGTGAGGCACGCGAGCACATTGCTGCGCTGCGTGAAGAGGTCGAGAAGCTCACCATGCCGCCGTCGGCGTACGGCACGTTCCTCGCCACGAACGATGACGGGACGGTCGACATCTTCACCGCCGGACGCAAGATGCGCGTCGCCGTGCACCCTGAGGTCGACCTCGAGTCGATCGAGCGCGGTCAAGAGGTCGCGCTCAACGAATCGTTGAACGTGGTGTTGGCGCGCGGGCTCGAGATCTCGGGCGAAGTGGTGATCGTCAAGGAGCTGATGGACGACGAGCGGCGCGTGCTTGTCGTCGGCCGCGCCGATGAAGAGCGAGTGTGCGAGCTGGCCGGCACACTTGTCGGCACGAAGCTGCGCTCCGGAGATCACTTGCTGATGGAGACGCGCTCGGGCCTCGTGGTCGAGCGGCTCCCGCGTCCCGAAGTCGAAGAGCTCGTCCTCGAAGAGGTCCCCGACGTCACGTACGACGACGTGGGTGGCCTCGACGAACAGATCGAGCAGATCCGCGACGCGGTCGAGCTCCCGTACCTGTACGCGGAGCTCTTCCACGAACACGAGCTCCAACCGCCGAAGGGCATCTTGCTGTACGGCCCTCCGGGTTGCGGCAAGACGTTGATCGCGAAAGCCGTCGCGAACTCGTTGGCCAAGCGAGTCGCGGAGAAGACCGGCAACGACTCGACACGCTCCTACTTCTTGAACATCAAGGGCCCGGAGCTGCTCAACAAATACGTGGGTGAGACCGAGCGCCAGATCCGCCTCATCTTCCAGCGGGCCCGTGAGAAGTCAGAAGAGGGTGTGCCTGTCATCGTGTTCTTCGACGAGATGGACTCACTGTTCCGCACGCGCGGCACCGGGATCTCGTCCGATATCGAGAGCACGATCGTGCCGCAGCTGTTGGCGGAGATCGATGGTGTCGAGGCGCTCAAGAACGTGATTGTGATCGGCGCGTCGAACCGCGAGGACCTCATCGACCCCGCGATCCTGCGTCCCGGTCGCCTCGACGTGAAGATCAAGATCGAAAGGCCCGACGAAGCCAGCGCGCAACAGATCTTCCGGCAGTACCTCACGTCCACGCTCCCGATCTCCGAGGAAGAGGCGGGCGCGCACGGGAGTCCCGAAGCCGCGATCGAAGCGATGATCGTGGCCGCCGTCGACCGCATGTATGCCGAGGACGACGAGAACCGCTTCCTCGAAGTCACGTACCAGAACGGCGACAAGGAAGTGCTCTACTTCCGCGACTTCTCGTCCGGGGCGATGATCGAGAACATCGTGCGTCGTTCGAAGAAGCTGTCGATCAAGCGCCAGATCGAAGGCGGCGAGCGCGGCATCTGCACCGAAGATCTCCTCGCGTCGATCAAGCAGGAGTACCGCGAGCACGAGGACCTTCCGAACACCACAAACCCCGACGACTGGGCGAAGATCTCGGGCAAGAAGGGTGAGCGCATCGTTTATGTGCGCACGCTCATGTCGGAGGGCGAAGACGCCAAGGGCGGCCGCCAGATCGAGCGCGTCACCACCGGTCAGTACTTGTAACGCAGGTTCGCTCACGCGTCACGGTCGGGGACGTAGGTGAGGCGCCGGTAGCATTGATCCGTGGCCGTCCCAAAGGTGTGTGGCATCGAGACCGAGTACGGCGTGGTGTTGCGCGGTGCCGGTGAGGCGAACCCAGTGCTCGCATCGTCGATGCTCATCAACGGGTACGTGGAGCACCACAAGGTCGGTTGGGATTTCGAGGACGAATCGCCGGGCCGGGACGCGCGGGGCTTCGCCCGCGACGGCTCGCAGCCACCGGAGATCGAGACGCACCTGGTGAACACGGTCCTCACGAACGGCGCGCGCTACTACGTGGACCACGCCCACCCCGAATACTCGACGCCGGAATGCTCCGATGCGCTCGAGCTCGTCGTGGCGGACAAGGCGGGGGAGCGGGTACTCGCCCGCTCGATGCTCGCGGCCACGCGGCTGCTCGACATCGGTCAGGAAGTGGTCGTCTACAAGAACAACTCTGACGGCAAGGGCAACAGCTACGGAACCCACGAGAACTATCTCGTCGACCGAGCGGTGCCGTTCGCGAATCTCGTGCGCTACCTCTTGCCGTGGTTCGTCACCCGACAGGTGTTTACCGGCGCCGGCAAGGTCGGCTGCGAGAACGGTGCGGTCGCCGTCGACTACCAGTTGAGCTCCCGGGCCGACTTCTTCGAAGAGGAGGTCGGGCTCGAGACCACCTTGAAGCGCCCCATCGTGAACACGCGCGACGAACCGCACGCCGATCCGCAGCTCTACCGTCGCCTGCACGTGATCGCCGGCGACGCGAACCTCTGTGAAGTTGCCACGTTCCTGAAGGTCGGAACCACGGCGATCGTGCTCGCCATGATCGAGGACGATTTCATCGACAAGGACTACTCAGTCGTCGGGCCGGTGCCGGCGATGCGTGTCGTGTCGCACGACCCCACGTGTCGAGCCACGGTCGAGCTCGTCGACGGTGGTCGCATGACCGCGGTCGAGCTCCAGTGGGAGTTCCTGCGCCTCGCGCAGAAGTACGCCGACGACACCGGCCTCGAGATGTGCGGTGGCGAGATCGTCGGTCAGCAGGTGCTCGAACGGTGGGAGTCGACGCTCAGCGCACTCGAGCGCGATCCGGCACTGCTCGACGGCCAGCTCGACTGGGTCACCAAGCTCGCGTTGCTCGACGCGTATAGGGATCGCGACAACCTCGGGTGGGACGATCCGAAGCTCGCGCTCCTCGATCTCCAATACAGCGACGTGCGGCCGAACCGCTCGCTGTACGAGCGCTTGGTGCGCGCGGGGAAGGTCGAGCGACTGACCACCGAGCCCGAGGTGATTGCCGCGACCACCGAGCCTCCGGCCACGACTCGTGCCTACTTCCGCGGGACGTGCCTCGCGCGTTGGCCGGAGTCGGTCGTCGCCGCGAACTGGGACAGCATCATCCTCGATGTCGGTGGCGATCCGTTGAAGCGCATCCCGATGATGGAGCCGCTCAAGGGCACTAAGGCCCACTGCGAAGCGCTGTTCGCCCAAGCGAAGACGCCGGCCGATCTCGTTGGGCATCTGGCCTCGTAGGGAACTGGTCCAGCGGACCGTGCCCGAGCGGGTACGTTCGAGACATGCCCGAGCAGCAGCGCCGCCAGCGGCCCACCCCAGAGAAGCGCGTCGAAGAGACCGAAGAGACCGCCGCGCCCACCGAGCGCGGCGAGAAGCTCAAGGGCGAGCTCGACGATCTGCTCGATGAAATTGACGAGGTCCTCGAGACGAACGCCGAGGATTTTGTAAAGTCGTATGTACAAAAGGGAGGTGAGTAGACAAAGCGGACACCCTCCGCTTGTCACATGCTGTCCGTACGATCAGCTGCGTGAAGCGGTGTCCGGACTGCAAGCATTACAAGCCACTCGAAGAGTTCCCGCGGAATCGCAATTCCCGTGATGGGCGCCACGCGTATTGCAAGCCTTGCCACAACGCTCGTGGCAATGAGACGCGGAAGCGGTTGTATGGCGGCAGCCGCCATTACCACCTGAAGCGTAGATACGGCATCGGTGTCGACGAAGTCGACGCGATGATCGCGGCGCAGGGCGGGGTGTGCCCGGTCTGCAGCCGTCCCAATCCCGAGCCCGTCGATCACGATCACGCCACCGGCGCGGTGCGCGGGATCCTGTGCTTCAACTGCAATGGCGGACTGGCTCAGTTCGGTGACGAGCAGGATCGCCTCATCTCGGCCGCGCTCTACCTCGACGATGCCGGCGTTGTTGCCGAACACACGCGTGAGCTGCGTGATGCGGCAGTCGCCCGTGCGCGAGGGCTTGTTGGGGTGTCCGGCTAGCCTGCCTCTCGTGAACGAGTCGTCGTTGCCATTCTTCGCGCCTGGAATGGATCCTGGGCCGTCGTTCGTGGATGTGCTGCGCCGCCTGGCTCCGCACGGTGTGTCCGGGTCGGGCGCGCCTGACGCGGGCACGGGCGCGATCGAGACGGTGCACGGCACCACCGTCGTCGCCATCCGGTTCGACAAAGGGGTGGTCATGGCGGGCGACCGGCGCGCCACCGCCGGTATGTCCATCGCAAGCCGACGTATCGAGAAGGTGTTCCCGGCCGACGACTTCTCCGGCATCGCGATCGCCGGTGCTGCGGGACCGGCCGTCGAGCTCGTGAAGCTCTTCCAAGTGCAGCTCGAGCACTACGAGAAGATCGAGGGTGAGGGCCTCTCTCTGGATGGGAAGGCGAACCAGCTCGCGGGCATGGTGCGCGCCAACCTCCCGGCAGCCATGCAGGGTCTCGTGGTTGTCCCGCTCTTCGCGGGATACGACGAGCGTCGGTCGATCGGGCGTGTGTTCAGCTACGACGTGACCGGCGGCAAGTACGAGGAAGCCGACTTCCAGACGAACGGCTCGGGTGGCGTGCACGCACGCAACTGGATCAAGGCCACGTGGCGGGAAGACATCAACCGTGACGACTGCATCGACCTTGCGCTTCGTGCGCTGTTCGCCGCGGCCGATGAGGACGCAGCAACCGGCGGTCCCGACCTCGTGCGCCGCATCTTCCCGACCGTCGCGGTGATCGACGCCCAGGGATTCACGCCGGTGGTCGATGATGAGGTTGCCGCACGGGCCGAAGCGCAGCTTGGCGGGCGTGAGGAGGGCGCAGGGCTATGACCATGCCCTTCTACGTTTCGCCCGAGCAGGTGATGAAGGACCGGGCTGACTATGCCCGGAAGGGGATCGCTCGGGGCCGCAGCCTCGTGGCCATGAGCGCAACCGACGCGATCGTCGTCGTCGCCGAGAACCCGTCGCGCACGCTCTACAAGATCAGCGAGATCTACGACCGGATCGCGTTCGCCGGGGTGGGGAAGTACAACGAGTTCGAGATGTTGCGGATCGCCGGCGTTCGTCAGGCCGACGTGAAGGGCTACTCGTTCGCTCGTCAAGACGTGAACGCACGCTCCCTCGCGAATGCCTACGCACAGACGCTCGGCCAGATCTTTACCCACGAGATGAAGCCATACGAGGTAGAGATCCTCGTCGCGCAGTTGGGGGAGACCGCTGAGCAGGACGAGCTCTTCCACATCCTGTACGACGGCACCGTGATGGACGAGGAAGGGTTCACGGTCCTCGGTGGGCTCTCCGAGCAAGTCGCGGAGTCACTCGGCGCGCAGTACAAGCCGCCGATCGACCGGGTCGCCGCGATCAAGATGGGCGCAGCCGCGCTCGTCGCCGCCGACCAAACCCCGCTCACGGGGAGCGCGCTCGAGGTGGCCTTCCTCGATCGTGCCCGCACCCGACGCGCCTTCGAACGCGTCAAGGGCCCCGAGCTCGACGCCATCCTCGCCGGTTGATCGGACCATTCCAAGGACCGCGAACGTGAACATCGAGAGGGGGCGGAAGTGAGACGGTCGATGCGGCTTCTCGTGGCCGTGCTGACATGCACCGTCATCGTGAGCGGAGGAGCCGGGGCTGCGGTCGCGGCCAAGGCGAGAAAGGTCTCAACCGACGCCTACGCCAAGACGATGTGCAGCACGTACAACAAGGTTCTCGCCGAAGTCAACGGCTTCAATACAGAGGTCAGCTCGCTCCAGATCATCGACAATGCGTCGTTTCAGGCTGATGTCGCGGCGCTGGGCGATGCACTGCTCACGAAGCTGAAGACGGCGGAGACGAAGCTCAAGGGTATCTACCCCGACATCGACGCGGGTAAGAAGATCTCGAAGTTGTTTGCCAAGAACACGGTCGAGCTCCAGACGGTCTTCTCGGATGCGCTCGGCACGTTTGCCGCGGCCGACCCGAACGGCGTCGCATTCCAAGCGGACATCGCGCTGTTCGAAGCCAATCTTCTGACCCTCAACACCAAGCTCACCGATGTCACGACGGGGATCACCGACCAGGACCTCATCGGTTCCGTCGGTGACGAGAAGGCCTGCTTCAAGATCTTCCCGGTCACAGGCGGCTAGCAGCACCCGCTCACTGACTGGACCAGAAGCGGGTGGTTCGCCCGGTACGCTCGTGGTGTGGAACGGCGCATCTTCGGGCTCGAGAACGAGTACGGCGTCACCTGCACGCTGCGCGGTCAACGCCGGCTCAGCCCCGA
>JANOHN010000214.1:0-9132 GCA_031406505.1 Acidimicrobiia bacterium | reverse complement strand
GTCGCGAACTACCGCACCAAGGACGGCGCGTTCGTCTCGCTCGCGTGCCTCCAGGCCGGGAAGTACTGGCCGAGCGTCTGTGCGGACGTCATCGAGCGCCCCGAGCTCGCAGCCGACGAGCGCTTCACCGACATGGCGGCGCTGCGCGAGCATGCCGCCGAAGCCGCGGCGCTGCTCACCGATGCGTTCGCCGGGCGCACGGTCGCCGAGTGGCGAGAGCGTCTGGCCGACTTCCCGGGGCAGTGGACGGTCGCCCAGGACACGCTCGAGGTCGCGGCCGACCCGCAGACCGTCGCGAACGGCTACGTCGTCGACTGCGCGACCGCAGACGGAACCCCGTTCCAGCTGGCCACGGCCCCCGTGCAGTATGGCGGCACCCCCGCGCAGCCGACGCGGGCACCGGAGTTCAACGAGCACGGCGACGAGATCCTCAGCGAGCTCGGCATCGACTGGGACACCGTGGTGGACCTCAAGGTCCGCGGCGTCGTCGCCTGACCCGCCAAGGAGTGCACATGTCGCAGTTCGACCTGTTCAGCTATCGCGGCAAGCGCGTTGTGGTCGTCGGCGGCGCGACCGGCATGGGCGCAGCCGTGGCGGAGCTCGTGCAGGACGCCGGCGCCGACGTCGTCGCGATGGACCGAGCCGAGGTCACGCTCGCCGGAGTCACGGCGATCCAGCTCGACCTCGCCGACAAGGACTCCATCGACGCGGCGGTGGACGAGTGCGGCGGACCGGTGCACGCCGTGTTCTGCTGCGCCGGCGTTGCCGACGGCACGCCCGGCATCGAACGGATCAACTTCCTCGGCCACCGCCACCTCATCGATCGCATGGTCGCCGGCGACATGCTGCCCCGCGGATCGGCCATCGGCATGATCTCGTCGGCGGCCGGCGTCGGGTGGGAGCAGAACCTCGAGCTCGTCAATGAGTACCTCGACGTCCGCGACTTCGACGCCGCGACGCGCTGGGCGCACGAGCACGGAAAGGCCCACTACGCCTGGAGCAAGCTCGCGATGAACGGCTACGTCGCCCGCGAGGCCTTCGGGCTGCTCAAGCAAGGCATCCGCATCAACGCCATCCTCCCGGGCCCCACCGACACACCGCTGGCGCGCGCGAACGCCGACACTTGGCTCACGTTCGCCGAGGACTACCGCCAGGAAACCGGCATCGAGCCGTCGACGCCGCTCCAGCAGGCCGGCCCGCTCGTGTTCTTGTGCAGCGATGCCGCGTCGGCGATCACCGGCTCCACCATGATCTCCGACGCCGGCTACTTCGCCTCCGGCATCACCGGGTCCTTTCCGGCCGCGACACCGGTCGTCGGCTTCCTGCGCGGCGTCTTCTGACGTCGAGCCAGCACGCGACGGTGCGCCCGCTCCCCCAGCTCACGCCGGCCAACACATGGTTCTGGACGTCGGGTGCCGACGGCCGCCTGCGAATCCGGGGCTGCGCCGAGTGCAAGGGGCTCGTGCATCCCCCCGTACCGGTGTGCCCAACGTGTCGGAGCCGCGAGTGGGCGCCGGTCGAGGTGTCTGGCCGCGCGACGGTCGTTGGCTTTACCGTCAATCACCACCAATGGATCCCCGGGTTCGAGGTGCCGTATTCGATCGCGATCGTGGCGCTCGAGGAAGACCCGAGCGTCCGCCTCACGACGAACGTCGTCGGGTGTGACCCGGACGACGTCCACATCGGGCAAGAGGTCACCGTCCGGTTCGAGCAGCACGAGGACGTCTGGTTGCCGCTGTTCGAGCCGACGGGGACGACCTCGACCGACGACAAGGTGGGCGAGCCGCCGCGTCTGACTCCGCGCCCGCCTCCTACCGGCGAGCGGTTCGAGCACCGGGCGGTCCTCTCCGGCGCCGGGCGCTCGGCGATCGGGCGGCGGTTGATGGTCGACCCGCTATCGCTCACCGTCGATGCGTGCATGAAGGCGGTTGCCGACGCCGGGCTCACCTTCGACGACATCGACGGGCTGTCCACCTACCCCGGCGCTGGCGGCATGGGTATGAGCGAGGGTGGCATCACTGCCGTCGAGGAGGCATTGCGGCTACGGCCGACGTGGATCAACGGCGGCGGCGAGCTACCCGGACCCGGTGGTTCCGTCATCGCCGCCATCCTCGCCGTCGCCAGCGGCCTGTGCCGCCACGTCCTGTGCTTCCGAACCGTCTGGGAATCGACGTTCGCCGCGCTCCGCCTCGGCGGCGGCGGCGGCGGTCGCGTCACCGGCGCGACCCACGAGTGGCGGGCACCGTTCGGCGCCATGTCGGCCGCGAACTGGATCGGCATGTTCGCCAACCACTACCTCCACCGCTATGGCGCACCTCGAGAGATGCTCGGATGGATCGCGTTGAACGGCCGGGCGAATGCCGCGCGGAACCCCGCGGCGATCTATCGCGACCCGATGACGATGGACGACTACCTCTCGGCTCGCCCGATCTCGAGCCCCTTCGGGCTCTACGACTGCGATGTGCCGTGCGACGCATCGATCGCGGTCGTGGTGTCGGACGCATCGGTCGCGCCCGACTTGGCGAAGCGGGCGGTACGAATCGAGGCGGTGGGAACCCAGATCACGGACCGGGTGTCGTGGGACCAGGGCACGATCACCCACGAGCCCCAGGTGCTCGGCCAGTCGGCCCACCTCTGGACGCGGACCGACCTGCGGCCGGCCGACGTCGACATGGCCATGCTCTACGACGGCTTCACCTTCAACGCGATCTCGTGGCTCGAGGGCCTTGGCTTCTGCGACTTCGGCGAAGCGAAGGACTGGCTCGACGGCGGTCGGCGCATCGCGCTCGACGGCGAGCTGCCGGTCAACCCACACGGCGGCCAGCTCTCCGAAGGCCGCACCCATGGCTTCGGCTTTCTCTACGAAGCCATCGCCCAGCTCCGCCACGAGGCCGGGGAACGGCAGGTCGCCGGTGCCCGCACCGCCGTCGTAACGTCCGGGGGAGGAACGCCGTCCGGTGTGCTCCTGTTGCGCCGGGACGGCACGTAGTGCCGTGAACGAAAGGCCAGAGCCGTGAGAAGCCAACCACCAGGAGGGCAACTGTGAGTGCCACGAACGTCGTGATCGGCGCCGGTTCCGGGATGGGCGCCGCAGTCGCCACCCTGCTCGCACCGCGCGGCCGCCTCGTGCTTGCCGACCGCGATCGAGGTGCCGTCGACGCGGTCGCCGCGGGGCTCGTCGGCGAGATCGAAGTCGTCGAATGCGACGTCACTGATCCGGCCGCGGTCGAAGCCGTCGCTCGCGCGACTGGCCAGCTCGGCGCGCTGGTGCTCACGGCCGGGCTGTCGCCCTCGATGGCTCCGGGTCGCCAGATCTGGGAGGTCAACCTCCTCGGCACCACCCGCGTGCTCGACGCCTACGAGCCCGCGCTCGCGCCGGGCTCGGTCGCGGTGTGCTTCGCATCGATGGCCGCGCACATGGCTCCCCCGATGCCCGAGCTCCACGCCATCCTCGATGATCCGATGTCACCGACGTTCTTCGATGACCTCGCCACCAATGGCATCGACCCTGACGAATCGCACTTCGGCTACGCCCTGTCGAAGCTCGGCGTCATGCGGCTCGTGCGCCGCCGCGCCGCGAGCTGGGGAGCCAAAGGGGCGCGCTTGGTGTCGCTCTCCCCGGGCATCGTCGACACCAGCATGGGCAAGCTCGAGGCCGAGCACCAGCCGACCATGGCGGAGATCATCACGGCGAGCCCGATGGGGCGCTCCGCGCAACCCGAGGAGGTCGCCGCAGTGGCCGCCTTCCTGGCCTCCGATGCTGCGTCGTTCATCACCGGTACTGACGTGCTCGTCGATGGCGGCGCGGTGAGCTCGCTCCTCCAGCTCTCCTAAGCGCCGGCGTCCTCGACGCGTGCGGCACGAGTCGTCATCAGCGCCAGTACGGGGCCGTCGTCTCGTGGATCCGCTGGACGAGCTCGTGCGCCGGAAGCGTGCGCAGCTCCGCGCTGAGCACCTCCACGCTGACCGTGCCGGCCCAACCGCGATCCAGGAGCGTCGACGCGAATCGCTCCAGTTCGAGGGTGCCCTCGCCGGGCAAGGCCCGTCGGTGCATCGTCTCCTTGCGCAGGTTGCCGTCCGGCTCCGGTGCAAGCGCGTCATCGAACTGCACGTACGCGATCTCGTCCAGCGGAACCCGGGCCAGATCGTCCCAGGTGCTGTCGCCGAACGAGAAGTGCCACGAGTCGATCATCAACCCGGCGCGGCCGGCGCCTCGGTTCCCGACGCGGACGATCTCCAGGCCCAGGTTGATGGACGACACTGGGCTGAGCGGGCTGAACTCGACGGCCATTCCGGCGCCGACGTCGGCGAACATCGCCGAGCACCGCTCGATCATCTTGGTCGTCTCGGGGTTCAGGGCCTCCCGGAAGATCGTGAGCACCCATTCTGCGCCGATCGTGCCGGCGGCGGCGGCGACCTTCTCGGCGGCCGAGATCGTTGCCTCCTCGTCGCCGCTCAGCAACACTCCGAGGACCTCGTGACAGCGCAGTCCGCTCGCTCGGTACGCGTCCACCACCGCGCCGTCGACCCGGTCGGCCGCGACTCCGAGCGCGGCGAACCCAGCCGCCGAGCACTCGGCGATGAGGTCGAGCGGCTCGACGGCCCAGCGAGAGTCGGGGGAGATCGCCAGGTCGATCGTCACCGGTCCGGTGCGCCCCCGTCGGTCCGCATGATCTTCGAAGTGTCGAGCGATCCGGTCATGGCCCCGCCGGTGAACCCCTGGTCCGTATAGAGGACCGTCCCGGACACGACGGCGTTCAGCGGGCTGTTGAGCAGCACGAGCGGCCAGCCCTGCTCTGCCGGCGTCGCCATCCGGCCGAGGGTGGGATACGGGAACCGCTCGAAGAACTCCTTCCCGAGCTCGGCCATCGTGGGTCCCATGAAGGCCGTGTCGGTGGGGCACGGCGCGGTGCAGTTGACCCGGATGTGGCGCTCCTCCCCGAGCGGCACCGACTGTTGCATCGCCCAGATGATCAGCATCTCCTTGGACACGGAGTAGCCGTCCTTGATCACCTCCGGATGCGCCTCGCAGTAGGCGCCGGCTTCGACCGGGTCCTTGATGGCGAGGAGCTCGCGGTTCGCGGCGAGGTTCATCTGCCAGAGCATGGCCGCCTGCGACGAGATGATCGCGATCCCGGCGCCATCGACGATGGCCGGCAGCGTCTCCTCGATCAGCTGCCGGGCCCCCACATAGTTCACGAGCATGCACTTCATCGGACCGAACGTGTGGCCGATGCCCGCGCAGCTGAAGTAGAAGTCGATCGAGCCCAGGTCGCGGAGCGCGGCTGCCGTTTTCGACACCTGGGCGGGGTCGGAGATATCCGTCTCGTAGAACTCGGCATGCGGAACCTTCGGCGCGTTCACGTCGACCACGTGCACCCGCGCGCCAAGGTCACTGAGAATCTGCACCGTCGCCGCCCCCATGCCGGAGGAGCCGCCCGTCACCACCACCGTTGTGTCGCGGTAGCCCAACCCGTCGAGGTCGCCCATCATCTCTTCCTCTCGCTCAGTCGATCCTGGCATTGTCGTCACACTGAAAGATCACGCCGGCGGCGATGAGGGAGTCGATCTCTTCGTCGCCCATCCCCATCCACTCCTGGAGCACCGCCCGGGTGTGCCCGCCCAGCCGCGCGCCAGCAAACGACGGCGCCGGTTTCGTCACCGAGTACCGGTACGGGTTGCCCCAATAGGAGCGAAGCCCGAGATCCGGTTGGTCGAGCTCGACGATATCGCCCCGGCTGCGCAGCTGTGGGTCCCGCCACACGTCCTCGGGAGTCTGCACCGCGCCGGCCGCGATGCCGGCGCGCTGCAGGAGGTGGACTGCAGTGTGGGTCGTCCACCCTGCGCACCACTCGGCGAGCGCGGCATCGAGCTCCTTCTCGCTCGGCGCGGCATCGACAGCCGCGGTGACCACGAGATCGTCGCGCCCGACGACCGAGCACGCGTTGTTCCAGTCGTCCACTGCTTCGAGCTCCACCGCGATCCACGCATCGTGACCGATACCCACATAGACCCCCGACAGCAACGCCCCGCCCACCGCGTTGCGCGGCGGCGGTACATCGCGGTCGTTCACGAGCGCGTCGAGGAGGAGCTCGGGCATCACCGCGGCCAACGCCTCCGTGTGGGCAACGTCCACATGGACCCCGATGCCGGTCGCCTGCGCTTGGCGCAGCGCGGCGACCGTCGCCAACGCGCCGTGCTCTCCGGAGATGTAGTCGCTATGGGTGGTGTGCGAACGGCCCCAGGCGTAGGTGAGGGCGGTGAAGCTGGCGATGTTCTGGCCATACGCGAGATAGGAGGAGCGGGGGCCGGTTCGGCCGTAGCCCGAGACGGAGGTGAGCACCAGCCCCCGGTTGAGCTCGAGCAGTGCGTCGAATCCGCAACCCCATCGGTCGAGCACACCGACACCGAAGTTCTCGATGACGACGTCGACACCCGGAACCAAGCGTCGGAACAGGGCGCGGCCCTTCTCGGTACCCATCTCGAGTGACAGGTTCCGAATGGTGCGGTGGAACGAGGCGTACAGCAACGTGTTCGTGACGCCACTCGGTTCAGTGGCGCTGGCGCCGATGGCGTGCGCCGGCGTGCGGAGCACCTCGGGACGGCTCCGCGCCTCGATCTTGACGACGTCGGCGCCGAGCTCGCCCAGCAGCGCACCCACGGTGGCGCCGGCGGCGAACGCACCGAAAGTGAGGACCCGCAAGCCAGTGAGTGGACCCCCCGCGGCGGCGGGGCTGCCGCCCGGCTCGCGGCGCGCCGGGCGTGCGCTCCAGCCGGAGGCAGCCGTGGTGCGCGCCGGCGCGGGTGGGCGCGACGTCCGCTCGACGGTGAGCGGCGGCTCGGCATGAAACCCGGGACCCGGCATCGCCACCGTGGCGCCTCCCGAGATCGGTGTGGCTACGTTGGCCCCCCGAGCGGCGAGATGTGCGTCGGCCACGAACTCGGTAGGCGTGTTCAGCACTGAGCACGGCAGGCCGGCCCGCTGCCCGCGCTCGACCAGCTCCTCGCGAGGTTGTTGGGCGACCAGTCGATCGATCACCTCGAGCAGACCGTCGTACAGCTCGCGGCGGATCATCGGGTCGGCCAGCGCGGGTTCGCTCAGCTCCTCGGGACGGCCCAGCATCTCCAGGAAGGAGTCCCAGTGATGGGACTGGAACGCGGCCACCTCGAAGCGCCCATCGGCGCACTCGAAGGTCCCGTTGGGCGGAATGCCGAGTGGGACCTTGCGTCCGGCGGGATCCATCCCCGTCGCCGAATACCGCTCGATGACCATGTCGCGCGCAACGGCGATCTCATGCACGGCAATGTCCACGAGCTGCCCGCCGGCGTGGGGTCGGGCATGCAACGCCGCGAGCACGGCCAGCGCGGCGTGAATTCCGGCCTCGTCCCATTGTTGACGGCCGGGGACGGTGATGGGCAGCCCCTCGATCGGCCCGACACGCGACATGGTCCCGCCCATCGCGAACGATGTCATCGATGTTGCTCGCCAGTCACGGCATGGCCCAGTCAAGCCGAACGGCGTCAGCGCGCAGACCACCGCGTCGTTCGGCGCCCACGCGAGCGTCTGCGAGGAGGGCTCCCATCCTGGCAACGGCTCCCGCACCGACGGCGACATGATGACCACATCCGCGTCCGCCCCGAGTGCCTCGAGCTGGTCGCAGCCGGCTTCGGTGCTGAGGTCGAGCGTGATTGCCTGCTGACCGGCCCGGTAGTAGCTGAACAGCAGGCTGTCCTGCCCCGCTTCCGCGCCATCGAGGAACGGCGGCACGTGGCGGAGCCGGTCGCCGCCGGGCGGCTCGATCATGACGACGTCCGCACCCAGATCGGTGAGGATCCTGGTGCAGTAGGCAGCGATCGGGCCTGCGAGGTCAAGCACCCGCACGCCCGCGAGCACGCCATCCGTCATCGGCAGACGCTGGTTCGCTGCTACCAGTGGTGGACCGATGTTGAGTCGCGCTGCATCTCGCAGCCCAACATCACGCCGCTGGTTCCTTGAGCACCCCGACCGGGAAGTCCTGCTCAATCGTCTCTTCGAGGTAGTTCGGACCGCTCGCCGTGGGCATGAACCAACCGGTCGGACACATGGTGAGGATCTCGACGAAGCTCATGCCGTCACCGCGCATCTGGGTCTCGAACGCAGCCTTGATCATCTTCTTGGTCCGGGCGATGGACCCGGCATTGTTGACCGCACCGCGGGCGACGTACGCGACCCCAGGAAGCTGCGCGAGCAACGATGCGACGGGGATCGGGTACCCGTGCAAGGCAGGATCCCGCCCTTCCACGCTTGTCTTCGTGCGCTGCCCGATGACGGTCGCCCCCGTCATCTGCCCGCCGGTGTCACCAAACACGCCGTTGTTGAGCATCAGGCAGGTGATCTTCTCGCCTCGCCCACCGGCGTGCAGGATCTCATGGAGGCCTTCGCTGACCATGTCGCCGTCTCCTTGACAGGAGAGCACGATCGCATCGGGCCGTACCCGCTTGATGCCGGTGGCGACTGCCGGTGATCGCCCGTGCAGGCATTGCACGAACTCGATGTCGGCAATGGAAGCGATCAGCGTGTAGCAGCCGTGCCCCACGGTTCCGAGCACACGCTTCTCGATGCCGAGCTCAGCAATCGCCTCGAACAGGATCCTGAACGCAACCGGGTGACCACACCCAGCGCAGAGCGGGTGATCCTGGGTCAACTGGAGCGGAGCCAACGAGCTCCCAATCTTCGTTGCCGGCACATCCGGCCGCAATGTCGATGCAATATCCATGTCTGCTCCTTGAGGGCCGGACTGTCAGCCGATGTGCGCCGTGACCCGTTCACGGATCGCACCAACATCCAGCAAGGACCCTTGGCGCATCCCGCTGTAATCAACACTCACGCCGCCGATGAAGACCACCTTCGAGCGATCGGTCACGCTCAGCCGCACGTCATCGATCATCTGGCCAGCGTTCACCTCGAACACCAGCACCTTCTTGCACGTGGACGTGGCGGCTTCAAGTGCCTGCTCCGGGAACGGCCACAGCGTCACCGGGCGAAAGGACCCGGCCCGGATGCCGTCGGCTCGGAGCTCGTCAACGACGTAGTCGACGAACGGCCCTGACGTTCCGAACGACACGATGACGTACTCGGCATCATCGACAAGA
>JANOHN010000206.1:0-1833 GCA_031406505.1 Acidimicrobiia bacterium | reverse complement strand
CCGCGGAGGTCGCAGAAGAAGAGGCCGACGTCGACGCGCTCACCCTCGATGTGCGATTCGAGCGCGCCCGACTCCTCGAGCTGACGGGCCACCTCTTCGGGCACGTACTGCGCGAACAACGATGAGACGCGCCGTCGGTGACGCGTCTCGGTGAGGTATCGCAATCCAAGCGCGCCGATGAACGCGATCACGATCCCACCCAGCCCGAACACGATGTTCATGATGTCGCCATGGTCGAACCGGGTGAACGCAACAAGCAGGTATGCGCCGGGGAACCACGGTGGGATACCGGTAAGCAGGATGACCACGATGACCGAGAGCCAGACGGGGAGGAACAGCACTGCGAGCGCCACGATGAACGCGAGCAGGCCGACCGTGAGCGTGTTCTCGGTGTCGGACACGGGCTCCAAGTAGAAGTTCGTGAGCATCGTGTTCAGCGCATTGGCGTGGATGAGCACGCCCGGATAGGTGTTCGACTTGTCGACCGGCGCGAGCAGCGTGTCGCCCGCGAGTGTCTCGGTTGCCCCGATCAGCACGATCTTGTTGCGGAACCGAGCGGGGTTTGCGCTGCCCGTGAGCACATCCGCCGCGGACACGATCGCATGCTCGTTCTTGCTATCGAGGCCCGAGGCGAAGTTCAGCCGCAGCACGTGGCGATCCTCGGTCGGAATGAAGCGATCACCCACCTGGACCCCATCGGGTGCGATGCGGGTGATCGGGCCGGTCTCGCCGATGTACGCACGGAGGGCAGCCAATGACAGCGCCGGGATGAACGTGCGGCCGTCGTCGTAGACGAGCGGGAGCGACCGGACCACGCCGTCGCTCGGATCATTGATGACGTTGACGTGCCCGACGGTGGTGTTCCCGGCGTCGGCGAAGTACTCCTCGGGGCCGAGATCGACCTCAACGTCGAGCACGTCGTCGTCTTGGTTGTTGTGGTTGGACGCGTACGACGCCCCAATCACCGGCGCCGGCAGCTCCTCGAGCGCGGCAGCAAGGTCGAGATCTTCGGGCTTCTCGCTGGCGAAGACCACGTCCCACACCACCACGGCTGCACCGGCGGCGTTGAGCTGGCGTCCGATCTCGGCTTGGATCGCGCGGGTAGGGGAGACCTGTCCGTTGAGGAGCTTGATCGTCTTGCGGTCGATCGCGACCACGACCACGCGAGCATCGGTATCAGCCGATGGGAACAGCCCGTCGGACGCGCGGCGCTGGAAGCCGTCGAACGCGCCGGCTGAGAGGCCGGCCGCGGTGAACACGATGACGACCGCCGCGACGATGAGCGCGTAGACGAGCTTACGAAGGACCTTGGGCACGACGGCTCATCATGGCATTCGCGTCGGGCGCTCAGAGGTAAGGGGATCGAGCCCGGCGAGCGCACGCGAGGCGCGGATTGCCAGGGCGACGATGGTGAGCGTCGGGCCGTAGCCCGTGCTCGTGGGGAACACCGACGAGTCGGCCACGACGACGTTGTCGATGTCGTGGAGCCGCTGCCACGGGTCGCACACGCTCGTGGCGGGGTCGGCACCCATGCGTGCGGTGCCCATCACATGGCGGGAGATCGGGCTCGGGTTGGAGAGCGTCCCGCGTCCCGCGTGCTCGGGGAGCGGTGGCGACGTGGCCGAGAACGTGTGCGTGGCTCCGGCGTCGCGCAGCACAGCTTCGAAGCGCGGCGCCCAGTGTCGTGAGCACTCGACCTCGTGCGCGTGGGGCGAGTACGTGACGCGCCCAGCGGGGAGGCCCCACGCGTCGACGATGTGAGGATCGAGATCGACTCGGTTGGTGGCCTGGGGCAGATCTTCGCCCTGCATCGTGAACGCGGCCATGCGATCG
>JANOHN010000198.1:0-23882 GCA_031406505.1 Acidimicrobiia bacterium | reverse complement strand
CGGCGCGAGCGTGAGCGTGCCGTCGTCAAACGACGAAATCGGAAATGCGGGGGTGCAGACCGGCGGCGCGGTGGTCGCCGTGGTCGTAGGGACGGTCGGGTCGGGCAGTGTGCCTGGGCCGGGAGGTGCACCGGAGCCTGGCGTGCACGTCTCGGGTGGCGTGCCCGAGAAGAAGAAGAAGTTCGCGGTGTTGCCCGCGGTCACGTAGTACTGACAGGTCGTCGCACCTTGCAGACAGGCTTCGAACGGGTCGGCGCGGGTCATCTCGATGCCTCCCCCCGACCACGTTGCTGGCCACGCAAACAGCTCGTCGCCGGGGATCGTCGGATCGGGATCTCGAATCTCCCATTGGAACGCATCGAACGGGGCGTTCGTGTCGAGCGTCAGCGTCACCGGTCCAAAGTTCCCGAACTGGCGGCTGAACAGCGGCGGTGACGGCGTCGAGATGTGATAACCCGCGTAGTACGTCCCGGCGGCCGGCGGTGTGTACCAGGGCGGAGGCTCCTGCGCCGCGGCGGCTGGTGTGGCGAGCACGCCGGTGAGCGCGAGCGCGGCCACACCGAGCGAGCCAACTGCGCGACGCCCGATCCCCCGATTGCCCATCAACGCCCCTCCGCCACGCAACGAAGCCTACGACCGGGACTCGGTGATGGCGATGCGGGCCGGGTAAAAGTTCGGGCGGAAGTGGAGACGATGGGATTCGAACCCACGACCCCCTGCTTGCAAAGCAGGTGCTCTAGCCAACTGAGCTACGTCCCCGGCGTCACCCGATCGTACCGGGCCGTGGAGCGGTCGCTACGAGCGCGCCTCGCCGAGCAAGCCGGCGCGCCGGGCGATCGCGACCGCCTCCAGCCGTGAGTGCGCGTCGAGCTTGCGGATGACGCGCTGCACGTGGTTGCGCGCCGTGTTCACACTGATGAAGAGCCGTTCCGCGATCCGCCGCGTTGATGCGCCGTCGGCCAGCATCCGCAGCACCTCGTGCTCGCGGTCGGTCAGCGTCGCGGGGCCGCGTTGCGAATCGCGGTTCGGTGCCATGGCGAGACGCGCAACGCTGCGCGCGTCGAGCGCCGCGCCGCCATCGCGCACTGCCTTGATCGCGCGCACCAGATCAACCACGGCCTGATCCTTCGTCACGAAGCCGGTGCACCCAGCGCCCACCGCGGCGCGGAGCACCGCGTCGTCACCATGACCGGTGAGCATCACGAGCGCCGCTTCGGGTGCGACTTCACGGATCCGAGCCGCAACCGTGATCCCGTCGTCGCCGGGGAGTCGGTAGTCGAGCACCACGACGTCGACGGCCGCCTCTTCGATCAACGAGAGCGCATCCACTCCGTTCGTCGCCCAACCCACGATCGAGATCTCCTCGTGGTCCTCGAGCTTTGCGCGTAGGAGCTCCGCGAACATGCGGTCGTCCTCCACGAGGAGCACCCGGATCATCGTCGTTCGCTCGTGCGCTTGTACCGCGGCCATACGACAACCCCCGAAGAGCGTAGAAGCGGTCGGCGCACCGGTACCGGATGCTCGCACTGAGCGAAATCTCCCAGACCCTCCCAGACGCGCCCCGGTTGCGTCGGCTTCCCTCCCAACATCTGCCCAACCCGAGCTCCCGCGCCTTCCAACCGCGCTCCGTGGTGTCGACATCACTCTTGTGCCGGGCCACCAAGGAGTCCGGACTTGGAGAAGGAGCTGAAAAGTGTTCATGAAGGCATCGACTACAAGGCGAACGGGTGCACTCCTGACCCGCAAGCTCTTGCTCTCGGTCTCGATGGTGATGGTGTCGGCGTCCGTCGTGGGCATCGGCGCGTTCGCGGTGTTCACGGACACCGCATCGGTGTCTCAGGACGTGTCGTCGGGCTCGGTGACGCTTCAGCCGATCAACGTGAGCGGGGCAAACAACCGGCTCAGCATCGGCGCGAGCGACATCGCTGCTGGCGACACCATCCAGCGGGCGGTGCACCTCAAGAACACCGGCTCGATCGCCCTTGCGAGCCTCACGCTCACCACGACCGCGAGCACGACTTCAGTGCTCGACACCGACACGACCAACGGCCTGCAGATGGTTCTCGAAAAATGCAGTGTCGCGTGGACCGAGTCGGGTGGGCCTGCGTACACCTACACGTGCGGTGGCTCCACAACCAGTGTCCTGGCAACGGCGCCGGTTATCGGCACCAACCTTGCACTGGCGAACCTGAGCCTGACCGGGGGCGCAGACAACTACGTCCGCGTCACGCTCACCCTGCCGAGCTCTGCACCGAACTCGATGCAAGCGAAGAGCTCGACAATCAACTACGCCTTCACGGCCACGCAGCGCGCGGCCCAGGCGAAGTAACAACCGGACAGTTACGGGACGAGGGCGGTCCTGATGTTGTCCGGAACGGCACGGCGTATTGGCCACATGGTCACTCGCCTGATGTCGCGGGTGCTCGTCACGATCATCGTGGCGAGCACCCTCGCGGCCGTGGGCGTGCTCGCCGGTCAAGCCGCGGGGAAGTGGCGCATCGCGCCGGTGCTCTCCGGCTCGATGGCACCGAGCTTCGATCAAGGCGACCTCGTCATGGCTGAGCCCATCGACAAGGCGGCGTTGCGGCCGGGCGACGTCCTGCTCTTCAACGCGCCCATCGAGGGCAGCCCGGCGGTCGTGCACCGGATCTCGGCGCGCACGGTCGTCAACGGTGAGCCCGTCTTCAACACCAAGGGCGACGCCAACAAAGCGCCTGACGTGTGGACCATCCGGGTGAACGGTGAAAGCGCGTGGCGCGTCACCCATGTGCTGCCGATGGTGGGGCGGACCATCGCGTGGCTCGACAACTCGGCGCTCCGGCTCTCGATCCTCGTCATAGGCGTCGGAACCATGCTGTTTGGCGCCCTCCGCTCCGTCTGGGCGCTGGCCCCGATCTCGTGGCACGCGGAGCGCGTCGATCGGCGCCGAAAACGCCAACTCGAGTTGCACTCCACGCACCGTGCCGTGGCGCTTGGTGTCGGCGGACTTGTGGGGGTGGCGGTGCTCGGGATGATGGGACTCGCCTACGCGCAGTTCACGAGCACGCCTACGCCACCCGCGCCCGGGTTCACGTCGGGCTCGCTGGCAGCTTCGAGCCCGCTGAGCTGCACGTGGGCCAGCGCGACGACGATCGCTCTCGGCTGGGCCAACAACAGCCCCACGTTTGCCACGGGGTACTCGGCGCAGCGCTCGGACACCTCGGGCAGCGGCTATGCGCAGGTGGGCACCACGTCGCCCGCCACCGTCATCACCTACACCGATACGCCACCCGCGCCCCAGACCACGAAGCGCTACTACGTGGTGGACGCCACCCGAGGCACCTGGTCGAGCCCGCACTCGAACGAGGTCGCGAGCAACGACTGCATCGGTGCGATCAACCTGGTTGCCGGCACAACTACGGGCTTCTCGGGCGACACCGGCCAGGCCACCGCGGCACAGCTCGCCACGCCACTTGGCGTCACCGTCGACGCGAGCGGCAACGTCTACATCGCTGACGCCTTGAACAACCGAATCCGCAAGGTCGACGCGGCAACCGGCGTCATCACGACGATTGCCGGCGGGGGGGCATCCACGGGGTGCGCGTTCGCCGGAACAGCCACCTCGGCGACGCTCAACCAGCCGCGCGGTGTAGCTATCGACACCAGCGGCAACATCTACATCTCTGACACGGGGAACAACTGCGTCCGCAAGGTCACGAACGCCGGCGCGATCAGCCTGTACGCCGGTACTGGTGCCAACGCCGCCTGCACGTATGCCGGGACTGCCGTCTCGACATCGATTGGCTCACCACGTGGGTTGGCCGTCGACGCCAGCGGCAACCTCTTCATCACCGACGCGACCAACAACTGCGTCCGCAAGGTGACCGCGGGCAACGTGAGCCAGGTCGCCGGAGGCGGCGCCAACACCGTCTGCACGTATGCCGGAGCAGCGTCCGCGGTGTCGCTCAGCCAGCCGAACGCGGTCGCGCTCAACGCAGCTGGCGATGTGTTCATCGCCGACACCAGCCGCAACTGCATTCGCAAAGTGACCGCGGGCAATGTGAGCCAGGTCGCCGGGGGTGGGGCCAGCGGCGCCTGCTCCTTCGCCGGTGCCGCCACTGCGGTGGCGCTGACGGCGCCGTCGGGCGTCGCGGTCGACTCGCTGGGGCGGGTCGTGATCGCAGATTCGACTCCGCGATGTCTCCGCATGGTCTCCGCCGGCAATGTAAGCCAGTTCGCCGGGACGGGCACCTCGGGTTCGACGGGCGACAACGGTCCCGCAATCGCGGCGCTTCTTACGACACCGAACGCGGTGACGGCGAACGCGAGCGGCGACGTCTGGGTCGCCGACGCCGGCAGCCACCGCGTCCGCCGCGTCGAGGGCCCCCGCTAGCTCCGCCCCGCTCCTTCGCAAGAGGGCCTCGTGACCGCCGAGGGCCGGTGTTTATCCCCGCCTGCGGGTCCCCACGAGATGCTGACGCGAACGCGTCATCTCCGGGACAACGCGCCCGCATCTGCCGGAACCCCGGAAAACCGCCGAAAAGCCATTTCGTCCCGGTATCAGGCCGGGCCTCGAAAGGAGCTGGGAGTGTTCAAACGGAGTACGACCACACGAAACGCGGGGGCCGCCCTCACCCGCAAGCTCGTGTTGTCGGTTGCGATGGTCATGGTGGCCGCGTCAGTTGTGGGCATCGGCGCGTTCGCCGTGTTCACCGACACCGCATCGGTGTCGCAAGCGACGTCGTCGGGCACCGTGACCCTCCAGCCGATCAACGTGAGCCAGGCCAACAATCGCCTGAGCATCGGAGCCAGCAACATCGCCGCGGGGGACACGATCCAGCGGGCAGTGAACCTCAAGGAGACCGGCTCGATCGATCTCGCAAGCATCACGCTCACCACGAGCGCGTCGACGAGCTCGCTCCTCGACACCGATGCGACCAACGGCCTGCAGATGGTGATCGACAAGTGCAGCGTTGCCTGGACAGAAGGTGGTGCCGGCCCGCCGTACACATACACGTGCAGCGGTACCACCTCCAGCGTGCTCGCGTCCGTGCCAGTCATCGGCACGAACCTGGCGCTCTCGAACCTGGTGCTGACGGCGGGGGCCGACAACTTCCTCCGCGTCACGCTCACGCTTCCGAGTGCGGCACCGAACACGCTGCAAGCCAAGAGCTCAACCATCAACTACGCGTTCACGGCCACGCAACGCGCTGGCCAGGCGCAGTAGTACTCACCGTCTGAGCACCGGGCTACCGATGCTCTCCGGAGTGACAGGGCGTGCTGGTCGCATGACCAGGCGCCTGGTGTCGGGGGTGCTCGCCACGATCATCGTGGCGAGCACCCTTGCCGCCGTTGTAGTGCTTGGTGGTCAGGCCGCGGGAAAGTGGCGCGTCGCCCCGGTCCTGTCGGACTCGATGTCCCCGAGCTTTGGCCGCGGCGACATGGTGGTCGCCGAGCCGATCGACGTGGCATCGCTCCAACCGGGCGACGTGCTGCTCTTCAACGCCCCGATCGAGGGACGACCCGCGGTGGTCCACCGCATCGCCGACCGGAAGATGCTGGACGGCGAGCCCGTGTTCCACACCAAGGGCGACGCCAACGCCGCGCCGGACACCTGGACCATCCGCATCCGCGACGAGCGCGCCTGGCGGGTGACACAAGTCTTGCCGAACGTGGGCCAGGCGATCGCTTGGCTCGACAACTCGGCCCTACGGATGCTGATCCTCGTCGTCGGTGTCGGGTTCGTGCTGATCTCTAGCCTCCGCTCGATCTGGGTCGCGGCACCGATCGAATGGAAGGCCCGCCGTGGCGATCGGCATAGCCAGCGTCGGCGTGCGCGTCGCGCCTCGCGGCGGGCATGGGCACTGGCGTGCGGCAGCATCACGGTGGTGGCCGTCCTCGGGATGATGGGGCTGGCCTACGCCCAGTTCACTGCCACGCCACTGCCCCCAGCGCCCGGGTTCACGTCGGGATCACTCGGCACGCCCACCGGCCTCGCGTGCTCGTGGACCAACGCGACCACGCTGAACCTGACCTGGGCCGATGCCACACCCACGTTCACGACCGGCTTCAACGTGCGGCGCTCGACAACCTCGGGCAGCGGCTACTCGACGATCGGGACGACCGTTGCGCCGACGGTGACGTTCAACAACGCTCCCTCGCCGGTCACCACGAGGCACTACTACGTGACCCAGGCAACCCACGGCTGGACGAGTGCGGACTCGAACGAGGCCGCGAGCAACCTGTGCATCAGAGCGATCAACCTCGTCGCGGGCACATCCGCGGGCTTCTCGGGTGACACGGGCCAGGCCACCGCAGCGCAGCTCAACAACCCACAAGGCTTGGCGGCCGATGCGGCGGGCAATGTGTACATCGCCGACCAGACGAACAACCGGATCCGCAGGATCGATGCCGCGACGGGCGTCATCACCACGATCGCGGGCGGCGGGGCTTCCACGGGGTGCGCGTTCGCCGGCGCGGCCACCTCGGCAACGTTGAACCTGCCGCAGGACGTGGCAGTCGACGCGGCGGGCACCGTGTACATCGCCGACACCGGCAACAACTGCATCCGCGTTGTGAGCGGCGGGAACATCAGCCTCTACGCGGGCACCGGGGCGACCACCGCATGCACCTTCTCGGGCGCACCGACCGCGGTCTCGCTGAGCAGTCCGCGCGGGCTCGACGTCGATGGGTCCGGCAACCTCTTCATCATGGACACGACGCGCCGCTGCGTTCGCAAGGTCGTCGCCGGCACGATCAGTCAAGTTGCCGGCGCCGGGACCGGCACCGCTAGCGCGTGCACGTTCTCGGGCGCGGCCACCGCCGTCATCCTCAGCACCACTGCGAGCGGCGTCAACGTGGACGCGAGCGGCAACGTGTACATCGCCGACACCGGGAGCAACTGCATCCGCAGGGTCACGGCCGGTGCCGTCAGCCAGTTCGCCGGTGGTGGCGCCAACACGGCGTGCTCCTTCGCTGGTGCAGCCACCGCGGTGTCGTTGAGCGGGCCCACGGATCTGACGATCGATTCTTCGGGGCGCGTCATCATCTCGGACAACGGGCGGCGGTGCGTCCGCGTCGTCGCCGCGGGCAACGTGAGCCTGCTCGCGGGAACCGGCACATCCGGCTCGACCGGCGACAACGGCCCGGCCATCGCGGCGCTCATGGTCACGCCATCGGCGCTCACCGCGAACGCCTCCGGCGACGTCTGGATCGGAGATCTGGGGAACGATCGGGTCCGTCGAGTCGAGGGCCCGACCTAGCTCAATCGCCTTCGGCCGCGGGAAGCGTCACGCAGAATCGGCTGCCCACCCCGCCCGGAGCCGGCTCCACCCAGACGCGACCATCGTGGCGCTCGGCCACGCGGCGACAGATCGCCAGTCCCAACCCTGAACCCGGATGCTCGTCGCCGACGTGGGCGCGGTGGAACGGAGCGAAGACGCGCTCTTCTTCGCCCGCCGGCACACCCACACCGTTGTCGGTCACGTGCAGTCGCCAGCGTTCACCATCTCGTTCGGCGTCGACCACGACGCGCGGCGAGGCGTCGGGCGGCACGAACTTCAACGCATTGGCGAGCAGGTTCTGCAGGAGCTGGACGAGTTGGCTTCGGTTGCCTTCGACCACGGGGAGCTTGTGGATCTCCAGCGTCGCGGCGGTGTCGCGCAGGATCGCAGCCAATGAGTCTCTCGCCGCGATCGCAACTTCATTGAGGTCGACAGCACCGTGTGCCTCCGAACCTCCGCCCGCCTTCGCGTACGCGAGGAGATCGTCGATCAGCAGCCGCATTCGATCCGCACCATCGCTGATGTGCTCGATCCAGCGCTTCGCCTCGCCATCGAGGCTGTCGCCGTACTCGCGGCCGAGGAGGCCCACGAAGCCGCTCAAGCCCCGGAGGGGCTCGGCGAGATCGTGGGCCGCAATCGCCGCGAACTCGGCGAGCTCTTCGTTCGACCGCGCGAGCTCGGTCTCGGCTCGGCGGCGTTCGGTGACGTCGCGGACGACCAGGATGCAGCCGTCGCCACACTTGGCCACGCGAACCTCGAACGACCCGGTCACACGATCCGACTGGAACCAGGGAACTTCGGAGAACTCAGCGACGCCAGTCTCCACCACCCGCGCGTAGCGCTCGAAGATCCCGTCCTCCTCTAACTCGGGGAAGAGCTCGAGGATTCCCTTGCCGAGCTGCTCGTCGGCGCGAATGCCGCCGTTGGCCACGAGCGCGTCGTTGGCGAAGTCGCAGATCAGGTCCACGATCTCGCCGTGCTCGTTGCGCTGTGCTCGATACAACACCAGGCCATCAGGCACTGCGGCGACCGCTGAGCGAAACCGCTCCTCCGAAGCCCGCAACGCGCGCTCGGCGATCACGCGGTCGGTCACATCCAGCGCAGTGGTGACCACGCCGACCGACGTGTCGGTGGCGTCGAGTGATACAGGCGTCGCGCCCACCATGACCCAACGCACGCCGTCATCGACGGTCTCGATCCCGAACACTTCGTCGACGACTGGCACACCGGTCTCGAGTACCCGAGCGGCAGGGAGCTCCGCGACGGTCAACGGCGACCCGTCTTCACGCAACACAATGTCAACGCGCGCGCCCAGCTTCCCGCCAACCACTTCGCTCGCGCGGAGGCCCGCCAGCTGCTCCGCGGCGGAGTTGACGAAGACGATGCTCCCGTCTTGGTCGCGCACGACCACACTCTCGGTGAGCGCGTTGACGATCGTGTGCCAGAAGGCACCCCCGCGATCCGGCATCGGCTGACGGTACGTGCGGCCGAGCAAATCGCCGCGGATCAGTTCCGCAACGTGACACCGCACCCACCATGCGTGAAGGGCGCGCCGCGCAGGGTGCTCGCGTGGCGCCACAGCGTGTGATCAGCTCGCCGCGACACCTTCAAACGCCGCGGCCTTCACGCCGCGGCGTGCGAGCTCGGCCAGGAACGGTGCCGGGTCCACGAGCGTGCCGAGACCCGACGCGCCGATCGCCTCGCGTGAGAACGTGACCTCCGGCAGCCCTCCGGCCAACCGCGCCGCGGTGACGGCGAGCACCGTGCCCGCGGCCACCGCCGGGCGTTCGATCACCCCGTAGACGATGGCCTCGCGGGCTGGGCCAAGCCATCCCCACACTTCGACCCGCGTCGCCCCCCACCCATCGTCGACAACCTGCCGACCGAGGACGGCGTGCCGCGCACTGCGTCGCGGCGCTTCCGCGACGCGCACCGATGCATGGCGCGCGCCGGGTATGGCGTCGCGCATGAGCGCGACCCCGGATGCCGCAACCTCGCACTCGCGCGCCCCCACCGGGTCGGGGAACCACACGAGCTGTGGGCCGAGTCGGCGGTCGGATCGCCACGCACCGTCGTGCCATTCGAGCGCGCGGTCGCGCCGCAGCCGGCGCAACGCGGCGATGCATTCCGGGCCCGCGGCTCCAGTGCGGGCCACGTGTACCTCGTCGGCCGAGTCGAGCGCGTCAGCGGCGTGGCGCGCGAGCACCTCGCTCAGGCCCGGCACGAGGGCACAGCCGGCGACCACCGCGACACCCGCGTCGCGTGCGGTCGCGTCGAGCGCGAGCAGCGCAGCGAGCGCTGCCTCTTCATCGCCGAGCGCGGCAACGGGCCGCCCCGCGGCCAGCGCAGCGCGCGTCACGCTGGGCGCCGCGGTTCCTGGCAACGCGACCGCGACTGCGTGCACCTCGTCGAACGACGTTGGGGGCCACGCAACCGCGCTCGCGGCCGGCCCGAGGCTTTCGGCCAGCGCGGCGGCGCGGTCCGCCGAGCGATCGGTGACCACCACGTGATCGATCCCCTCGGTGTCGAGGAGCTGGCGGCCCGCCCGGGCGCCGACGACACCGGCCCCGGCGAGCATGACGCTCGTCACCGGAAGTCGGGGCCCTCGAGCTCCCGCCAGCCGCCGGTGGTGACCGGGACGCCTTTGCCTCGCACCCGCAGCACGAGTCCGACCAGGACCGCGAGTCCAATCATCAACGCGCCGCGCCGGAAGGCCTTCACGCGCGGGAGTGTACCGATGCCTTCCGCGAGTACCCGATTGACGGATGTCGCGTGCGTGCGTGGGGCTACGTGGAATCGAACCACGGACCTCATCCTTATCAGGGATGCGCTCTAACCGGCTGAGCTATAGCCCCAAAGCGGTCGGCGAGCGTACCGCGCGCGGTGTCGTGTGGCTTTGCCTCCGATACCGCACGGAGACGGAGCTTGCGGAGTCGACCCGACAAGTCAGATTCGCGGAGATGCTTCCTCTTCCTTCACGGTGATCTCGAGGCCACCGAAGAGCTCGGAGAAGATGTTGTAGAAGGACGCCGCGACGACCGTGATCACTACCTGCAGCGCGACCACGACGAGGCCGATCAGGATCGTCCCGCGCAGCACCTCGGCGGACAGGAACTGGAAGGTGCCCTTCTCGGCGGACAGGAGCTCGCCGAGGAACTTCTCGATACTGCCGATGATGCCGGCCGCGTCGGCGATGACCCAGAGCGCGATGAGCGCGACCAACGTCACGAACATCGCGCTGAGGTAGAAGCACAGTGACAGCTTGGTCACCGACCAGAGGTCGACCTTGACGACGGTCTGGCGGAACTGGCGCTCGTTGCGGGGCGCCATCGTGGACGATCTCGAGCTCGGCGCCGTCCGGGCCCGACGCTGGCGCCGCGCTCGGAGCGGCGGTACCTCGTCGTCGAACGGAGCTACCTCGACCGGCTCGACCACGGACTCGAAGCGTTCGGCCGGGAGCGGCGACGCCATGGTGGCCGGGCCCGGGTTCGGACCTGGGTTCGCGCTCGGCGCGGGATTTGGGCCGGCAGGTACCCCACCGCTGCGGCGCGGGCGGCGCGGTGGCGCAGCCGGGCCCGGGCCCGACACCACCGGACCAGACGCGCCGGGCGGGCGCGGCGCGTCGATGCGCACGCCATCGGCGTCCGACGACGCGGTGCGGTCTTCCGGGGTGCTGGACAAGGGTCTACTTTCCGCTCTCGGCCCTGCGCGCCGGGCCGCTCGGGCCCCGGCTTCCTGCGCCGCAGGATACCTGCGGCACGGGCGAAAGCCTCATGAGTCCTCTCCGGTGTCGCCCTCGAGCACGGGGGCGACTGCAACGATGCTCTCGCCGTCGCCCAGCCGGGCAACCCGCACGCCGGTGGCATCTCGGCCTTGCACCGAGATCTCACTGACGGGCAAGCGAATGATATTGCCCCCCGACGAGAACACCAGAATCTCGTCGTCATCGCTGACGGTGAAGGCCCCGACGACGCCACCACGGGCCTCGGTGACCTTCATGCCCCGGACGCCCTGGCCGCCGCGACCCTGCTTGTGGAAGAGGTCGAGCTTCGTGCGCTTGCCGTGCCCGCTCGAGCTCACGAAGAGCATGACGGCGCCGCGCCGGTACACGTCGCAGCCGACTACCGAGTCCTTCGGCTTGAGTCGCATGCCCTTCACGCCGGCCGCGGCCCGGCCCATCGCGCGTACGCCGCTCTCGCTGAACCGGATGGTCTGGCCGTTGCGGGTGGCCATGACGATGTCGTTCTTGCCGGTGGTCTGCACGACCCGCACGAGCTCGTCGTTGCGAGCCAAGTTGATGGCGATGAGGCCGCTGCGAACTGACGTGTCGTACTCGGTCATCCGGGTCTTCTTGACGATCCCATTCTTCGTGGCGAAGAGCAGGTACGCGCCTTCTTCGTAGGTGCGAGTGTCGATGATCGCCTCGATGCTCTCGTCCTGGGCCAGCGTGATCAGGTTCACGAGCGCGGTGCCGCGCGCGGTGCGGTCCTTCATCGGGATCTCGTGGGCTCGGAGTCGGTACACCTTGCCGCGGTTCGAGAACAACAAAAGGTACGAGTGCGCGGTGGTGTTGAGCAGCTTGTCGACGTAGTCGTCGTCCTTGGTGCGGCTGCCCCGCACGCCGCGCCCGCCACGGCTCTGGCGCCGGAACGCGTCGGCCGCAACCGACTTGATGTAGCCCTTCTTGGTGAGCACGACGACGACCTCTTCGTCTTGGATGAGGTCGAGCACGTCGATCTCGCCGGTGTCGACCGTGAGCTTCGAGCGCCGGTCGTCGGCGTAGCGCTTGCGCAGGTCGAGGAGCTCGTCCTTGATGACCTTGCGGAGCTTGGCCTTGCTCTTCAGGATCGATTCGAGCTCTTTGATCGTGGCCTGGATCTCGGCCAGCTCGTCGCGCAGCTTCTTACCCTCGAGTTGCGTGAGTCGCCGGAGCGGCATGTCGAGGATGAACTGCGCCTGAATCTCCGAGAACTCGAACGGCTTCTTCATGAGGCCGGCCCGCGCGGCCTCGACATCGGCCGATTTCTTGATGTGCTCGATGATCTTGTCGATCATCCCGAGCGCCTTCACGAGGCCCTCGACGATGTGCTCGCGCTCCTTCGCCTTCTTCAAGCGAGACTCGGTGCGGCGCGTCACCACTTCCATCTGGTGGGCGACGTACACGAGGAGCGCTCGATCGAGGCTCAGCACCATCGGGACGCCGTCGACGAGCGCCAACATGTTCGCCGGGAAGTTGGTCTGCATCGGTGTGTGCTTGTAGAGCTGGTTCAGCACCACGTTGGCGTTGGCGTCGCGTCGCAGCTCGACCACGAGTCGCGGGGTGTCGCCGGCCGACTCGTTGCGCACGTCGCGGATGCCGTCAATCTTGCGGTCGTTCACGAGCTCGGCGATCTTCTGACCGATCACCTCGACTGAGGTCTGGTACGGGACTTCGGTGACGACAATGCGCACCTCACCCTTTTTGCCCTCGTCGATCTCAGCAACGGCGCGCATCTTGATGGAGCCTCGACCGCGCGTGTACATGTCCTTGATGCCGTCTTTGCCGAGGATGAGCGCGCCGGTGGGGAAGTCGGGGCCCTTCACGATCTTCATGAGATCCGTGACCTTGGCATCGGGGTTGTCGATCAAGTGAACGGCAGCATCGATGATCTCACCGAGGTTGTGGGGCGGGATGTTCGTTGCCATTCCGACGGCGATGCCGCCACCGCCGTTTACCAAGAGGTTCGGGAACCGCGCCGGGAGCACAACCGGCTCTACGTTCTGCCCGTCGTAGGTGGAGACGGTGTCGACGGTCTCCTCGTCGATCTCGCCGAGCAGCTCCATCGCGAGCGCGGCGAGGCGCGCCTCCGTGTACCGCTGCGCAGCCGGCCGGTCGGCGGGGTCGGGCGAGCCGAAGTTCCCGTGACCGTCGATGAGCGGGTAGCGCAGCGAGAAGTCTTGGGCCATGCGCGCCAGCGCGTCGTAGATGGCTTCACCTGCGTGCGGGTGGTACTTGCCCATGACCTCGCCGACGGCCTGCGCCGACTTCTGGTGCTTGCGGTCGGGGCGGAGTCCTTGCTGGTACATGCCGTAGAGGATCCGACGGTGCACCGGCTTGAGCCCGTCGCGCGCGTCGGGGAGTGCACGCGCGGTGATGACTGACATCGCGTAGTCGAGGAAGGACCGCTCGACTTCCTCGCGGATCTCGACGAGCTCGATGTCGCCGAGCTGCTCTTGGATCGCGTCGTCCGGCATCGCAGTACGGCTCCTCTACGCGTCGATGAAGCGGACGTCTTTGGCATTCTCCTGGATGAACGACTTGCGTTGCTCCACGTCGTCGCCCATCAGCCGAGCGAAGACGCCGTCGGCGATGGCGGCGTCCTCGACGGAGATTCGCAACAGCGAGCGCGTCGCCGCGTTCATGGTGGTCTCGCCGAGCTCCTGCCAGTCCATCTCGCCGAGGCCCTTGAACCGGTTCACTTCGATCTTCGAGTTCTTGTGCTCGGCCTCGAACTTCCGCAGCGCCGCCTCGTCCTTGAGGTACGTGCGTTCCTTCCCGATGTCGGCGCGGAACAGTGGCGGCTGCGCGATGTAGATGCAGCCGTAGCGGGCGAGGTCGGCGAGCTGCCGGTGGAAGAACGTCAGCAACAGCGTGCGGATGTGCGCGCCATCAACATCGGCGTCGGCCATCAGGATGATCTTGTGGTACCGGAGCTTGTTGCCGTCGAAGTCGTCGCCGATTCCGGTGCCGATCGCCTGGATGAGCGTCTGGATCTCCTCGTTCTTGAGCATGCGATCGAGGCGCGCGCGCTCGACGTTGAGGATCTTGCCCCGGATCGGCAGGATCGCTTGCGTGCGCGGGTCGCGCGCGCGCTTGGCACTGCCGCCCGCGCTGTCGCCCTCGACGATGAACAGCTCCGACTCCGCCGGATCCTTCGACGTGCAGTCGGCGAGCTT
The DNA here is from genome assembly GCA_031406505.1 of Acidimicrobiia bacterium. Classification (GTDB taxonomy): domain Bacteria; phylum Actinomycetota; class Acidimicrobiia; order IMCC26256; family PALSA-555; genus SHVJ01. The sequence continues at coordinate 9,684 of JANOHN010000198.1, read as the reverse complement.
GCCGGGCATGGCTGACGACTCGAGCAGCGACTTGCGCCGCGTGAGGTCGCGCGCTTGGCGCGCCGCGACGCGCGCGCGCGACGCCTGCAGAGATTTGGCGACGATTGTCTTGCCTTCGGAGGGGTGCATCTCGAGCCACTCGGCGAGCTTGTCGTTCGTGGCCTTCTCGACCAGTGAGCGCATCTCGGTGTTGCCGAGCTTCGCCTTGGTCTGACCCTCGAACTGCGGATTGCGCAGCTTCACCGACACGATCGCCGTGAGCCCTTCGCGGATGTCCTCGCCGAGCAAGTTGTCGTCCTTGTCCTTGACGAGGCCCTTGCCCTTCGCGTAGCGGTTGAGCACGTTGGTGAGCGACTTCTTGAAGCCCTCTTCGTGCATGCCGCCTTCGGTCGTGGCGATGTTGTTGGCGAATGAGTGGATTCCTTCGTAGTAGCCGGTGTTCCACTGCATCGCGATCTCGACTTCGGAGTCCTTGGTGGTCTCGGTGAAGTCGACGACCCGCTTGAACAGCGGCTCCTTCGCCGCGTTGAGGTGCCGCACGAAGTCGACGATGCCGCCGGCGAACTTGAACGCCTGCTCGTGGACGGGGGTGGTGCGCTCGTCGCGGAAACGGATCTCGAGGTTCTTGTTGAGGAACGCCATCTCCTGGAGCCGCTCCAGGAGCGTCTGGGCGCGGAACTCGGTCTCTTCGAAGATCGTCGGGTCGGGCCGGAACGTGACCGTGGTGCCGCGTTTCTTCGACGGCCCGACGCGCTTGAGCGGGCCTTGGGGCACGCCGCCCTTGGCGTACTGCTGCACCCAGCGCGCACCGTCGCGGTGGATCTCGAGCTCCAAGTGGCTGGAGAGCGCATTCACGACCGACACGCCGACACCGTGGAGCCCGCCGGAGATCTTGTAGCCGTCGCCGCCGAACTTCCCGCCCGCGTGGAGCGTGGTCATGATGATCTCGGCCGCGGATTTGCGCTTGTTCTCAGGATGCGGGTCAACGGGGATGCCGCGCCCGTTGTCAGCAACGCGACAGCTGCCGTCGGCCAGGATCGTGACGTCGATGCGGTCGGCCTCGCCGGCCATCGCCTCGTCGACCGAGTTGTCGACAACTTCGTAGACGAGGTGGTGCAGGCCCGACGGACCGGTGGAGCCGATGTACATGCCGGGGCGCTCGCGAACCGGATCGAGTCCCTTGAGGACGGTGATGTCCTTGGCGGTGTACTTCGACTTCGTGGCCGCCGGCGAGCGCGTGGTGCTCTTCGTGGCGGCTTTTGTGGTCCGCGATGGCGTCTTCGCGGTGCGGGACGGGGACTTCGTTGGGGTCTTCGCTGGACTCAAAACGCGCGCACCTCGGCGGCTCGGCATGGGCTGGGGGGAAGGCCGGCCGAACCGGGTTCGAACCCGCAAAAGTGCAGGTCAGGGGCCCGAAACGACACCGTTCACTGTACCAGACCTACATGGCTCGATCGCTCACTGCACCGCGATCAGGTTGGCGGGTCGACGACGATGCGCACGCTCCGCACGAGCACAGCACCCACCACCTCCTCGACGCGCCGGCGAATGGTGTCTTCCTGGTAGCGAAGCTCGGTCGCCCACGGCGCGGCGTCGACGGCGATGGTCAGCACGCCATCGCGGAACGACCGCAGGCGCGCGTGGTCCGCCACGCCGGCGCCCACCACCTCGACCCAGTGCTCGGTGAGCCCCGCGACCGCGCCGGGTTCGGGCAGGCCCAGCTCGCGCCCGAGCGTCCCGAGCGCGTCGCCGACCGAGACCGGGTCGTCGTCGTGCCCCTTCGCGTGGCGGCGATCCGAGCGCCGAGCCGCGCTCATGCCGCCTCGACCTTGCCGTCGGCCACGCGCACGCGTTGCTCGGGGTGCACCGACTCGGGGAGGTCGCCCGCCGTCGTCACGATCGTCTGGCCGGCCGGGAGCTCCTGAACGAGCGCGTCGGCGCGGTCGTGGTCGAGCTCGCTGAACACGTCGTCGAGGAGGAGCACCGGAGGCTCCCCCAGGACCTCGGCGGCCAACCGGTGCCCCGCAAGGCGCAGGGCGAGCGCCAAGGTGCGCTGCTCGCCCTGTGAGGCGTGCGTGCGGCTCGGCAGGCCCGCCACCTCCAGGCGCCACTCGTCGCGGTGCGGGCCGACCAGGGTGAGCCCCCGATCGAGCTCGTGCCGGCGGCGCTCGACCAGGGCTGCTCGGAGTAGGTCAGGCACGTCGGCGGGGTCGGGCACGCGCTCGCCCGCCCACTCGGCTTCGTAGGTCGCGCCGATCGAGGCGGTGGCCGGTGCGAGGGCGCGGTACGCCGCGTCGACGCCCGGCGTGAGACGTTCGACGAGGCGCAATCGGCCGGTGGCGAGCTCCGCGCCGGCGCGCACCAACTGGTCGTCGAACACGTCGAGGGTGCCGCGCGCCTCGGCATCGCGCACGCCGCCCTTGAGCAACGCGTTGCGATGGCGCAGGACCTTGTCGTACTCGCTCCGGACCGCGGCGTATCGCGGCGCGCTCGCCACGAGCAGATCATCGAGGAACTCTCGGCGGCCGGCTGGTCCGCTTTTCACGAGGGCCAGGTCGTCGGGGGCGAACACCGTGACCCGTAGGCAGCCGGAGAGGTCGCGGGTCCGAGCGACGGGGTGGTGGTCGAGGAGGATCCGGTTCCGCCCGACGGCACGCACCTCCGCCTCGACCAGCCGATCTCGATCACCCTCGTCGATGACCACGTTCACCCGCACGATCGCCTGGTCGCGACCGGTGCGCACGAGGGCGGCATCGACGACGCCCCGGAAAGAGCGACCAAGCGCAGCCCAGCCGATCGCCTCGAGCAGGCTGGTCTTCCCTGCGCCGTTACCACCGACGACCGCGGTGACGCCCGGTCCGAGGTCGAGGTCGACGGACTCGTAGCAGCGGAAGTCGGCCAGAGAGAGCGCGGCGACGCGCACGATTCGCCGTCAGGCGATGCGCACGGGCATCAACAGGTAGAGAAAGTCGGTGTCGCCGCCCCGCAGCACCGCGGGCTTCAGGGGGTCGGTGGACTCGATCGTGATCTCCGACGACGCGGCGGCTTCGATCCCGTCGAGCAAGAACCGCGAGTTGAACGCCACTGTGAGATCGGTGCCTTCGTACTTCGCCTCGACCGGCTCGAAGGACTGGCCGACATCCTGGGCCGTCGCCGAGAGCTCGAGGCCGTCAGCCGACATCGCCAAGCGGATCGGCGCGGAGTCGCGGTTGGACCCGCCGACGAGGCTGACCCGCTCGACCGCCGCGACAAGGGAGTCGCGGTCGACGGTGAGCTTGTTGGGATAGCCACTCGGGATGAGCTGCTGGTAGTTCGGGAAGTCGCCTTCGATGAGCCGGGCCGACACTTCCGTGTGGGCCAGGCGGAACGTGACGTAGCGCTCGCCGAGGAACACCTCAACGTCTTCGTCGCCCAGCAGGCGCTGGAGCTCACCCAGCCCCTTCGCGCCGACCAGGACCTTCTGGCCCTCGGGCAGGAGCGAGATGCCGGCAAGGTCGCGGACGGCGAGACGGTACGAGTCGGTGGCCACGAGGCGCACGCCTTCAGCCGTGGATGCAACGAGTACGCCGGTGAGGATCGGCCGCGCATCGTCGCGAGAAGCCGCCGGCACGACTTGGCGCAGCCCCTCCGCCAGCGGTCCGCCTGAGACCGTGACCGCCTCGCCCTCGGCCTCGGGTAACCGCGGGAAGTCGCTCGCCGCGAGCGTGCGCAACTCGGAACGAAATCGAGCAGCGTCGATCCGGGCTTGATCGTCGGCGATCTCAACCGTCACCCGAGTCCCCGCCGGGAGCTTCGCCAGCGTGTCGACCAGGAGCCGGGCCACGAGCACGGCCTTGCCCTCGCCGTCCACCTCGGCCTCGACTCGTGACCGGATCGTGAGCTCGAGATCGGAGCCCGTGAACTCCACGCTCCCCGCACTCAGGCTGGCCTGCAGCCCAGAGAGCACCGGCAATGCCCCAGCTCGAGACGCGACTGCTCGATATGCCGTGCTGACGGCCTTTTCGAGCGTGTCTCGCTCGCAGACGAACTTCACGCGAGTTCTCCAGTCCTATTGCTATTAAAGAGAAGATCTTTGGTGTAGCAGTAGTAGGGCCTGTGCAGTGTGGATGACGGGCCCTTTCTGCAGGTGAGAGGCGATATCCGCGTCCCCAGGTTGTCCACCGTCTTCCACCGCGAGCGGGGTCGAGGTAGGAGTCGTGCGCAGGTCATGCACGGATGTAGCGGTCTGTCCCCAGTCCTCCACAGTGTTATCCACTGCTCCCGAGCCGGACGCGGCCGATCAAGTCGCTGACCTGCTCAAACGTCACGTGGCGCTCAGTCATCTGGCCCCGGATCTTGTCGACCGCGTACATCACGGTGGTGTGGTCGCGGCCGCCGAAAGCTTCGGCGATGCGGGGGTAGCTGAAGTCGGTGACCTCGCGCATCACGTACATGCTGATCTGGCGAGCGGTCACGAGGGGCCGGCGGCGGCTCTTGCCGCAGAGCTCGTCGACCGTGAAGCCGAACATCTTGGCCGTCTCGTCGAGGATGAGATCGGCGGTAATCGCGCGGGGCTTGGTGGCCGGCAGGAGGTCGGCGAGGACCGTGCGCGCGACCTCCTCAGAGAGCGCGGCTCGGTTGAGGCTGGAGTACGCGGCGACCCGGATGAGCGCGCCTTCGAGCTCGCGGATGTTGTCGCGCACGTTGCTCGCGATGAAGCCGAGCACCTCGTCGGGGATGTTGTCGAGCTTCTCGGAGCCGGCCTTCTTGCGGAGGATGGCGAGGCGAGTCTCGAACTCGGGTGGCTGCACGTCGGTGATGAGCCCCCATTCGAACCGGGTCCGGAGGCGATCTTCCAAGGTGGCGATCGACTTGGGTGAGCGGTCCGACGAGATGACGATCTGGCCCCCCTCGTTGTGGAGCTGGTTGAACGTATGGAAGAACTCCTCTTGAAGCTCTTGGGTGCGCTCGAGGAATTGGATGTCGTCGATGAGGAGCACGTCGAGCTCGCGGTAGCGACGCTTGAAGACGGGCATGCGCGTGCGCTCGCGGATCGCTTCGACGAAGTCGTTCATGAACGATTCGGTGGAGACGTAGCGGACGCGCTTCTTCGGGTAGAGGCTCCGGACGTGGTGGCCGATCGCCTGGAGCAGGTGGGTCTTGCCCAGACCAGCCGGCCCGTAGATGAAGAGCGGGTTGTAGGCCTGGGACGGGGCCTCCGCGACGGAGAGCGCGGCGGCGTGCGCGAAGCGGTTCGACGCGCCGATGACGAACTGATCGAACGTGTACCGCGGGTTGAGCGTGCCCGAGGCCCAGGTGGACTCGCTGGGGGTGGACGGGGCCGGGGGTGCGGGCTCGAGCGGGAGCTCGGCGACCACCGGGGGGCTGTCGGGATGTACCGAGTCGTCGATGCGGGCGTCGGTGTCGACAAGGAACTCCACCGCCACGTCCCGACCGGTGGCGCCGCGGAGGGCGTCGTCGAGCATCGGGTGGTACGCGGAGCGGATCCGCTCCGCCGCGAGCGCGCTCGGCACCCCCAGGACCAGCACGTCGTGCTGGAAGCGGAGGGGGCGGACGCTCTGGAACCAGGCGTGCCAGGTGGCGTCGGCGAGCTCGGCCCGCAATTTGGGCGCGGCCTGTTCCCAGATCCGTTCGGCGATGTCGTCGGCCGCTGTCGCGACCAGGTCAGGGTTGTCCACAAGCACGTCCACAGTTGTGGAGAACTTCGGGGTTGGCCGGAGCCTCCCCCTTGGGCTGGCCGACCGGTGGCGGACGCCTCGGGCGAGGAAGCGACCCGCGTGACGGCCGGATAGAGCGGTTCGCGGCGGAACGTAGTGCCGCGCTCGTGCGCGTGCAAGAGGCGCGCGCGCAACGTTCGCTCGCGCGCGGCTTTGGCGCGCGATCGCGCACCGCTCCGCCGCGCGGGGGTGGTTGGCGGCGGGGTCGCGGGCGCTCGTAGACTCCGAGGCAACCGGCGCGCCACCCCCACCCCAACCTCGGTCGAGGGGTGTGCGCCGAACCGAGGAGGCCATGCGTGAAGCGCACGTTCCAGCCCAACAACCGCAAGCGGAAGAAGACCCACGGCTTCCGCAACCGGATGAGCAGTCGCGGGGGGCGAGCCGTCCTCCGGTCGCGGCGCGCCCGCGGCCGCAAGCGTCTGTCGACCTGATCTGGCGCGTTCGCGATCGTGCGATGTTCGCGGCCGTGTCGCGGGCCCGGCGAGTCCGCCGGGGCCCCATCACACTGCGGTACCTCCCCGACGGGGCGGGCGACCCGCCGCGGGTTGCCTACGCGATCGGGAAGGCCTCGGGCAACGCGGTTGCGCGCAATCTGGTGCGGCGCCGGTTGCGAGCCGCGGTCCGCGAGGTGGGGGCCGAGCTCGGATCGGGCACGTACCTCTTCGGTGCCGACAAGGCGGCGATGACCATGCCCTTCTCGGCGCTGGGCGCCGCGGTGGCCGAGGCCGTGCGCGACGCGGCTGCTCCCCGATGAGCGGGCCGGCCACGATCCCGGCGCGGGCTGCGATGCTGCCAGTTCGCGGCTGGCGAGTGATCAGCCGGCGCTTGCCGCCACGCTGCCGGTTCCACCCTTCGTGCTCGGCCTACGCCCTGGAAGCGCTCGAGATCCACGGCGCGGCCCGGGGCACGTGGTTGGCCATGCGACGCGTGGGTCGCTGCAACCCCTGGAATTCCGGTGGGATCGACCCCGTCCCCCCGTCCGATCGAACGCACGTTCGCTCTAGAGAGGGCTGACCTTCATGGATTCCGTCTTCGGCCCGATCTTCGACGCCATCGGGTGGTTGCTCGCGCAGTTCTACAGCGTCATCCCGAACCTCGGGATCGCGATCATCTTGCTGACGATCGTGATCATGCTCCTGCTCTACCCCCTGACCGCCAAGCAGACGCGATCGATGATGGCGATGCAGCGGGTGCAGCCGGAGATCAAGAAGCTTCAGGCGAAGTACAAGCAAGATCGCCAGAAGCTGAACGAAGAGATGATGAAGTTCTACCAGGAGAACAAGATCAACCCGCTGGCCGGGTGCTTGCCGCTGCTGGTCCAGATGCCGATCTTCATCTCGCTGTTCAGCGTGCTCCGGGACGCCTACAAGTACGTGCCCAAGAGCTCGAAGCTCTACGACGCCTTCTGCCACGGCTTCGGCCTGGGCGATCTCCCGGCCTGCGGCACCGAGCTCAAGGCCAGGATGCTCGAGCTGCCGGGCGTGCCGACTGGCCTCGTCAAGGGCGAGAAGCTCATCCACCACCTGAACTTCCTCGGACTCGACCTCCAGAAGTCGGCGACCGCGAAGCACGACGGGTTCATGGACGCGTTCCCGTACTTCTTGCTGGTCGTCCTGGTGATCGTCACGTACGTGGTGCAGAGTCGCCAGTCGGCCAAGCGCACCCCGGCTGCGAACAAGCAGATGGGCGCCCTCATGAAGATCATGCCGCCGTTCTTTGGGCTGATCTCCATCGGATTGCCGTCGGGTCTGGTGCTCTACCTGTTCGTCAGCGCACTGTTCCGGCTCGGTCAGCAGGAGGTCATCTTCCGGCGCCACGGCTCGGCCCTTCATGGACCAGGCGGGAAGCCGCTGGAGGTCAGGAGCACCGATCGGACGAAGACCGCGACCGCGGTACTTGAGGCCCCCGAGGACCCTGAGCCCGATCGCGCCACCATCGCTCGAGCGAAGCCCGCGCCCGCCCCTGAGCGGGTGGTGCCTTCCGGCGAGCGGGCGGGTGGGCTGCGCGGCATGTTCGCGCTCCCCCCACCCCCGGAGACGAACGGCGGGAGTGGACGCCCATCAAGCTCCGGGTCCAGCGGTGGGGAGTCGAGCGCCCCGCGTTCCTCGGCGCCCCGGCGGCGGAACAAGAAGAAGCGCAAGCGCTGAGGCCTGACGATGGAATGGGTTGAGACGACGGGTCGAACCGTCGAAGAGGCGCTGGACGGCGCCCTCGACGAGCTCGGTGTGGACAACGACGAGGTCGAGTACGAGGTGCTGGAGGAGCCCCGAGGGGGGCTCCGGCGCCGCGAGGCTCGTATCCGAGCCCGAGTCAAGCCGGTCTCCCGGGAGAAGCCCGGTGAGGGCCGACGGCGATCGGGCCGTCGGGAGCAGGGCCGGGGCGAGTCGAGGGGCTCGCGGGGCGGCAGTGGCGGGGGATCGCGTCCGGCCACGGCCACCAGCGAGAGCGTCGACGGGGCCCGTCCGGCCAGTCGCCGACGCCGACGGGGCGGGCGAGGCCGAGGGACCGGGACATCACGCAGCGGAAGCGGTGAGGGGCGCGAGGAGCGCCCAGCTCGCTCGAGGGGAGAGGACACGATGGACCAGGAGATCGACGAGGTTTCCCTAGAGGAGCAACGGGCTTCGGCCGGGGAGTTCACGCGCGGCATCGTCGACGCGTTCGAGCTCGGGGCGACCGTCGATGCCACGATCGTGGACGAGGGTGTGCTGGTCGATGTGACTGGCGATGACGTCGGGCTGCTCCTTGGCCCGAAGGGAGCCACGCTCCAGGCCATCGAGGAGCTCGTCCGCACTGCGGTCCAGCGCCAGACCGAAGGTCGGGGCGCCCGGATCAACGTGGACGTTGGCGGGTATCGGGCCAAGCGCCGGGCTGCCCTCGGCAACTTCGCCCGCGAGGTGGCCGAGAAGGTGCGCGAGTCGGGTGAGGACCAGTCGCTTGAGCCGATGTCGGCGTCGGATCGCAAGGTGGTCCACGACGCCCTGGCCGAGCTCGATGGGATCGAGACGGTGTCCGAGGGTGAAGACCCTCGGCGCCGGGTGGTGATCCACCGCGCCTGATCTCCCGTCGCCGGCGCTCCTGCGCGTCCTCGAAGAGGCGCGCCGCCGAGGTTTCCTCGGCCCTGGGCCGGTCGAGGATCACGTGGCCCACGCCGCGCGGATTGCCGCGCTCCTCGGCCCTCCGCCCGGCCCGTTCCTCGATCTGGGGACGGGTGCGGGCATCCCCGGACTGGTGCTGGCGCTGGCTTGGCCCGGTTCTACCGGGGCGATGCTCGACAGCCGGGCGGTTCGGATGGAGTTCCTGGCCGAGACGCTCCAGACGCTCGGACTGAGCGGTCGCTTCCGCGCGAGAGCGGCCCGGGCCGAAGATGCCGCCCGGGATCCCGAGCTCCGCGGCCAGTTCGCCCTCGTCGTCGCCCGAGGTTTCGGCGCCCCCGCCGTCACCGCCGAGTGTGCCGTCGCCTTCCTCGCACCAGGCGGCCACCTCGCAGTCAGCGAACCCCCCGATTCCACCCCCGAATCCCGCTGGCCTACTGAGCACCTGGCGCAGCTCAACCTCGCGAAACCAGCGATCCTCAAAGCCAACGGCACCACCATCGCTCACCTCCAGCTAACCGCCGAGCCCAACAACAAGTGGCCCAGAAGACCCGGCATCCCAACAAAACGCCCCCTCTGGTAGCCCCGCGTTCCACGTGAAACGTCCGGCGCTCGCGAGGCGACCATCACGGCGCCCCCCCGAGATGTTCCACGTGAAACACGCTAAAAGATCGCAAAGAGGGAAGATCCCCCCAGAACGACGTTTCACGTGAAACCCCCTCGTTCCAAACCCGCCTGACCGCGTGCGCGGGGTGGTCTCCGGCCGGAATCCCCAACCCGACGTTGGCGGCACCCACGGGTGGTCGGCCCGGAGGGGAGGCCGGCAGGTCCGGCGCCCGATGCGAAGCGATTGCGCCGATCGACCGAGACCCGGG
>JANOHN010000195.1:0-3300 GCA_031406505.1 Acidimicrobiia bacterium | reverse complement strand
GGCGCGCACCCGCGGCCGTCGATCGTGCCGCAGTCGGACCCGGCCCCGGCGCTCGTCCCGGCGCCGACGACCACGAGCGTCGCGACGGCAAGAGAGACGATTGCTCGGTGGCGGATCAGCATCGGTGTGCTCCATGTACTCGTTGATGACGGGTTGTCTGCATCCCGCCGAGCATGACGGAACCCGAGTGTGAAGAACGTGTGAGAACCGTGGCACTCGCTCGGTGGTGATCCTCGCCGGCCCCGAGCCGATCGTGCAGCGGTTCCTCGACGCGGAGTAACCCGCGTCGCGCTCGGTCGCGAGCGCCGCCTACGCCAGCTCGATGAGGGGAAGCATCTCGTCGTCGAAGTAGTCGAGGATGCCTTCCGGCATGAGCAGTGCGCGGTCGGGTGCGAGGGAGCGCACGAACTCCACGTCGTGGCTCACCACGATCATCGTGCCCGGCCACGAGGCAAGCGCCTCACCGGTGGCGGTGCGGGCCATCGGGTCGAGGTTGTTCGTCGGCTCATCGAGCAGCAGCAGGTTGTGCTTGCCCGCGACGAGCTGACAGAGCGCGAGCTTCGTCTTCTCACCACCCGAGAGCGTGGCCGCGTCTTGGAACGCCTTCCCACCGCCCAACTCGAACATGCCGAGCAGGTTGCGGAGCTGGTCGTCGCCGGTGCCGGCCGCGTCGCGCATGTGCTCGAGCACCGTGCGACCCGCCTGGATGCCTTCGTGCTCCTGCGCGTAGTAGCCGAGCGACACGTTGGTGCCGAGCGTCACCTCGCCGAGATCGGCCTCGAGCCGGTCGGCGAGCACCTTCAGCAGCGTGGTCTTCCCCGCACCGTTGAGGCCCATCACCAGCAGGCGCTCACCGCGCCCCACGTCGAAGTTCACGTCGGAGAACACGTCGAGCATGCCGAATGCCTTCCACAGGCCAGTGGCGGTGAGCGTGGTGCGCGCGCTGCGCGGCGGAGCCGGGAAGCGCAGGTTGAGCTTGCGCTTCTTCGTCGGCGCCTCGACCCGCTCACTCGTCATCCGCTTCACGCGGGAGTCGAGGCTCTTGGCCTGGCGGGCGCGCTTCACGGTCTGGCCGCGCATCGTGTTGGCGAGCGTGGAGAGGCGCGCGATCTCGGCGTCTTGGCGCACCCGCAGCTTGCGGAGCCGCAGCTCGTCCTGGTCGCGGGCCGTGAGGTACTGCGAGTACGTGCCCTTGTACTCCACGAGGTTGCCGGCGCCCTCTTCGGACTCGCGGTCGATGTGGATCACGCGGGTGATGGCGTCGTCGAGCAGGTCGAGGTCGTGGCTCACCACCACGAGCGCGCCGCGGTAGGAGCGCAGGAGCTTGAGGAGCCAGGAGCGGGCGTCGGCGTCGAGGTGGTTCGTGGGCTCGTCGAGGAGGAGCACCTCGCTGCCAGTGAAGAGGATGCGCACGAGCTCGAGCCGGCGCCGCTCCCCACCCGACAGCGCGCCGAGATGCAGGTCGAGACGATCGGCGCCGAGCCCCACACCGGCGGCGAGCCGCCGCACCTCCGACTCCGCGCTGTACCCACCCGCAGCCTCGAACTTCTCTTGGAGGCGGGAGTAGTGGTTCACGTTGGCCGATGAAGGGTCGGCTTCGAGCCCGATTCGGGCCTTTTCGAGCTCGTCCTGGAGCGCCGAGAGCCCGTGCCCTTCGAGCACATGGGCCAGACAGCTGACGTCGTCGGCGACCGCATCCGTGCGCGGATCCTGGGCGAGGTACCCGGTCTCGGCCGGGCGTTGCACCAGACCGGCCTTGGGCTGCTGCGCGCCGCCCAGCACCCGCAAGAGAGTGGTCTTGCCCGCGCCGTTGCGCCCGACCAGTCCGACCTTCTCCCCGGCGCGCACCTGGAGATCCACGCCATCGACGATCGTCTTCGCGCCGATCTCGACGACCAGACCTCGAACGATGAGCACGGTGTGATTCCTTCAGCAGGGCGAGACGGATGCCCATCGTGCAGACGCCGGCGGTGGGGGAATCGCCGACAGCGGGGCACCACCAGTGTCGCATGCGCACGCGAGGCAGCTCGCACGCGTTCGGCGACCTACGAGACCGGGGTTACCTGCTGGTAGAGGTCGCCGAGGCTGAGGGCCGCCGCGTTGAGCGCGGTCACAGTGTCGTTGTATTGGCGAACGAGGGCGTTGTACTGGTTGGCCAGCGAGTTGGCGCGGTTCGCGGCGGCGTTCTGGGCATCCACGAGCGCGTTCGCCTCGTCGAAGCGACCCTCGTTTCGTAGCTGGGTGATCTGGTCGAAGAGTCGGTCCGACTCGGCCGCGGCCGCGTCGGCTTGCCCTCTGACGGCGCCGAGCTGGTTGTCGAGGCTGGCGAGCTCGAACTGGAGGATCGCGAAGCGGGTCTCGAGCTGGTCGAACACGACTTGATAGCCCTCGAAGAGCGTGACCAAGGACGAGCGATCCTTGAAGTAGCGCTCGTAATAGCGCTCCAACGGCGGGGGCAAGAGCCGGATCTCGGTGCCAACGAGGGCATGCACTTCGTCGGCCCGTTCCTCTTCGTCGTAGAGCGCGAGCGATTCCTCGATGCGCGGCTGCGGGCTCTCGACGAGGAACACTGCGAGCATCTGATCGACCTTCACGCGCTGTTTGAGCGTCAGGTGCTGGTAGGCCGCGTGCAGCATCTCGTGTGCGGCCGTCACGGGCATGACGCCCTGGAGGTCGGCGCGGTCGACGCGCAGGATGGAGATCTCGTTGTTCAGGCTCGTGTAGCAGCCGAGCACGAACGTGTCGTCGGCCTCCGGCAACGGGCAGCCCACGGCGAAGTCGGCCTTCTCGCGGATCACCGGGTCGGTCAGCGCGAAGATCTCGCGTCCTTGTCGCGACAGCGCCGCCTGACGTCCGAGCTCGATCACCTCTTCTTGCTCCGCCTGCGCGAGCGCGTCGCGCACCTGTTGCGCCTCGTCCTCGGAGAGGCCCTGCTTGCCACCAATGACGAAAGCGAGCTTGCCGGTCGCGGTCTCGGTGTCGCCATTGCGCAGTTCGGATTCGAGCACCTTGCCGTCGAGCGTGACCGCGACGGGTGCGTCACCGGCCTGACCGCCGTAGAAGGCCCATCGCATCTCACCCCGCGGTGAGAGCTCCACCACCACGTGCTCGCGGTCCTTCTTGAGGTGTCGCCTCGAGATCCGACCGACCTCGCTCCCCGTGAGGCTCGCGGGGCTGAGCATCACGCGCTCGCCATCACCCTTCGCCAGCACCACGCACACGGTGGGGTCGTCGCCCGTCCGCGGCGAGGTCGGCACCTTGCGCCGCAGCTTGATCACCTGCTGCGGGTCGCACGCCTTC
>JANOHN010000186.1:0-2531 GCA_031406505.1 Acidimicrobiia bacterium | reverse complement strand
AGTCCGAGCCCGCGCAGGACGGCCGGCGAGTCGAGCCCGTAATCGCCGATCATCCGTTCGGCGTCATCCACGCCAATGAGTTTGGCGCGAGTTCCTCGGTTCGGGCGGTTGTCCGGTGCCGGCCGTTCCTCGTGTGGCCAGGTTTCTGGGTCAGCCGGTGGGCCCGAAGCTCACCCGGAAGCGGGCGCCGCCGCCCTCGGCGGCCTCGACGCGAGCCTCCCCGCCGTGGGCTTCGGCCACTTGGAGCACGATCGCCAGCCCGAGCCCCGATCCAGGGAGGCTGCGAGCCGCCGGGGCCCGCCAGAAGCGGTCGAACACGAACGGGATGTCGGCGGGGTCGACCCCCGGACCGTGGTCGCGCACGGAAACCTCGGGTCCCTCGACCGCAACCTCCACGACCGCACCCTCGGGGCTCCACTTGCCCGCGTTGTCGAGCAGGTTCGTGACCGCAAGCGCGATTCGATCGGGGACGCCGGTGACCACGGTCGCGGCGAGCCGCGTCTCGAACCGCACCGCAGGCCAGTGGAACTCCGCGTTCTCGACCGCCTCCGCAACGACCTCATCGAGGCGCACCGGCTCCACGTGCTCGACCGGTTCGTCGCCCCGCGCGAGGTCGATGACGCCACCCACCAGTGCGCTGAGCTCCACGAGCTGGCCGTCGATGTCGTGGCGGAGACGCTCGCGGTCCGCCGCATCGAGCTCACCCTCCCGTGCCAGCACCTCGATGTTCGTGCGCAAGCTCGTGATCGGTGTGCGCAGCTCGTGTGACGCGTCGGCGACGAGGCGACGCTGCGCGGTGAGCGAGTCGTCGAGCGCGGCCAGCATCGCGTTGAAGCTGGTGGCGAGACGCGAGAGCTCGTCGTCGCCGCCGAGCCCGATCCCGTCGGCGTCAACCCGCCGCGACAGGTCCTTCGTCGCGGTGACGTCCTCGACCGTCTCAGTAAGCCGGTGGACCGGCCGCAGCGTGGCGCGCGCGGCAAGCAGCGCGAGCGCGGCGGCCACGATCACTCCCACGGCCGCCGCGGCGAGCAGGAGCCAACGCAGGTCGCCGAGCACGGCATCGACCTCATTGAGCGGCCGGGCGATCTGCAACGCGGTCCCACGGGTCCAGGAGACGGTGAGCACTCGAATCTCGGTGCCGTCGATCTCGGCTTCGGAGAACACCGCGTCACGGTCGCCGGCCGCCACGGCGCGGGCCGCGTTGGTGATCGGCAAGGGCCCGCCCACCCCGCTCGATACCTGGATGTCGCCCGCCGCGGTGATGATCTGGGCGAACCCCGCGGCGGCACCGAGCGCGGGCGGTGGCAACCGCACAGGGGCGCCCGCCGCGCGTCGATCACGAAGTCGCGTGAGCTGCTGCGCGCGGTCCTCGAGCGTCTCGTCCACGTTCTTGCGCAGCTCGCGATCGGTGGCGTTGTACGCGAACAGCGCAACCGCGATGGCGGCCAGCGCCGCCGCCGCGACTGCGGCCAGCACGAGCCGCGCCCGCAGACTCACGGCTCGCGCAGCGCGTAGCCGATGCCACGCACCGTGTGGAGCAGTCGCGGCTCGCCCTCGGCCTCGGTCTTCCGGCGCAGGTATCCGATGTAGACCTCGAGTGAGTTCGACGCCGGACCGAAGTCGTATCCCCAGACACGTTCGAAGATCACGGCGCGCGGCAGGACCTGGCGCGGGTTCTCGAGGAAGAGCTCGAGGAGCGCGAACTCGGTGCGCGTGAGCTCGAGCAGACGCTCGCCGCAATGCACCTCTCGGGTGCCGGCGTCGAGTGAGAGGTGCCCGTAGCTCAGTACCTCGTGCTCGTCGACGTCAGTGTCGTCGTCAATCCTGCGCAGCAACGCCCGGAGCCGGGCCAGGAGCTCGTCGAGCGCGAACGGCTTGACCACGTAGTCGTCGGCGCCGGCGTCGAGCCCCTCCACGCGCTCGTGCACGGCGTCGCGCGCGGTCAGCATGAGAATCGGCGTGCGGTCGCCAGCCCGCCGAAGCTGGCGACACACGTCGAGACCATCCACATCGGGCAGCCGCAGGTCGAGCACAACGGCGTCGGCCGGCTGCTGCTTCTGCCGCTCGAGCGCGGGGATCCCGGCACTGACCGTGTCGACGTCGTAGCCCTCGAGATGCAGCGCGCGCTCGAGCGCCTCGCGGACTGCACGGTCGTCGTCGACAAGCAGCACGCGCATCACTGAAGTCTGGCGCGCCAGGCTGAGAGGTACCTGAATCGTGAGTGTGCACCCGCCGTGGGCTCACGTTCGACGCGGTGGATCGGGTCCACTCCACGCAGCTGCCGCCACGAACTGCTTGTTGGTGCCCTCACCCACGAGACGCAGGTTGCGACGGTGCTTCTCCCGATGGTCGTACTTGCACACCGGGTTGAGGTTCGAGAGACGCGTCGGGCCGCCCTCCGACCACGGTTCGTTGTGGTCGATCTCGAGATGACGAGTGGCATCGCATCCCGCTTTCACGCACTGGGAGTACAGCTCCGCGAGCGCGGTCTCGAGCACCGCCGGCGGCTTGCGGCCGATGTGCACCACCGA
>JANOHN010000177.1:0-19704 GCA_031406505.1 Acidimicrobiia bacterium | reverse complement strand
GTCGACGCCGGAGGGGAACGCCAGGGCGGTCTGGCCTTCGTGTTGTTCGCCATCATGGTGTTCATCATCGGATTCGCGTTGTTCTTCATGGACCGCGTGCGCCGACGCGCCTCCGACGACTAGTCGGTCGCGCTCGCTCGGCGATGGGATACCCATCGCCGCCCTTCGGGACGCTCGGCTGCTCCTGCGAGGGCCTCCGCTCCCTCCGGTCGCTTCAGCCCCGCCCTTACGAACGGGTGATGACGTGTGCGGCTTCGGCTGCGAGCTCGATCGTGCGGTCGACGTCGGCGTCGGTGTGGCCAAGGCTCGGAAACATCGCCTCGAAGGCACTCGGCGCGAGGAACACGCCCCGGTCGAGCATCGCGTGGAAGAAGCGGGCGTAGCGCTCGCTGTCGGCCTTCTTGGCATCGTCGTAGTCGTGCACCTCGGTGGCCGCGAAGAAGAGCCCGCCGATCGTGAACGCCCGAGGTGTCTGCACCTCGAGGCCCGCCGCGCTCAATGCTTCGTGCAGGCCATCGGTGAGCCGGGCCGAGGTGCGCTCCAACGTGACGTAGGAGTCGTCGTCGAGCTCCGCGAGCACTGCGAGTCCGGCTGCGGTCGCGAGTGGGTTTCCCGAGAGCGTGCCGGCTTGGTACACGTCGCCGAGCGGCGCGAGGTGGTCCATCACCGCGGCGGGTCCACCGACGGCCGCGAGCGGGAGGCCACCACCGATCACCTTCCCGAAGATCGAGAGGTCGGGCGTGATCCCGAATCGCGCTTGCGCGCCACCGAGCCCGACGCGGAACCCGGTGATCACCTCGTCGAACACGAGGAGCGCGTTGTGGCGCGTGCAGAGGCCACGGAGATGGTCGAGGAACCCCGGCGCGGGCGGGACGAGTCCCATGTTTGCGGCGACCGGCTCGACGAGCACGGCGGCGAGGTCGGTCCCCGCTCGATCGAACGCCTCGTCGAGCGCAGCTGGATCGTTGTACGGCACGACCACGGTGTCAGCCACCGTCCCCTCGGTGACGCCGGCCGAGCCGGGCAATCCCAGCGTGGCGACGCCACTGCCCGCAGCCACGAGGAGCGAATCGAGATGCCCGTGGTAGCAGCCCGCGAACTTCAGGATCTTCGTACGGCCGGTGGCGCCGCGTGCGAGCCGCACCGCGGTCATCGCGGCTTCCGTGCCCGACGAGACCAAGCGCACCTTGTCGACCGACGCCACCCGATCGGCGATCGCCTCGGCGAGCTCGACCTCGCCGGGGGTGGGAGCCCCGTACGAGGTGCCGGCGGCCGCAGCTCGTTGCACCACTTCCACGACCTTGGGGTGCGCGTGCCCGAGGATCGACGCGCCCCATGACTGCACGTAGTCGAGGTACACGCGACCGTTGGTGTCGGTGATCGTCGCGCCCGAAGCCGACGCCACGAAGAACGGATCGCCACCCACCGACGCGAACGATCGCACCGGCGAGTTGACCCCGCCAGGGATACGCCGCTGGGCGCGCTCGAACCACATATGTTCTATTTGGTCACGAGATGACGCATGCCGCTCCTTGGCGTCCAAATAGTTCCCTCCCCATTTGGACGCAGAGGAGCGTCATGCTTGCGTCACCTCGTGACCAAATATTCGGCGACCTCGCGCGCCAGGTACGTGAGCACGAAGTCGGCACCGGCCCGCTTGATCGCGGTGAGGTGCTCAAGCGCGACCGCGTCGCCATCGATCCACCCGTTGGCGGCCGCAGCCTTGAGCATCGAGTACTCGCCGCTCACGTGAAACGCGCCGACAGGGACGTCGAACGCGGCCCGTACTGCTGCGATCACATCGAGATACGCGAGCGCCGGTTTCACCATCACCATGTCGGCACCTTCCGCCACGTCGAGTGCCGTCTCGCCGAGCGCTTCACGCGCATTTGGCGGATCCATCTGGTACGAACGGCGGTCGCCGAACTGCGGTGCGCATTCCGCGGCGTCGCGGAACGGTCCGTAGAGCGCCGACGCGTACTTCGCCGAGTAGGCGAGCACCGCAACCTCGTGATGGCCGGCGGTGTCGAGCGCCGTGCGGATCGCGCCCACTTGGCCGTCCATCATCCCCGACGGCGCGATCACATCAGCGCCCGCGTCGGCTTGCGTGACCGCGATCTCGGCGTATCGATCCAGCGTGGCGTCGTTGTCGATGCCGTCGTGACCGTCGAGGACGCCGCAGTGGCCGTGGTCGGTGTACTCGTCGAGGCAGTCGTCGGCCATCAACACGAGCGAATCGCCCACCTCGTCGCGCAGCGACCGCAGCGCCACCTGCACCACACCGGCCGGGTCGCTCGCGCCCGAGCCGACCGCATCCTTGGTCTCAGGGACACCGAACAGAATCACCGCAGGCACACCGAGGTCGGCCAGCGCCCGGACCTCTTTGCGGAGGCTTTCTTGCGTGTGCTGCACGACGCCCGGCATCGACACCACCGGCTCGGGAGCGTCGATGCCCTCCTTCACGAAGAGGGGCGCCACCAGATCGTCCACCGAGAGCCGGGCCTCGGCAACCAGGCGGCGCAAGGCGGGCGTACGCCGCAGTCGCCGCGAGCGCTGCTCAGGAAAAGGCACGCCCCAATGGTAGAGGCGGCGCTCGGTGGCTTTGCCGTCCGAAGCCGCGGGAGCCGGAGCCTGCGAGGGCGACCAGTGGAGGCGGCTAGTGGCCGAGCGCTTCCAGCAGCGTGGCCACCAGGCCGTCGATGGTGTGTTCCGTCGCCTCGGCATCGACCCGCAGGCCCAGCTCGCTGGCCGTCTTCGACGTGACCGGACCGATCGATACGACCAGCGGCTGTGCCTCGGAGAGTGCGCCGACCAGGTCGCAGAAGTTCGTGACGGTCGACGACGACGTGAACGTGAGCGCGTCGACCTTGCCATCCCGCACGCGGGCGAGCGCGGTCGGGTCGGGGTCTGTTTTCACCGTGCGGTACACCGCGAGCACGTCAACGACGTAGCCGCGCTCCGCCAAACCCTCGGGCAGCACGTCGCGCGCCTGCTCGGCGCGAGCAAGGAGCACGCGTTCACCGCTCGCACTCGGCGCAGGGAACGCGTCGAGCAGCGCTTCGGCGACGAAACGCTCGGGGACGAGATCGGCGCGAATGCCGCGCTCGGCGAGCTCTCGCGCCGTGCCCGGTCCGATTGCTGCCACCCGCACTCCGGCGAGTGCACGAGCGTCACGCCCAGCCGGCGCGAGCCCGCGATCGAAGAACGCGGCCACGCCGTTCGTCGACGTGAACACGACCCATCCGCAACCATCGAACGACGGGACTTCGAACGGCAGCGGCTCGATGGCGATCGATGGGAGCTCCAGCACCTCGGCACCCAAGGCCTCGAGCTGGGAACGCAACTCGCTCGCCTGCTCACGAGCGCGGGTGACGACGATGCTCCGCCCAAAGAGTGGGCGCGTCTCGAACCAGTCGAGGCTGAGCGCGGCCACCGCGCCGACCACGATCGCCGACGGCGGTCGCACGTCGACATCGCCAATGGTCGCGAGCGTGGCGCGCACCGTGTGCTGATCGGGCCGCGTGCCGTTGCGCACGGCTGCAACCGGCGTGTCGGGCGCGAGGCCACCTTCGATCAGCCGGCGGGCGATCTCCGTCACCCGGCCGGCACCCATCAGGATCACGAGCGTGCCGCCTGCGGCAGCGAGCGCGGCCCAGTCCACGTCGGTGCGACCCTTGGTGGGGTCTTCGTGTCCCGTGACCACCGTGACGTGAGTGGACAGGCCTCGATGCGTCACCGGGATGCCGGCGTACGCGGGCGCGGCGACCGCGCTCGTCACGCCGGGCACGACCTCGAACGGCACGCCGGCCGCGGTCAGCGCCTCGGCTTCCTCGCCGCCGCGCCCGAACACGAACGGATCGCCACCCTTGAGTCGCACCACGCGCTTGCCGGTAAGCCCGTGCTCCACGAGCAGCGCGTTGATCTCGTCCTGGGTCTTCTCGGCGGCACCCGGGGCCTTGCCCACGTCGATGCGCTCTGCCGCGGGTGACGCGAGGTCGAGCAGGGCCGGCGACGCCAGCCGGTCGAACACCACCACGTCGGCGCTCGCGAGCAGCTCGGCGCCGCGGCGCGTGAGCAGACCGGGATCGCCCGGCCCGGCCCCCACCAACGCGACGGTCACGCGACGTCCTCCAGCAACGCGCGCCCTCCATGCTCATCGAGCAGTCGCCGCGCCATCTCCTTCCCGAGCCGGGCCGGGTCGAGCCCGTGCCCGGTCGTTCGCAGCACCACCTTGCCGTCGATCGCCGCGAGCATGACTTCGAGTGAGATGTTCTCGTCGTCGCGCTGCGCGAGCGCGCCGCATGGCAAGTTGCAACCACCACCGAGCTCGGCGAGGAAGGCACGTTCCGCGGTGACGGCACGATGGGCCGACGCGTCGTCGATCACGAGCAGTTGCTCGCGAGTGGTTCCATCGTCGTCGCGACACTCAACGGCGAGCGCGCCCTGCGCGACCTGCGGGAGCATCACGGAGGTGGGGAGCCGCTCGGTGATCCTGTCGGCGAGTCCGAGCCGGTCGAATGCTGCCGCGGCAACCACGATCGCATCGAAGTTCGACGCCTTCGCGAGACGCGTCTCCATGTTGCCCCGCAGCTCGGCGAAGCCGACGTCGGAGCGCAACGCGGAGATCTGGGCGCGGCGCCGGACCGATCCCGTGCCGACGATCGCACCGGTCGGAAGGTCGTCGAGCGTCGACCCCACGAGCGCGTCGCGCGGGTCGGCCCGTTCGGGAACCGCCGCGATGACCAGGCCGGGCGTCGCGTCCGACGGAAGATCCTTGGCCGAGTGCACGGCAATATCGGCTCGACCATCGAGCACGGCTTGCTGCACTTCCTTCACGAACACTCCAATGCCACCAATCTCGTGGATCGGAGTGTCGGCCCGACGGTCGCCGGCCGTCTCGACGATCACCAGCTCAGCGTTGCCGTCGAGGAGCTCGGCCACGCGCTCAGCCTGCCAGCGAGCGAGCGCGCTTCCACGCGTCGCGATCCTCATGTCCGCTCTTGGCCGCATGGCGGCCGGGCCGCCAGCATCATTGGTCGCCTCGCAAGCTTCGGCTCCTGCTCCGGCGGTCGGCCAAGCCGCCGCCTACGCGGGCCCCGCTCGCTGCGCCGCGGGATACCCGCGGCGCGGGCGCTCGCTTTGGAGCGCTCACTCCTGCGAGTCGGGCGTCTGCTCGTCGTCGAGCGCGAACAGCTCGCCGAGGGCGTCGGCATAGAGCTCGCCGCGGGCGGTGCCGGCCGCGTCCTTGAGCCGGACGGTCGGCTCGTGCAGGAGCTTGTTCACGATGCCTCGGGTCAGCTGCTCGACGGCGGCCCGCTGCTCCTTTGACAAATCCTTGAGCTTCGAGCCCATGCGATCGATCTCGTCGAGGCGGAGTCCGTCGGCGCGCGCCCGGAAGCGCTCGACCAGTGGCGCAAGCTCGCGCGCCGAGCGATCGAGGCGAAACCGGTCGAGCTCGTCGTTGATGATCAGCCGCACCTTGCCGACCTCGGCGCGCCGCGCGTCGAGGCTCGCCTCTCCGAGCGCCTTCAGGTCGTCGATGCTCAGGAGCGTGACGCCGAAGACCTGCCCGACGCCGGGGTCGACGTCACGCGGCACCGCCACGTCGACGATCAGCAGCGCCCGGCCGTCGCGCCGGCGCATGACCTCTTCCATGTCGCTGCGCTCGATGAGCGTGCCCGGCGCGCCCGTTGATGCGAGCAGCACGTCGGACGTGACGAGCGTGTCCACCACCTCGTCGATGGCGATCGCGCGCCCGGAGAACCGGCGCGCGAGGTCGCGCGCCCGAGCCGGGCTGCGGTTGGCCACGATGATCTCGCCGACTCCCGCGCCCGAGAGCGCGACCGCCATGCCTTCACCAACGTCGCCGGCACCGAGCAGGATGACGCGCCGTCCGGCGAGCGAACCGAGCCGTTCGCCCGCGAGCGTGACCGCCGCGGACGCGATCGACACCGAATGGCGACTGATGCCAGTCTCGGTGCGCGCTCGCTTCCCAACCTCGATCGCGTGGCGGAACGTGCGCGAGAGCAACTGGCCGGTCGTGCCTTCGGTCTCCGCCACCTGCCACGCCTCGCGCACCTGGCCGAGGATCTCGCCCTCGCCGATGATCATCGAGTCGAGGCCGGCCGCCACATTAAAGAGGTGGGCCACCGCGGCGTCATCGTGGAACGTGTAGAGCTGCGAGGAGAGCGTGTCGGCGTCGAGGCCTGAGCCCTCCGCGAGGAAGTGCCGCACGTCGTCGACACCGTCGTGGAAGCGGGTGGTGCGGGCGTAGACCTCGCTGCGGTTGCACGTGGACAGCAGCACGACCTCGGCCAGGTGCTCGCGGACGGCAAGCGATTGCAGGGCCTTGGGAAGGCCGGCCGGCGGCACCGTCATCCGCTCGAGCAGATCGACGGCCGCGGTGCGGTGGTTCAGCCCGACGACGACGAGAGACACTGCTGCAAAAGCTCCTTCGCTTCGGCCGTCCGGCCGTTGCGGATCAATTCCACCATGCCGGAATCGAGCGCCTGTCGCCAATCCAGGTCTTCGCTGGACTGGCCGTTGGCCCGCACCGCCTCCCGGGCCTCGGAGAGCAAGTCGCAGGCGACGGCGTACTCGGGCCCGAGCTCGGCCATGAGTCGATCCTTGAGCCAGGCGGCCAGCGCCGGGCTGCGCCCGCCCGTGCCGATCGTGACCACGAGGTCGCCCTGGCGGATCACCGACATCAGCGTGAACGAGCAGTGCTCCGGATCGTCGGCCGCGTTCACCCATATCCGGCGGCGCTCGCCCGCTTCGAACACCGAGCGGTTCACCGCGGGATCGCTCGTGGCTGCGGTGGCGAGCCACGCGCCCTCGAGATCGCCAGGCTCGAAGGCGCGCTCGTCGACCGAGACGTGCCCGGCATCGACCCACGCTCGAATCTCGGGCACGACCTCGAGTGCGATGACGTGGACGACGGCACCCGCGTCGAGCAGCGACTCGATCTTGCGCGCGGCAATGCGCCCGCCGCCCACCACCACGCATCGCCGCCCGTCGACCAACAGGTTGACGGGGTAGCCGCCAAGACCAGTTCGTCCTGCGGACGCACGCTCTGGCTCGTTCATACCCGTGACGGCTGGACGCGGTGCTGTTGGTAGAAGGAGAGGATCTGGAGCTCGGTCGCGAGGTCGACCTTGCGCAGCGAGACCGTGGGCGGGACTGTCACCACCGCCGGCGCGAAGTTCAGGATCGATCCCACGCCCGCGGCCACCAACCGATCGGCCACCTCTTGTGCCGCGACGGCCGGGACGGCAATCACGCCGATGGCCACCCCGCGCTCCGCGACGATCGCGTCCAGCTGGTCGAGGGGCTCGATGGTGAGCTCGCCAACGTGGTCGCCGACCTTCGCCGGGTCGGTGTCGAGCAGGGCGACCACACGGAACCCGCGGGCGCCGAAGCCTCGGTAGCCGGCGAGCGCGTGACCGAGGTTCCCGAGCCCGACGATGGCCACCGGCCAATCGTGGGTGAGGCCGAGCTCCGCCGCGACCTCGTCGACCAGCTCCCCCACGACGTACCCGACCCCTCGGGTCCCGTAGGTCCCGAGATAGGAGAGATCCTTGCGGACCTTGGCCGCGTTGACCCCGGCGAGCTCCGCGAGCTGCTCCGAGGACACGGTGGAGATGTCCTGGTCGGCAACCTCGAGCAGGGCCCG
Organism: Acidimicrobiia bacterium; assembly: GCA_031406505.1. GTDB lineage: Bacteria > Actinomycetota > Acidimicrobiia > IMCC26256 > PALSA-555 > SHVJ01. Next base: position 12,032 of record JANOHN010000177.1, on the reverse strand, counting down.
GTAATAGAGCGGGAGGCGGGCGACTGTCGCGTCGGGAATCCGGCGAGCCTCAGTGATGACGGCGCTCCTCGCTCCCACGCTCCCGGGCCGACCCGGGCGCCTCGCCCAGGGTACCGCCGCTCGTGCTTTTCTTCACAAAGTCCCCCACCTCCTACGCTCGCGGTCGAGATGGTGACCGGCCTGGCGTTCGTGGCTACCGCGGTGGCCTCGCTGTTCGCCGAGTCGGCACTCGTGCGCTGGACCCAGCGCCGTAGCCCCCACCTCTCGGCGTGGGCGGTGGCCCTCGGGCTGTTCGCCCTCGCCTCGGCGCTGCTTGCGCTCGGCACCTCCAATGGCTGGGACCCCGGGACCTTCCGGGTCTTCTACCTGCTGGGCGCGGTACTCACGGTGCCGTGGTTGGCGCTCGGCAGCGTGGCCCTGCTCCTCGGCCCCGAGCCGGCCCGTCGCGCGCGGTGGTTCCTCGTGTTCTTCTCCGGCCTCGCCACCGGGGTGCTGCTCAGCGCGCCGATCGACCCGATCCGCGGCACCGCGATCCCGGTCGGTAAGGACGTGTTCGACGCGTTCCCCCGCGCGCTGGCCGCGATCGGCAGCGGGGTTGGCGCGGTCGTGATCCTGGCGGGCGCGCTGTGGTCAGGGGTGCGCTTCGCAAGGGATCGGCACACCGGCGACAACGCGCGGCTCGCGGGCGCGAACGCGCTGGTGGCGCTCGGAACGCTCGTGCTCTCGGGCGGGGGTCTCGTACAGGGACTCGTCGGTCACGACGAGGCATTCACCCTCACCCTCACCCTCGGCATCGGCGTCCTGTACGGCGGCTTCCTCATGACGCACTCGCTCGCTGCGGGCCGGGATACCCGTCCCGCGGACGCTCGCTCCTTGGCGAGCGCCTCCGCCTTGCTCCGGCGCCGCGCTTAGCCGCGAAGCTCGCGGCGGATGAGCTTGCCCGACACCGCGCGCGGCAGCTCGGTCACCACCTCGTAGCGAGACGGGCACTTGTAGCGCGCGAGTGCGTGTGCGCACTGTTCCGCGAGCAACTCCGGATCGAGTGCCGCGCCCGCCTTCGGCTGCACGTATGCCACCACGGCCTCTCCGGTGCGCGGGCTCGGCTCGCCGACCACCGCCGCGTCAGCGACATCGGGGTGCTCGCGCAGCACGTCCTCAACCTCCACCGGGTACACGTTGAAGCCCGACACGATGATCAGGTCCTTGGCCCGATCGACGAGGCGCAGGCCGCCGTAGTCGTCGACCACCGCAACGTCGCCAGTGCGCAACCAGCCATCGGGAGTAAGGGCGCGTTCGGTGGCCTCGGTGTCCTTCCAGTAGCCGGGGAAAACGTTGGGGCCGTGGACCCAGAGCTCACCGGGATCGCCGGCCAACGCGTCGGCACCATCGGCGTCGACGAGACGAACCTCCACGCCCGGCACCGGCGGGCCGATCGAACCGGCCTTCGGGGACCCCTCAGTAAGCGCCGTGCTGGTGACGATCGGCGCCGCTTCCGTGAGCCCGTAGCCCTGGTGGAGCTCGACGCCGAAGCGGTGACGAAACGCGTCGGCGGTACGCGCCGGGAGCTCGGCCGCACCCGAGACCGCGAGGCGCACGTGAGAGAAAGTGTCGGCCGGAACGGTCGAGTCGAGCCAACTAGTGAACATCGTGGGTACGCCCGCGACGACCGTGACGTGCTCATCGCGGACAACGCAGGCGGTCGCCACGGGATCGAAGTCCTCGATCAACGCGACCGAGCCGCCCGCGGCCAGCGTGACGCCGAGCACCACGTTGAGCCCGAACACGTGGAAGAACGGCAGGACGCCGAGCGCTACATCGGACGGGCCCAACCGAAGACCAGGGTGGTCGAGCACTTGGCGGATGTTGGCGGCGAGGTTGTTGTGCGTGAGCATCGCCGCCTTGGGTGTGCCCGCGGTGCCCGAGGTGAAGAGCAACACCGCCACGTCGTCGTCGGCGCGTTCCACGCGCGCGGCCCGTTCGTCGGGAAGCGCATCGAGATCCACGCGCACCACGTTCTTTGTCGCAGCAGCCCCCAACATCGACACCGAAGCACCAGCAGCCAGCGCAAGCCGCGGCTCGACCGCCGAGATCTCCCGCTCCAGCTCAGCCGGAGGCGCCAAAGGATTCAACGGCACAGCAACCGCCCCAACCTGCAGGACCGCCAGATACGAGACAACAAACACCTCGTCGTTCCCACTCATCACCACCACGCGATCGCCCGCGCTGACGCCTTTCGCAATCAAGAGCGCAGCAAGCCGCTCACTCTGCTCAGCAAGCAATGAGTACGAGGTCACCCCACGAGCGCCGATCAGCGCAGCAGCCTCCGGCGCACCAGCAGACAGCAGCAAACCGACGAGATTCACCTGCGGGATGGTACGAGCACGGGTCGAGCAATGGCGCCTACAACGTCAGCCGTGCGGCGCCTCGCAGAGAGCGAGCGAGGAAAGAAGACACCGGCCGCGAGCGTGGGCCTTGGGGCGGGCTGGGAGGCCGGTGAATGCCGTTGAGAGATTCCCGACGGCATTCACACAACCCACGCCCGCGTACCGGAGTCTGTTCCCATTTCGGCCCCGCTTCGTGGCGTCTTGAGCCAATTCGACCACGGAGAGTGAACTTTTAACCGTCCCTTACCCGGCGTCAGGAGTTGAAAGGCCCCAGGTGCAAGGCGAACTGGGCGAACGCGGCCAGCAGGATCAGGGCCAGGAGGATGGCGATCACGATGCTGGTCCCGGCGCGCACCCGGCCATTGTCCCGTCAGGGACCCGAGATCGGCGCATCCGGGAGTTGGGCGCCCGGCGGCAGGAGCGTCACCGGTGACCCGGCCTGGAGGCCGAACTCCGCTGCGGCCGATCGCCGATCGAGCGCGAGCGCCAGCAAACCGTAGGAGTCCACGAGGAGCACGAGCTCCGAGGGCTTGGCGTCGGCGAAGGCATGCACCCACCGGGCCGACTTGGCCCGGGCGCCCATGTGTACCTCGATCGTTCGGTCGGGACCGGCGCCGGCCTCGACCAGCTCGTCGGGGCCCACGTTGAGCTGACAGTTGCCGAATCGATCCACCCACCACACCTCGGCTTGGATGGCGCCGCCCTCGGTGCCTTGGGGGAGGCCAACGAGCCCGGGCACGAGTCCGTTCGGGTCGACGTCGGCGCCGAAGTCACCGAGCGCAGTGCCAGTCGCGAGGTACGCGGCCGCAGGCGCCAGCACATCGCGGCCGGCGAAGGTCGGGCCAGGCGCGGGGAGTCGGTGGTCCTCGCTCGTCAGCGCGACGACGCGGCGCGCGCCACCGAGCATCGCGACCGCAGGAGCCAGGAGCCCGTTGTCGGGGCCGAGGAGGATGGCGGCTTCGGTGTCGACTGCAACGAGCCGCCGATCGGTGGCCACGCCCGGGTCCACCACCGCGAGGACCACCGTGCCCTCCGGCAGGTACTGCACCGCCCGGACCAGCGCGAGCGCGCCAGCCCGCACATCGTGGGGAGGGAGCTCGTGCGTGATGTCGATGATCTGGAGCTCGGGGGCAACCCCGAGCATCACTGCCTTGCAGACCCCGACGAACTCGTCAGCCAGCCCGTAGTCGGAGAGAAAGGCGACTGGTCGCCTCTCCACTTATCCGGCTTGCGTGTACCGCGAGGCGAGGTAGGCGTCGACGTCGTCGGGGAGCACTCGGAATGAGCGTCCGACGCGCACGGCCGGCAGGTCTCCCGCCTTGATGAGTCGATACACCGTCATCGACGACACCCTCAGCATGTCCGCGACTTCCTGGACGGTCAGGAAGCGCGCTGTCGCAAACGACGTAGCCACGCGGCTCACCCCTCTCCCCCGCTCTGTGGGCGAGCGTAGGCGTCAGGGGCTGGTGTTGTCGAGTGTGGCTCGTGAGTCCTCGGGCTCCTTTGGTGCCAGGAACTCCAGCAGCACGGTGTACGCCGAAGGGGACCGGCCGTCGTGGAGCGGCACCAGGCAGACCGAGAGGCCTCGCCGGGCCGCGACCCCGAGGGCCAGTGCATCGAGGTCGGCCAACGCGATCGTCTGGTGACCATCGGCGATCGCCGCCCCGGCAAAGCCGTGGTCGGCGATCACCAGCTTGGGGCGCCCCACGGCGAAGAGCCATTCTGGCCCGGCCCGCAGCCCGTCGTCGGCGAGGATCGAGAGCCCATCGCTGACCACGGCCACGCCGTCGTGCCACCACAGCGCCTGCTCGGCCGCACCCTCGACCGACTGGTGCTCGCACCCGACCACGTCGGCGCCGGCGGCGGTGGCCGCCGCACCGATCGCCCGGTACAGGGGCAAGAGCGCAGCAGGGCGGCCGGTCGCGAGCGCGATGCGGGCGCCAGGGACCGCCGCGTCGGCCAGGAGGCCCGCGGCGACGGATGCGGCCTCGAGGGTGCGCGCCGGGTCGATGGCGGCACGGGCGGAGTCGGCGCTCCAACCCCAGATCGCGTCGAGCGCGCCGTACGCCTCGTCGCGACTCACCCGCCCGAGATCCAGCCCGAGCGCAGCGTCGGGCGCGCCCGACACGAGCCGTCCCACGATCGCCTCTACCTCGGCTCGACCGAGCTCCGGATGCGGGCCGGCGACGCGCCCGGCGACGAGGCGACGACTCGGCGACGCGGGCTTGGCGCCAGCCGGCGCGTCGTCTTCGGCCTCCGCCTCGGCCGGGCGCCGCGGCGGCGGCTCGTCGAGGCGAGGCGGACGGTTACGTCGGGGTCGGCGGCTCATGCGCCCAGCTCACGAGAGCGCTCAGTGGCAGCTCGCACCGCGTCGAGCAACGCCGCGCGCATGCCCCGTTGCTCGAGTGCGTGCAACCCGGCCGCGGTGGTGCCACCCGGCGAGGTGACCGCGGCCCGCAGCGCCTCGGGACTCTCGTCGCCCGCGGCAAGCAGCTCGGCCGACCCGAGCAGGGTCTGGCGCACCAGGGTGTCGGCCGTCGGTCGGGGCAGGCCGGCGAGCACCCCCGCCTCGATAAGGGCCTCGGCGAGGAGGAACACGTACGCCGGCCCGGAACCGGACAAGCCCGTGACCGCATCGAGGTGCGCCTCCGGCACCTGCACGACCACGCCGACCGCTCCGAGCACGCGCTCGGCCGTGTCGAGGTGGGCCGACGTGGCGTGGCGGCCCGCGGCAACCGCAGTTGCCGCGCGGCGCACGAGCGCGGGCGTGTTCGGCATCGCCCGCACGACCGGCCGACCGGGGACGGCGGCTTCGACTGTGGCGATCGTCACTCCGGCCGCGATCGAGATGACGAGCGCTTCGGGTGCCAGGCTCGGCGCGGCTTGCTCGAGCGCCACGGCAACATCTTGGGGCTTGACGGCCACCACCACGACCTCGGCATCGGCCACTGCCCACGCGGGGCTCGGCACGACGCGTACGCCCTTGAAACGCTCCTCGAGGTCGCGCCGACGATCGCCGTCGACCTCGGCGACCGCGATGGCATCGGCTTCGTAGCCGGCGTCGAGCAACCCGCCGACCAGCGCCTCCCCCATGCGGCCACCCCCAAGCAGCGCGAGCGTGGACATAACCGAGGGTAACGCTCGGCTCTCGCTCCGACGTCGACCAAATTGCGACGACCTCCGGACGCGCACGAGCCCGAGGAACCGTCGAGCTCGCCTCGCACTTCCCCGAACGAGACTGGCCGTCGTGCACCTCGGGCTCGATGACGCCGATGGACCGCTGGAACGGGCCACCGAACCGGCACCCGTCGGCGCCGGACCGCACCCCGACACATCGACCGGCGAACCATGACGCGGCCGCGGCACCCTTGGGCGCTACCGCCCGTACGCGAGCCGGACCACCGGCTGGAACCAGGTCTCGACCAGCTCGTAGAGCACCCCGATGACCCGGTCGAGCTCGGCTTCCGTGAGGTGCTCGAGGGCAACCCGACCCGTGAGGTAGAGGTCGCCGTCGGGACCGATCGAGAATCGTGCGCCGTACATGGAGTGGTTGCGCTGCAAGAGGAACCGGTACAGCGCGAGCTGATCGGTCGGCGGGTCGGGGAGGAAGTACACCTCGTACCGCAACGTGCGCTGGTGGAGGTCGAAGTAGATCGTGGTGGCGTCGCGACCGTCGCACCCGAACCGCACGTACCAGCGCCGGAGCTCGGGGTCGTACTCAACGGTCTGGATGTACGCCTCGGCGGCGACCGGGCCTTCGAGATGGGCCGCGATCAGCGCGTGCGCGGCCCGTTCGCGTGCGTCGAGGTCGTCGTGATCAGCTAGGCGCACTGCACGAGCTCGCGTGCGCCGACGTCGGCGTAGAGCCGGCGCAGGCGGGCGGCGGTGATGCTCCATGCGTAGCGGTGCGAGCGAGACGCGGCCGCCACGCCCATACGGTGGGCGAGATCCTCGTTGGCGAGCAGCCGCGCGACGGGGACGGCGTAGTCGGGAGCGGCACGTCCGCTCACAAGGAAACCTGTCTCGCCGTCGTCGACGAGCGACCGCAGCCCACCCACCTGGGCGGCAACCACGGGCGTGCCGCAGGCGGCAGCCTCGAGAGCCACGAGACCGAACGATTCGGTGCGCGATGGGACCACGCACACGTTCGCCGCGCGGTACCAATCGACGAGCGCCGCGTGCGGTTGCGGCGGCACCCACCGGACCCGGTCGTCGATGCCCAGCTCGTCGGCGAGCCCCCGCAAGCGTGTGAGCTCGGCCGGCCCGTCGGGTCCGCTCGGACCGCCGACGACCACGAGCTCGGCGCGATCGTCGCCAAGCTCGGCGAGGCAACGCAGCGCCAGGTCGGCACCCTTGAGTGGTTGGATGCGCCCGACGAAGAGCAACACCGGACCCGCGGATATCCCGAGGCGACGCCGCGCCTCGGCACGGTCGCCCGGTGCAAAGACGGAATGGTCGACGCCCGGCGGCACGATCTCAACCCGAGTGGGGTCGGCCCCGTACGCGCTGAGGAGCTCGTCGCGCTCGTCGGTCGTGGAGGCCACGATGCGGTCGGTGCACGCCACCACTTCGGCTTCCACCCGAGCTCGGTCGGGAAGGTCATCGCCCACCCCGGCCGCCGCCTTGGTGCGGGCCAACGTGTGGAACGTGGTGACGAGGGGGAGATCCAGCTCGTGCTTGAGGCGATGACCAACCGCGCCCGAGACCCAGTAGTGAGCGTGGAGGGCATCGAAGTCGCCCGCGGAGTCGAGATGGGCTCGGCCGGCGCGGACCAGGTCGTCGATCAGCGCCGGGAGCGAGGTCTTGGACACCGCCGCCCGCGGTCCGGCATCGAGGTGGACCACACGGAAGCCCGGCTCGACATCCACGATCGGCGGTTGCTCGGCGTGCTCGGCGCGGGTGAGCACGTCGCACTCCACACCCGCACGCGCCAGCGCTGATGCAAGAGACCGCACGTACACGTTCATCCCACCGCCGTCACCCGATCCCGGCTGCGCGAGCGGGGACGTGTGCAGGCTGAGCATCGCAACTCGGCGCACGGACATGAGAAACCCGATTGTACTAGTCAGGATTCCCGAGGGGTCATTGGGCGCGCGAACCGCCAGCGATCAACGATTCTCACTCTGGAACGAGCGATACACCTCGATGAGCGCTTGCTTCTGCCGGTCGTTGAGCGTCTCGTCCCGCAGGATCTCTTGCTCGACGTCTTGGTGCTCGCCCCGCGGCTCGAGGATGCCGGCTCGCACGTACAGCGTCTCGGCCGAGATGCGCAGCGCCCGAGCGATCTGCTGGAGGATCTCGGCGCTCGGCTTGCGCAAGCCGCGCTCGATCTGGCTCAGGTACGGATTCGAGATCCCGGCTCGGTCGCTGAGGCTCCGCAGCGACAGACGCGCGTTGCGGCGTTGATCACGAATGAATGCGCCGAGATCTCGCAGTCGTTGTTCGATCGCGTCGGGCACCTGGGCCGCTACGCGTGATCGACCTTGTGCCGCTCGGCGAGGTTGGCCTCGATCGAGTCGATCACGCGGTGCAAGCCCCGCCGGGTGACCGAGACCTCGTTCTCGAGCTCACGCAGCTGGGCGAGCGTCGAGGTGAGCTCGTCCTCGGAGAGCGTCGGCAGGTTCACGAGTGTGGCATCGGTGATGAGGCTCTCGAGCCCTCGTTGCCATTCGATGTTCGGCGCCGGGGCGATGTGGCGCGGCAGCCGGCTCGACGCCGGATCGGCGCGCGGCGCTGGGTCGGCGAGGATCTGCGGGAGCGCCGCGACCAGATCGTTGAGCGAGCCGCCGCGAGCGCGCCGATCGAGCTCAGCTTCGACGATGTCGATGCGGGCCTGCGCAAGTCGCCGCACGTACGACACTTCGGTCTCGACCGCGAGGCACTCTTCGCACATCGCCCGCACGTCGTCGAGGTCGCGATCGGCGAGCCCATCGAGGAACGAGGCGTCGAGCATTGCGTCGACACGGCGCTTGTAGGTTTCCGGCATCCCTTTGAGGGTACCAGTGGGTCTACGAATGGAACACCACAACCAGACGGGTGTTGATCATTCGGAACCCCTGGAGGACACGATGAAGACGTACCTGCTGCCCGAGCTCTCGTACGACTACGAGGCGCTCGAGCCGCACCTCTCCGCACACATCCTCGAGCTGCACCACGACAAGCACCACAAGGCCTACGTGGATGGCGCCAACACCGTGCTCGATCGTCTCGCAGAAGCCCGCGAGACCGGCGACTTCGGTTCCATCAACCAGCTCGAGAAGAACCTTGCCTTCCATCTGTCTGGTCACATCCTGCACTCGATCTTCTGGAAGAACCTCAGCCCGGATGGCGGGGGCAAGCCTGCAGGCGACCTGGCATCCGCCATCGACGAGCAGCTCGGCTCGTTCGCCGCGTTCAGGGCGCAGCTCACCGAAGCCGCGATGAACGTGCAGGGCTCCGGTTGGGGTGCGCTGTCGTGGGAGCCGGTAGGTCAGCGCGTCATCGTCGAGCAGGTGTACGACCATCAGGGCAACGTCGGCCAAGGTGGCCCGCCGCTGCTCGTGCTCGACATGTGGGAGCACGCGTACTACTTGCAGTACGAGAACCGGAAGGCCGAGTGGGTCGATGCCTTCTGGGAGCTCGTCGATTGGGACGACGTCACCACTCGATTCAAGGCGGCGCGGAGTGTGGATCTCGCGCTCGGGTAGTCCTGATCTCCCCCTGATCACCCGCCGCTGACGGGTGGGAGCACGGCCACTTCGTCGCCATCGACCACCGGTGTCGAGTCGCCGTCGATCGGCTCGTCGCCGTTCAACCAGACGCGCGCGTGCTCCAGCACGTCGGAGAAGTGCACGCCGTACGTGGTGCGGGCGTAGACGAGCACATCGCCCACGGTCGTGGCTTCCACGGTGTCCGACGGCCGACCCGCAGCATCACGCGCGGCTGCGAACAGTCGCAGCCGGACGGTCGGCACGTCGCTAGTCGTCGCCGGGTGTGCCGTCGACGATCTCGAGCTCGCGCTCCAGCGCCGCGAGCTCGCGCTCGAGCGCGGCGAGATCGGTGAGGTCGCGGTCTTGCTCGGCTTCCGGCTCCGGCTCTGGTCCCACCGCCTCAGCGTATGCCCGCGCCACCGGGATCACTTGCCGCCGAGGCGGAGCTCGAGAACCGCAGCCTCCTCGGTGAGGATGGCGTGAAGTCGGACCAGGCGCGCGCCCGCGTCGTCGGTCTCCAAGAGGCCTTGCGCATCGAGCGGACCGATCGGCGCGAGCGCGGCGGCCTCGAACGAGGCTTGCACCGGGTCGTCGTCGAGCACCACATCGATCGCGGCGACGAGCTCGCCAAGCTCGACGTGCATGGCGAGCACACGCCGGAGGACCGTGGCAACGTCGTCGATGGCGGCGTCGACGACACCATCGCTTGCGGCATCAACCAGCCGCTCGACGCGCGCGACTGGATACGGATCGTCGGGCAACCACTCCACGACGCGTAGCCGCCCCATCCCCACGTTCAGGAGCACCCATCGGCCGTCGTCGAGCTGGCGCGCCTGCACGATGCGCGCCACGGTCCCGACATCGAAACGCACGTCGCCACCACCCACTTCGTGACCGCGTTCGATGAGCACCACACCGAACTCGCGATCGCCGGCGAGGCACCGCTCCACCAGCTCCCGATAGCGCGGTTCGAACACATGCAGTGGCAGCACGCCGTGGGGGAACAGCACCGAGCCGAGCGGAAACATCGGCAGCTCCGCAACGTCCATTGCTCAGTTCGCCCGCGCTCGGTAAGCGGCGGCGTCGCGCTCGACCCTGCTCGCGGTGGCGCCGTCGAGCTGTTCCGCGATCGCGGCGAGCGCCTCGGCGGCTTCCTCGAACTGGCCCAGCGTGCCGAGCAGCGCAGCCGCTTGCCGTCGTTCGGCCACCGACACGCCCGGCACCCGAAGCCGGAGCCGCACTGCCCATACGGCGTTCGCGGGATCTCGGGTCACGAACGAGCGCACAAGGTTGGCGAGGATGCGACCCAGGATGGCGTGCGAACCCACAGGCTCGAGAAAGGCCGGAACGAACGCGGCATCGCCTTGGGTGGACTCGAACCGGTCACGACAGCCGCCCTCGTCGAGCCGCTCGCCACCGTGGAACGGGTCGAAGAACACGCCCGCGGCCGCGCCCACGAGGAAGTGGCCAGGCATGCCCACCCCGTCGAGGTCGAGCCCGACTCGGCGGCCGACCTCGAGCATGAGCACGCTCAGCGTGATCGGGAGTCCGAGGCGCCGATCAAGCACCTCGTCGAGGAAGGAGTTGCGCGGATCGCCGTAGTCCACGGTGTTACCGATGAAGCCGCGCTCGACGAACAGATACGTGGCGAGCGCGTCAGGCGCGTGCGGCGCGCCAGAAGCGATGTCGTCGAGACGATGCAGCTGCTCAGGAATGTCGACGTCGTGGTGATGCGCGGCGATGAGCAACGTGGCTTCGTCGAGCGGCACCTCGCGCTCGGCGCGCCGCACGAGCTCAGTGAACCGCTCAGTCGGATCCATCGAGTGCGACGGTACACTCGCATCGTGGCAACCGACCTGCGCGCCGACGTCGCCACCCGTCTTCGACGCGTGAACCAACGGCTCACGCCGAAGCGCGAAGCGATCGTCGATGTGCTCGCCGACGCGTCCCGCCCCCTCGCGCTGCCCGAGATCCTCGAAGTCGGCGACGGCCTCGTGCAGAGCTCTGTGTATCGAAACCTCGTCGTGCTCGAACAGGCAGGAGTGGTGCATCGGATCGTCACCACCGAGTCGGCGCGCTTCGAGCTGGCTGAAGAGCTCACCGGCCATCACCATCACCTGATCTGCACGAACTGCGGCATGGTCGAGGACGTGCCGGCGGCATCAGGCCTCGAGGCGTCGCTGGCCGATGCCGTTGTGCAAGTCGAGAACGACACCGGCTTTCGCACGAAGACGCACCGGATCGATCTCGTCGGCCTCTGCCGCCGCTGCGTCTGACGCGGCGTTCCGCGCTCGCTAGTCGGTGAAGATCGGATCGCCGGCCACCACCCGGCGCAGGAGCTCGGTGACCGCAGCGTCGGAGAGCTCGCCGCTCGTGCGGACGACCACGTTCCCGTCGCTCCCCACGAACACGAAGTACGGGAAGCCCGTACCACCGAACGCATCGAGCGCTCGACCCTTCGCGTCGTCCGCGAGCACAGGCTTGAACGGCCACTTCTCGCGCTTGAGCCACTTGGACGGTGGGTAGTTCGGATACTGCTCCCCGCTGCTGGTCGCGACCGTCTGGACCTCGATGCCGTCGAGCACGCCCTGCTTCGCGAGCTTCACGAGCACCGGGACCTCGCGCTGGCAATGCGGGCACCAGTGCGCGAGGAAGATCACGAGCCGGGGCAGATCACCCTGCTCCACTGTCACCGGTTTGCCGTTGAAGCCTTCGCCCACGAGCGTCGGCGCGGTCTGGCCGATCGCCGGGTCGTCTGCGGTCTGGATCGTGTCGTCGGCGGGCGGCAGCTTCGCGCCGTCGACCTCGACCCGAGGACTCAGCTCCTGCTTGGCGGCGCCAGCCGGCGCGGCCATTGCCGTCATCACCAGACCGGCCGCGAGCACCGCCCTGAGCAGATGGGATCGGACTCTCATGTGGGGACCTCCATGGCCGAACGGCTGTGGGCGCGGCCGACCAG
>JANOHN010000170.1:0-2206 GCA_031406505.1 Acidimicrobiia bacterium | reverse complement strand
CGCCGAACGCCATCGCCACGTGCGGCACCGCGCTCGCCGACGACCACGTGAAGCTGCTGAAGAACCTCACCCGCAACATCACGCTGGCGTACGACTCCGACTCGGCCGGCCAGGGCGCCGCCGGGCAGTGGTACCGGTGGGAGCACACCTACGACCTGTCGGTGCGAGTGGCCGACCTCCCGCCCGGACAGGACCCCGGCGACCTCTGGACGGCCGACCAGCCCCGGCTGTTGGCGTCACTCGAGCAGGCCCAGCCGTTCCTGCGCTTCCGCCTCGACCGTGCGCTCGCGACGGCCGACCTGTCGACCCTCGAAGGGCGGGGGCGCGCCGCCGAGGTTGCCGCGGCGATCGTCGCCGAGCATCCGAGCGAGCTGGTGCGCGACCAGTACGTCATGGAGCTCGCCGGTCGGCTCGAGATCGACGCCGACACGTTGCGCGGCGAGGTTGCCCGTCCGAAGGAACAACGCCGTGAAGCGCAGCCGTCACGGTCTGCGCCGCCACCGCCCGACGACTCGTACGCGCCGCCGCCGACCCCCGCAGCCGCCGTCGACCGTCGCGAAGCCGACCTGCTGCGGTGGGTGATCCACGAACCCGAAGTGGTCGCCGACTGGATCGATGAACCGTTGCTCCTCGATCCGACCGCACGTGATGCGTATGAGCTGCTCGTGTCGACGCACGATTTCCACGAAGCCCTTGCCGGTGCGCATGGCGCCACGCGCGAGTTGCTCGAGCGACTCGCCGTGGAGGAGCCGATCGCCGACGAAGAACGCGACACTCTGCGGGCGCGACTCATGGTGAACACGGTGTGGCCGGTTGCGGAAGCGCTGCGCGCGCGGATGCTACGCGATGGCGACGAGCGTGCGAGCGAGATCAAGATGGATCTCGATTCGCTCGCGCACGCCCGCGAAGTCGGCGACTGGCCCAACGCCCAAGAGGTAGCGGAACGGTTGGTAGGGTGGGTCGTCGATTCGGCGCGAGCGTCCGCGCCGGAGGTGGTGGAGCAGAGCGTGTGACGGAACCCGATATCGAGGCCACGGGAACCGCTGACAATCCTGCGATTGAAGCGCTGATCGACCGCGTCGCGAGCCGTGGCTTCGTCACGTCGGGCGAGATCTTCACCGCGCTGCACACGCTCGAACCCGAGACGGCTGAGCTCGCGGCGATCTACGAGCGGTTCCGGTCGCGCAACATCGAGGTTGTCGACGAGATCGACGAAGAGCTGCAACGCGAAGACGCGCAACGCGGCGGCGACTCGAGCGACTCGCACCGCGCCCGTCACGCCGACGGCGGGCCCAGCACCGCCACCCGCCCGGGTGACGCGGTCGCGAGCCGTCCACGGGTGCGCCGGAGCGCAGCAGAGCGACTCGACGGGCCCCAGGAGGTCACCCGAGACCGAGGCGACACCGGGAGCTTCGATCCCGTCCGCATGTACCTCAAGGAGATCGGCAAGGTCTCCCTGCTCACCGCCGAGCAGGAGGTGACCCTGGCCAAGCGGCTCGAAGCAGGGGTGCAGGCCGCCGAGCGCTTGGAGGCCGGGGCCGACAAGCCGATGAGCGCCGAGGAGCTCGCCAACGAGCAGGCCACCGTCGAGGACGGGAAGATGGCCAAGCGCCAGCTCACCGAGGCCAACCTGCGTCTGGTGGTGTCGATCGCCAAGCGCTACGTGGGGCGGGGGATGGTGCTGCTCGACCTGGTGCAGGAGGGCAACCTCGGCCTCATCCGAGCCGTGGAGAAGTTCGACTACACGAAGGGCTTCAAGTTCTCCACGTACGCCACGTGGTGGATCCGTCAGGCCATCACCCGGGCGATCGCCGACCAGGCCCGTACGATCCGCATCCCGGTGCACATGGTCGAGACCATGAACAAGGTGCTCCGGGTGCAGCGAGCGATGCTCCAGGAGCTCGGACGCGAGCCGACGGTCGAGGAGGTGGCCAACAAGGTCGACCTGACTCCCGACAAGGTGCGGGAGATCCAGCGCATCTCGCAGGAGCCGTTGTCGCTCGAGACGCCCGTCGGGGAGGAAGACGACAGCCACCTCGGTGACTTCGTCGCCGACGAGAGCGCTGTGTCGCCCGACTCCGCGGCCGAGCGCGAGCGCCTGAAGGAAGAGATCGAGATGGCGCTCAACGAGCTCAACCCACGAGAGCAGCAGGTGATGCGACTGCGCTTCGGGCTCGACGACGGGCAGGTGCGCACGCTGGAAGAG
>JANOHN010000219.1:0-7585 GCA_031406505.1 Acidimicrobiia bacterium | reverse complement strand
CTGCACCGGCGCGGCGCACGCAAGGTTGGTCGTGAAGACGCCCGCGGCCGTCACCGGTGTGCGGCTCGCCGTCGCGACCACTGCGAGATCCGGAGAACCCGACGGCTTGATCCCACAGGCGATCCCGGCGGCGACGAACCCCTGAGCCGCGGTCACGCTCACGGCATCATTCCGATGGCCGAGAGTCCGGTGGTCTCGGGGAGCCCGAGCACGATGTTGGCGCCTTGGATCGCCTGACCGGATGCGCCCTTCACGAGATTGTCGAGCGCGGCGATGGCGAGCAGCGTGCCGGTGCGATCGTCGTGACGCACGGTCACATGGCATGCATTGGCACCGAGCGTCGCTTTCGTCGCGGGCGGGTCGTCCCCCACCACCACGAACGGCTCGTCGGCGTAGTGCTCGCGGTAACCGTCGAGCACTTTCTCAGTGGTGAGCCCACTCACTGCTGGATGTGCGTAGCAAGTCGCCAGGATGCCGCGGGTCATCGGCACGAGGTGCGGCGTGAAGAGCACCTGTACGTCGGCGCCAGCCGCGCGCTTCAGCGCGTGTTCGATCTCGCCCGTGTGACGGTGGGTGAGAAGTCCGTAGGCCTGCACATTCTCGTTGGCCTCGGAGTAGAGACTCGGAACGGACAAGCCGCGTCCGCGACCGGAGATTCCGGAGACTGCATCCACCACGATGCCCGTCGGGTGCGCGAGCCCCCGGGCAAGCAACGGCGCGAGTGCGAGCGCAGCCGCCGTGGGGTAGCAGCCGGGCGCGGCGACGTGGCGGTCCGGGCCCAAGTCGGAGCGGAACAGCTCGGGCAATCCGTACGCGAACGTATCGAGGAGTGCAGGCGCGCCGTGAGCCTCGCCGTACCAAATCTTGTACGTGTCGGCAGGAAGTCGGAAGTCGGCACCGAGGTCGACGACGTGCGCCACGTGTGCGGCGATCTCCCCCATGGCGCGCTGCGACTCTCCGTGTGGGAGCGCAACGAAAGCGAGGTCGAGGCCATCGAGCGCGGCCGGCGCCATCGGCTCGTACGTGAGCGTTGGGTACGCAGGTGCGAGCGACGGGTAGAGGCTCGCCACCGAAGCACCAGCATTCGAGTCGGCGGTGACGTGCACCACCTCGATCTCGGGATGCCCGGCGAGGAGCCGGAGCAGCTCAGCGCCGGTGTACCCCGACCCCCCGATCACCGCCGCTCGATACGCCATGTTGCATACTATACACCTGGCTGCATACTATGCGTCAACCCCGAAGTTCAGCTCCGTGGGCCTGCACCACGGCGTCGATGGCTTGTTGGCGGAGCTCGGCGACCTCAGCGTCCTTGAGCGTGCGGTCGGGGGCTCGGTAGCGGAGGCGGAACGCCAGGCTCCGGCGACCATCGCCGAGTGCATCCGACCGGAACTCGTCAAAGCACCGGGCCTCTTCGACCAGCTCGCTGGCCGTTGCGCGCAGTGTCTCGGTGATCGTCGCGGCGGGTACATCGACCGGGACGATGAACGCGAGATCAATTGACGCCGACGGGTAGGGCGACGGGGCGACGAAACCTCGATCACGGCGCGGAGCATCCAAGAGTGCACCGAGATCGAGCTCGAACCCCACGGCCGGGCCGATCACGCTGAACGACTCGCAGGCAACTGGAGAGATCTCCCCCACCGTCCCGACCTCAACTCCTCCGACGGTGACCCCTGCGGCGCGGGTTGGATGCAGACCCGGCGGAGCCGCAGGGACGAGCGCGTGGTCGGCGATCTCGAGCGCGTCGAGCAACGAGCGGACGGCGTCGACTGCGTCGTACACGTCGACGGATCGATCGAGCTCGACCGGCGAGCGACGGATCGAACCGGCGAGCACGCCGGCGATCTGGACCCGCTCGTCGGGGAGTAGCCCCTTCGTCGGCGCCAGGAACACCCGCCCGACCTCGAACAGGCGCACATCGGTGAGGCCACGCGCTTGGTTCGCGGCCACCGCGCGCAGCAGCCCAGGCATGATTCGCGTGCGCAGCACCGAGTCTTCGGCGCGCAGCGGGTTCGCGACGGCGACGACCCGGTCGATCGGTGCGCCGGCGCGTTCGAGGTCTCCCAGCCCGACGAGCGGCAACGTCACGGCCTCGGAGAAGCCCGCCCCCACGAGTGCGTCAGCGGCAAGCCGTCGGTCGCGTTGCGCGCGCGTGAGCCCGCCGATCTGCTCGCGGGGCTTGGGAACGGTGCGGCCAATCGATGCGAAGCCGATCCGTCGAGCGACCTCCTCGACCAAGTCGACCTCGCGCTCCAGATCTGGGCGAAAGGCCGGTGGTGTGGCCACGATGTCGTCGCCGGTGCCTTGCACCTCGATCCCGAGCGGCTGGAGCGCGGCGAGCACGTCGGTATGAGTGAGCTCGGTACCGAGGAGCCGGTTCACCTTGCTCGTACGCAACGTGATGTGAGGGCGGGTGAACGGTGTGGGGTGCTCGTCGACCGAGCCACTGGCGACGGATGCCCCGGCGACATCGATGAGCAACGCCATCGCCCGTGCCGCGCCGGTAGAGACCGCGTCGGGATCGGTCCCCCGCTCGAATCGCGCGCTCGCCTCCGAGCGCAGCTTGAGCCGCTTGGAGCTGCGGGCGATGCCCATGCGCTCGAAGTACGCGGCTTCCAAGAGGATGTCGATCGTGGTGTCGTCGACCTCCGACTCGCTGCCACCCATGATCCCCGCGATGGCCTGCGGCTTCGATGTTGCGTCGCAGATGAGGAGGTCTTCCTTGGTGAGCGTGCGGGCGACACCGTCAAGCGTCGTGATGGTCTCCTTCGCCTTGGCGAGCCGCACGATGACACCGCGTCCGGGAAGCCGACCGAGATCGAAGGCGTGAAGCGGCTGGTTGCGCTCCAGCAGCACGTAGTTCGTCACATCGACCACGTTGCTGATCGGCCGCATGCCGGCTTTCACGAGGCGCTGCTGCATCCATGCCGGTGACGGGCCGATCGCTATCCGCGCGGCCCAGCCCAGGTACCGAGGGCAGCGGTCGGGTGCTTCGATCGAGACCGTGATGTCGCCGCTGTACGACTCGTCGCGGGTGGGGTCGAGATCGGCGACGGTCAGCGGGAGCGAGAAATGGGCGGCCAGCTCCCTGGCGACACCCACGATGCACATGGCGTCGGGGCGGTTCGGGGTGACGGCGATGTCGAAGACCACATCGTCGAGCCCGAGCACCTCACGCACGTCGGTACCGGGCACACTCGCCGGGTCTAGCCCCAGGATGCCGCTGCTGTCCTCGCCGAGACCGAGCTCCTTCGCGGAGCAGAGCATGCCGTCGGAGGTCTCACCACGGATCTTGCGCCGCTCGAGGGTGAACCCGCCGGGAAGCGTCGATCCACTCGGCGCGTAGGGCACGAGCATGCCTGCGACGACGTTGGACGCGCCGCACACCACCCGCGTCTCTCGGCTGCCGTCGTTGATGTCGACGAGACTGAGCTTGTCGGCGTTGGGGTGGGCGATGACCTGGTGCACCTCGGCAACCACGACGCCCGCGATCTCGCGTCCTGGTTCGTCGACACCGTCGACCTCGAGGCCCAGCTGGTTCAGAGCCGCAACGATCTCGTCGACGGACGCGTCGACCGGCGTGAACTCACGAACCCACGACAACGGGACTCGCACTAGTTCTCGCTCATGTCAGTACCGCGCCAGGAATCGGACGTCGTTCTCGACGAACGTTCGGATCTCGTTGATCCCGTAGCGGATCATGGCCAGACGCTCGAGGCCGAAGCCGAACGCGAAACCCTGCCACTCCTCTGGGTCGTAGCCCACGGCCACGAACACGTTCGGGTCGACCATCCCGCACCCGCCGAGCTCGATCCACCCGGTGTGTGAGCACACGCGACAACCGTCACCGTGGCAGAACACACAACTGACCGCGAGCTCGGCTGAAGGTTCGGTGTACGGGAAGAAGTCGGATCGAAAGCGCGTGCGCACCGAGTCGTCCTCGAACAGTCGACGCACGAAGGCCTCGATCGTGCCGAACAGGTCGGCCATGGTCAGGTTGCGATCGACGGCGAGGCACTCGATCTGATGGAACACGGGCGAATGGCGCGCATCGAGCGGGTCGTTGCGGTAGGTGCGCCCGGGTGCAACGACGTAGATCGGTGGCTCGTTTGTCTCCATCGTGCGGATCTGGACCGGCGAGGTATGCGTCCGCAACAAGACCTGTTCCTCGTTGCCGAGCTGCACGTAGATCGTGTCCTGCATCGACCGGGCGGGATGTGCCGGAGGGATGTTGAGCGCTTCGAAGTTGTGCCAGTCGTCCTCGACCTCGGGACCCTCGGCCACTCGGTAACCGAGCCCGATGAAGATGTCCTCGAGCTCGCGCTGGATCTGCGTGACGAGATGGAGATGACCACGCGTGTGTCCATGCCCTCCCAACGTGAGATCGAGGTGCTCGTGCTCGGCGCCGGCAGCCTCGGCCGCCCCGCGCAACACGGTGCGACGGATCTCGACGAGCTCGGTGACGGCCGCGCGATACGCGCCGACGGCCTGCCCCGCGGCCGGGCGCTCGTCGGCGCCAAGCCCCTTGATCGCCTCGTTCACCTCGGCAGCCGGCGACTTCTTGCCGAGGAACCGGCGGGAGATCTCTTCGAGCTGGTCGAGGGACTCGACGCCATCGGCCGCGCCGCGGGCGTCACGCAGCCCCGCGTCGAGCGCGGCCTGCACCTCCGAGAGGTTCACCGGTCGGCTCCGGCGAGCCGACGCTGACGGGCGGACTCGAACAGAACCACGGTCGCCGCCATCGCCACGTTGAGCGACTCGGCGACGCCGGCCATCGGGATAGAGACGAGCACGTCGAGCCGACGTTCCACGGACGCGTCGAGACCACGTGCCTCATTGCCGACCACGACTGCGCACGGCCGGGCCAGGTCGACCGAGTCGTACGGCTCGCCCCCGCGCGCCGTCGTCCCGATGAGCCGACGGCCGCTCGCCGCGACCGAGTCCAACGCCGCCATGGGATCGTCGGCCCGCATCACCGTCACACCAAAGAGTGCTCCGGCGGACGAGCGGACAACCTTCGGATTGTGCGGGTCGACCGAGCTTCCACACACGACGACGGCGTCAGCTCCTGCGGATTCCGCACTGCGGATGATGGTGCCGAGGTTGCCCGGATCGGCGATGTCGACCGCGATCACCGCGACACCCGCACCAGGGATCGGTCCGAGCGCCACGGGCACGCCGGGCGCCACGCCGAGCACCGGCTGGGGTGTACGGGTGCGTCCGACCTTCTCGAGCACGCCCTCCTTGAGCTCGACGACGGGCACGGCAGCCGCGTCGAGGCGCGCCACCAACGGCGCGAAGGCCATGGTGGCACCGGTACTGACGTACACAGCTTCGAGCGCGACATCTCGATCGAGCGCCGCGGCCACCACTCGGGGACCTTCGAGCACGAACGCCGCCTCGGAATCGCGCGCTTGTGGATCACGCAGCAGCGCGCGGAGTCGAACAACCTCGGGGTGTCGAGCCCCGAGCGGTTGGGTCAAGCCGCTTCGAGTGCCTGGCGGGCGGCCGAGACCAACGCTCCGAACGCCTCGGCGTCGCGGACGGCGAGGTCGGCAAGGATCTTGCGGTCGACCTCGATGTCGGCGGCCTTCAACCCCGCGACGAAGCGTGAGTACGAGATGTCGTGCTCACGGCACGCGGCGTTGATACGCACGATCCAGAGCCGACGGAACGTGCCCTTGCGCGCGCGGCGGTCGCGGAAGGCGTAGTTCCCCGAGTGCATGACCTGCTCATTGGCCTTGCGCAGGTGCCGGCTGTGTGCGCCGGAGTAGCCCTCGGCGGCCTCGAGTACCGCGCGACGGCGCTTCTTGCTGTGAACGGAACGCTTGCCCCGTGCCATGACGATCGCTCCTCTGCTACTCGGACCCCGCGGCGCTACCTGCGCCCGAGGAGTCGCTCCACGTGCTTCTTGTCGCCACCGACGAGCTCAGCGGGACGGTCGAGACGACGAGTGCGCCGGCTGGACTTCGTCTCGAGAAGGTGCGAGCGGAAGGCCTTGCGACGCATCACCTTGCCGGTGCCGGTGATTCGGAAGCGCTTCGCGGCGCCTCGGTGGGTCTTCTGCTTGGGCATCAGGCTGCTCCGGTGTCGTCGGCTGCGGCGACAACCACCTCGGGGGGCGGCGTGTCGTTGGGTTCGGTGGTGGGCGCCTCGGACGACGGCGCTTCGGATTCGGGTGCTTCCGCTGCCGATGCAACGGCCGCTGAGCTTCCGGACTCACCGGGCTTGGTCGGCTTCGGCCGACGGCCACCCTTGGCCGGATGCAAGACCATCGTCATGTTCCGCCCGTCTTGGCGCGGTGCCGACTCCACGATCGCGAACCCACTCACTTCCTCGGCGATCCGAGTGAGGATCTTCAAGCCGAGCTCGGGGTGAGCCATCTCGCGGCCGCGGAACATGATCGTCAGCTTCACCTTGTTGCCCTCGGCCAGGAAACGCTCGACGTGACGCATCTTGGTCGTGTAGTCGTGGATGTCGATCTTGGGCCGGAACTTCATCTCCTTGATGACGACTTGCGTCGACTTGCGCCGCGACTCCTTGCGCCGCTGCTGCTCTTCGTACTCATGGCGTTTGAAGTCCATGATTCGACAGACCGGAGGGCTGGCATTGGGCGCGACCTCGACGAGGTCGAGCTCCCGTTCTCGAGCGATCGTCAGGGCCTCCGGAAGGGACTTGACTCCCAGCTGCTCGCCGTCTTCGGCGATGAGCAGCACCTCCCGCGCTCTGATTCGATCGTTGATCCGGGTCTCGTCTGCAGCTATGTGATCACCTCGTCGTTGGCTCGTGCGCTCGGGGCGGTCCCGGACGCGAAAGATGGCGGACGCGGGAAGCATCCGCCATCAGCGTGCCGCTCCATGGGGAGCAGCCTGCCAAGTTCGGACCCGGGACGAGGCGGTTCCTCGGCCGGGTGGGGACGCTGCTCGCGTCCCGCTTCCCACATCGTGTTCGGATGGGTCTTGGGGCGACCAGATGCAGCCGCCAGATGGGAGGATACCAGCGTGAGCAGTCTCTGGACACCCTCCGGCGATCACGTCCCCAAGCCCGAATCCGAGGGCAGCGACCTCCTCGCGAGCGGGGAGCAGGGCGATCCGCTCGACGAGGCCGCCGTCGCGGAGGAGCTCGCTCGCGTACGCGCCGAGCTCGCGGCGACTCCGGTGACCGACATCGTTGCCAACCACGCGCTCGGGCTGTGGCAGCTCGCCGTGTTGCACCTCACACCCGACGACGGAGCACCCAACCTCGACGAAGCCGGGCTCGCCATCGACGCGATGGCGGGACTCGTCGACGGACTGGGCGACCGCCTCGGCGCGAACGCGGAGCCGCTGCGTGAAGCGCTGTCGCAGCTTCGTCTGGCGTTCGTGCAGGTGAGCGATCGCGGCGAGTCGCCGCCCGCAAGCTCCTGATCCGTCCATGCCGTCTCGGATCGAGCAGTACGCCCTCATCGGTGACACCCAGACGGCGGCCCTCGTGGGCGACGACGGGTCCCTCGACTGGCTGTGTGCGCCTCGGTTCGACTCCCCCGCGTGCTTCGCCGCGCTGCTCGGTACGCCGGAGCACGGGCGCTGGCTGATCGCGCCCGCCG
>JANOHN010000067.1:0-12941 GCA_031406505.1 Acidimicrobiia bacterium | reverse complement strand
GTCCTTGACGGTCCCTGCGGGCTTCCCAGGTGTGGGTGGTGCAGCGGAATCGGTCACCTCATTGGTGTCGACCCCGTATTGCCAACCTTGATGCCCTCTGCGGGCGAGAACCTACGATCCAGACGACTGATGCCCTTGTGCCATATGGGGGTGGGGGAAGGCGGACCGGTCTGACCCCCCTCGGGTCACCGGCCGCGCCAGACCGGCTTGCGCTTCTCGACGAACGCTCGGGCGCCTTCCTTCGCGTCCTCGCTCTGGAACACGATCGACGTCCACTCCTCCAAACGGGCCGCAGCACGCGCGGCATCGGAGACTCCCAATCGGACCAGCTCCTTCGAGGCGGCAAGACCGAGCGGCGCACACTCGGCAATCCGCTCCGCGAACGTCAGCGCAGTCGGCATCACCTCGTCGGGTGCGACCACGGCGTTGAGCAACCCGACCTCATAGGCGCGATGGGCGTCGATCAACTCGCCGGTCAGGGTCAGCTCGAGCGCGATGCTGAGAGGAATTCGCGTTCCGATGCGCGTGCTACCGCCGACTGGGAAGAACCCGCGCTTCACCTCGGGGAACCCGAACCGCGCGTCGTTCGACGCGACGATCACGTCGCAGCCCAACAAGAGCTCGAGGCCACCCCCGACCGCGACGCCATTGGCGGCACCGACGATCGGCACCATGATCTCTCCCCGAAGCAACCGGGAGTACCCGGCCGCGCCATCGCCCGCGTCGACACCAAACTCGTCGCCGCCGGCGAAAGCCTGGAGGTCCATCCCGGCGCAGAAGGCACGGTCCCCAGTACCCGTGACCACGACGGCTCGGATCTCCGGATCGGATTCAGCCTCCAGCATCGCCGTCCCGATGCCCGCGAGCAGGTCGGCGGTGAGCGCGTTCCGAGCGTCGGGCCGGTTCAACCGCAGGATCAGGATTGATCCACGACGCTCCCGTACCAGCTCTGTCCCTGCGGTCATTGGACGCGTCACACTAGGACCGGTCGCACCGTGTCCGCCGCGTCCGCCCCGAGGAGAGTGACAGCTCATGAGCACCACCGATGCGAGCTTCGCGGACCGGTACGGCCCGTGGGCACTCGTGGCCGGCGCCTCGGAAGGAGTGGGCGAGGCCTACGCCCACGCGATGGCCGAGCGTGGTCTCAACGTCGTACTCCTCGCGCGCCGTCAAGCCGTCCTCGACGAGGTGGCCGCGGCACTCCGCACCGATCACGGCGTGGAGACCAGAGCCGTCGCGATCGACCTCGCCGAGGACGATGCAATGGCCAAGATCGCCGAGGTGACCGCCGGACTCGAGGTCGGGATGGTCATGTACTGCGCGGGCGCCGATCCGAACTACGAGCTGTTCCTCGCCCACCCCGTGGAGACCTCGCTGGCGATGGTGCACCGCAACTGCATCGTGCCCATGCAGGTGTGCCACCACTTTGCCGGACCCATGGAGGCTCGCGGTACGGGCGCCATCGTGTTGGTCTCATCGGCGGCGGGGCTTGTCGGCGCCGAGAACATGGTGGCCTACACCGCCACGAAGGCGTTCGACATGACCATGGGCGAGGCGCTGTGGGCGGAGCTGCACACCAAGGGTGTGGACGTCCTGTCGCTGGTACTCGGGGCCACCGACACGCCCGCGCTGCGCCGGTTGCTCGCTCGCCGCGGACAGCTCGCCAGACCTGATGACTCGACTCCGATCCCGGGCGCGATCACGCCCGCCCAGACAGTGGCGGAGGCGATCGCCAACCTGTCGAACGGCCCGACCTGGTTCGTCGGCGACCACCTGCGCGAGACCGCACAGCAGTTGGGATCCATGACGCGCAGCGAAGCCGCCCGGATGCGGCACCAGATGACCGGCGGGACGATGGACACCAGATACGAGGCGGACCCGGAGTCGTAACGCCCATACGCGGATACTGAACGCCCGATTCAGGTAAAGGCGAACCCTTCGTACCCTGCGGATGCGATGGCTTCGACCTTCTCGATGTAGCCCGGCAAGCCGCCGACGTACGGCAAGACGACGCGCGGCTTCCCCGGGATATTGGCGCCGAGGTACCAGGAGTTGCACGTTGGCGCGGTGTACATCGTGCCACGGGCGACGGTGTTGACGTGCTCGACCCACGCGTCCTGGCCCTCTGAGGTCGGCTCGATCGTCGTGAACCTGTGCTCGCGCAAGTACGTGAGGCACGCGCCGATCCATTCGACGTGGTGCTCGCTGCACACCAGCATGTTGGCGAGCACCGATGGGCTCCCCGGGCCTGACACCGTGAAGAGATTTGGAAACCCGGCAACCTGGAGACCTAGGAAGGTACGCGGACCGTCGGCCCACACATCGCGTAGCGCGACGCCGTCACGGCCTCGGATGTCGATGCGCGCCAACGCGCCCGTCATCGCGTCGAAGCCGGTGGCGAAGACGATCACGTCGAGCTCGTAATGCTGCTGCGTCGTCTGAATGCCCGTCGCAGTAATGCTCTCAATGGCGCCGCGGCGCAGATCGACGAGGGTCACGTTGTCGCGATTGAAGGTCTCGAAGTAGTTCGAGTCGATGACCGGTCGCTTGCAGCCGATCGGGAAGCCTCGGGGCGAGAGGGACTCAGCAAGCTCGGGGTCGTGCACGGTGCGCCGGACCATCTCCCGATAGAGGTCGGCACCGAGCTCGTTCGCCGCCGGATCCGTGGCCACGTCGCTCCACGCGCGCGACGCGTCGAAGCCGCGCTCGTCGAGCATGGCGAGCCGCTCGGCCTCCGTCGCCTCGAGAATCGAGGTGTCGCCGGGCATTTGCAGGATGATCGCGCCGGTCGAGCCGGTCACCCCACCCCAGGTCTCGCGCTGGAGGCGTCGCATCTCCGCGTAGTCGCGCTTCCAGGTCGCCTCCACGTCGGGATCCAGCGGCCCGTTGCGCGACGGCCACGTGAACGTCGGCGTGCGTTGGAACACGTAGAGGTGACTGGCAATCGCCGCAAGCTCGGGGGTCGCCTGCACTCCCGATGATCCGGTCCCGATCAGACCGATGCGCTTCCCCGCCAAGTCGGGGTCGACTCGTGGCCACCGACTCGTGTGGAGGACCTGGCCCTGGAACGTGTCGCGGCCCGGGACGTTGGGCTCGTTCGGAGCCGACAACGGTCCCGTCGCCATCACAACGAACCGTGCAGTGATGCCCTCGCCATGCTCGGTCTCGACGAACCACTTCGACGCGGCGGCGTCCCAGGTGGCCGCGGTGACACGCGTGTTCAGGAGGATGTCGCGGCGGAGGTCGAAGCGGTCGGCGACGTGGTTGAAGTAGCGCTCGAGCTCCGCTTGGCCGGGAAAGACCTCGGACCATTCCCATTCCTGTTGGAGCTCCTCGGAGAAGCCGTACGAGTACTCGAGGCTGGGCACGTCGCAGCGCGCGCCCGGGTAGCGGTTCCAGTACCACGTGCCACCGACGCCGCCGCCGGCCTCGAGCACGACCGTCGCGAACCCGAGCTCGCGAAAGTGGTGCAAGGCGTAGAGACCAGCCAGGCCCGCTCCCGCGACCACGACGTCGACCTCACGACGCTCAGACATGGCCCGACGCTAGCGATGCGCGGCAAGCAGTGGCACATGCAGGCGTTGGCCGCGCACTGCTCACGTCCGACAGGGCGTGCTATCAATCGTCGTGGCATCTCACCGTCGCTCGTGAGAAGGGAGCGAGGTTCGTCATGGACGATGTCAGCGCGCTGCTAGATCCCGAGCTCCGGTCGGTGTTGGCAGACTTCCAGCTGCCCCCGCTCACCACCGAGGGTTTGGCCGCGCTGCGCGGGACGCCCTTTCCGAGGCCACCTTTGTCTGATGGAGTGCAGCGGACCGAGCACATCGTGCCGAGCGAGCCGCCCGTCCCCGTGCGTGTCCATCGCGCGGGAGACGTCGACGGGCTGCGGCCTGCGGTCGTCAGCATGCATGGTGGCGGTCTCGTGATCGGCACCTACGACACGGACGACGCCCTGTTCGACGCGTGGTGCCCGCGGTTCGGGATCGTCGGCGTATCGGTCGAGTACCGCTTGGCGCCAGAGAGTCCGTACCCCGGTCCGCTCGACGATTGCTACGCCGCGTTGCAGTGGACGCACGAGCACGCCGAGGAGCTCGGGATCGATCGCGATCGAATCGGCCTCCGTGGGATCAGCGCCGGCGCCGGACTTGCCGCGGGGCTCGCGCTCCTGGCTCGTGATCGGGGCGAGGTGCCGGTCGCGTTCCAGCTCCTCGACGCCCCGATGCTCGACGACCGCCAGGTGACTCCGTCGAGCCAGGTCGACGGGCTGCTCGTGTGGAGCCGCCAAGCGAACACGTTTGGGTGGCGCGCGTACCTCGGCGACCGCTTCGGAACCGACGACGTACCGGAGTACGCCGCGGCGGCGCGTGCGGTCGACCTCTCCGAGCTGCCGCCGGCGTTCGTGTCCGTCGGCGCGATCGACGGCTTCCGAGACGAGGCCGTCGACTACGCCCAGCGATTGAATCAAGCCGGCGTGCCGTGCGAGCTCCACGTCTACCCCGGTCTCCCCCATGGGTATGGGCTGGTGCCCCACGCGGTAGTCGTGCAGCAGGCGGTTCGCCACATGGACGAATGGCTGGCCCGGCAGGTGACCACGCACGTTTGAACGCCCGGGTTCAGGACGTTGCCACCGCAGCAATCGGCGCGGTGGTAGATACCGACTCCAGCTCCGGAGTCATCGCGAAGCCAGGGGCGACGACGACTCGGTCGCGGCCTTCGGCTTTCGCACGGAGCAGCGCGGCGTCGGCAAGCTCGACGATTTCCGCGAACGTGTGATCGGCAACCGAGGGCGCCAGGCCGAAGCTGACGGTGAACGCGGGCACGACGCCGCCGCGTTGAGCGTCGGCGAGATGAGTCCGGACTCGGTCGATGACCAGGTACGCGTCGGCAAGGGTGCAGCCGGGCAACACGACCACGAACTCTTCTCCGCCGTAACGGGCCGCGATGTCATTGGGCCGGATGCTGTCACGAAGGACACGGGCGAACAGCCGCAACGCTCGATCTCCCGCGTCGTGACCATGGATGTCGTTCAACAGCTTGAAGTTGTCGAGGTCGCCGTAGGCAACGACGAAGGACTGGGAGACGGCTTCAACGTCGGCGACCGACGTTTCCAGACTCCGGCGGTTGAGCAGGCCGGTGAGCGGGTCGGTTCGGGCCTGGGCCTCGGTGCGACTGAACGCCCTCAGGATCCCGATGCGATCGCCAGCCTTGCGGACGATCACTTCCAGATCCGCAGTTGTGGACATACCCGGCGGATGCTGGTCGGGGCCGGTGGCGTGCACCACGCCGATGGTCTTGCCGGCGATGCTGACCGGGACACACACTGCCGAGCACGGGCCGGTGGTGCGATTCTGGAGGTTCGGGCACGAATCGATCGCCTCGCTGGTCGACCATCGCTGCGTCTGGCCCCGGCTCGTGGCCGGGCACGCATCGGGAGCTACGACCGCACAGCCAGGACCCCCGTCAGGACCAGTGTTCATGACCTGGTGGAAGTGCGCCTGGCTCGAGTCGGCGACGAGCAACTCAGAGGACAACAAAGGAGAGGACCGCTGCACTGCCTGGCGCACCAGCTCGAAGCAGCCCTCCTCGGTGCGGGCCATCTCCAGGGCCCGCTGGAGTCCGGACTCCAAGTCGTTGCGGCGATTCTCCCTGCCCTGGATGCGCTCTCGGCGCCACACCGCTCGGAACCTGAGGCTGAACGCGACCATGAGGATGGTCACCGCGACTCCCGCGACCATCAGCGCGGCGCTTTGGCTTCCGCTGAGCTCGCCATCTGCGCTCTCCAGGGCCTTGTTGATCGGCGCTTGGTAGAGCGCTTGGAGCTTCGCCAGGCTTCGGGCTTCATCGGCGCTCCCCGATACGAAGATGGCTATGTCCTCCGGCGAGCCGACCAGTGACGCGATCAAGGCCGGAGCTGCTTCATACATCACGTCGCGAGCCGCCTCCACTTGGGCCTGGAGCGGCTTCTCCCCGGGGAAGCCAACCGCGAGGAGCTTGTAGTCCAACCACGCCTTGTCGCGGGCAACGTTGAAGGTAGTCATCGTTTCGAAGTTTGGCGCCCGGTCGGCACTCGCCATCTTGAAGGTCTCCACGAACAACTCGCTGAAGGCCGCGGAGTTCTGATCTGATCGAGCGAGGGCCGACGCAGCAGGCAGTATTTGGGTTACGGACGCATGGATACCTTGCGACGCGTCGCGCGAGGTGAGCCGGCCTGTGAACGCGACGGACACAACTGCCAAAATCGCGATGAGCCACAACAGCTGTACATGGGTGTGCTGGGCCATCCCACGATGCACCCGACGATCTTTGACGCCCGCGTCCGCGGCTCGCGGTGGCCACAATCGGAATCGGCCCACTCGCAGCTCAGTTGGCCGCTTCAGCTTGGGGAAATGCATACCTCTGTAGTCGACACGGCGCGAGGTCCCCCTGAGGCGCAACCAACCCAACAGCAGCCCAACAGTGCACGCCTGGCGGCGGCAACGCGGGGCGGCGTAACGCTCATGTTGCTTCGTCTTCGCCGAGGACGGCCCGGGCGCGACGAGCCATGGGCTCGTCAACCATCTGGCCGTCGAAGACGATCGCCGCCTCGCCCGCGCGCGCGGCCTCGTCATACGCCGCGAGCAGACCCCGTGCCCACGTGCGCTCCGCTTCAGAGGGTGAGAAGACCTGGTTCGCGAGCGGCACCTGTGCCGGGTGGATGCACATCTTCCCTCGGTAGCCGATCGCGCGGCCTTCGCGTGCATCGCCGAGGAACCGCTCGTCGTCCGAGAAGCTCGGGACGATCTGGTCGAGCGCGTGCACTCCCGCGATCCTCGCGGCGAGCGCAACCCGAGACCGCGCATAGAGCACCTCGGTGCCCGCCTCGGTACGTACCCCTCCGATGTCGGCCACGAAATCCTCCGCACCGAAGTACGCGGCCTGCACAGGTTGGCGGAGCACGTCGCTGACGCGAGCAACTCCCCCAACCGTCTCGATGCCGGCGATCACCGGAACGTCCACGCCCGCGCGTGCGAGGGCTTCTTCGACCGACTCGACGTCGGCCTGTGACTCGAGCTTGGGGACCACCACACCCGCGAGCCATGGGCCGAGCGTTTCCGCGACGTCATGCGCGAACCATGGGGAACGCACTGGGTTGACGCGAACACACACCGCCATCGCGGGATAGCGGGTTGCGAGGTCTTCCCCCACCTCCCGCGCGTGCCGGCGCGCCGCGATCTTGCCGTCCGCGGGCACCGCGTCCTCGAGGTCGATGACGACAGCGTCGGGCCCACTACGCGGCAACTTCGCCAGGACATCCGGTCGGCTGGCGGGCGCGAAGAGCACGCTGCGCATCCTCGTGAGCGGTATCACCGAGCAAGCTCCTCGAGGTCACGGAACTGCTCGAGCGACTCGGGATTCGCCAGGGCTTCGGTGTTCTTCACTGGCTCGCCGTGCACGATGGCACGCACGGCAAGCTCGGTGAGCTTGCCACTGCGCGTTCTCGGGAGGTCGCGCACAGCGAGGATGCGCGCGGGCACATGGCGCGGTGAAGCACCGGAACGGATCCGAGCCCGAATCCTGGCCTCCAGCTCATCGGTGAGATCAGCCCCGTCTCGCAGCACGACGAAGAGCACGATGCGCACGTCGTCGCCCCACCGCTGTCCGATGACGAGGCTTTCATGCACCTCGTCGAGCCCTTCGACCTGTCGATAGATCTCAGCCGTGCCGATGCGCACACCGCCCGGGTTCAACGTCGCATCGGAACGCCCACGGATGACGACTCCGCCATGCTCGGTCCACTCGGCGAAGTCGCCCTGGTGCCACATACCGGGAAAGCGCTCAAAGTACGTCGAGCGGAAGCGGACATCCCCGGGATCGTTCCAGAAGCCGATTGGCATCGACGGGAACGGCGCCGCGCACACGAGCTCACCGGCTTGCCCCGGCGAGAGCGGACGCCCGTCGTCGTCGACCACGTCGATCTCCATGCCGAGACCGGGGCGCTGGATCTCGCCCGCCCACACCGCGCTGGTCGGGTCGCCGGCCACCAGACAGCCGCAGAGGTCGGTGCCACCGGAGATCGAGGCGAGGTGCACATCGGCCTTGACGTGTCGGTACACGTACTCGAAGCCTTCCGGCGCGAGCGGTGAACCGGTCGACGTGATCGTGCGGAGGGCAGTGAGGTCGTGCTCGTCGATCGGACGAAACCCGAGCCGCTGGCACGTCTCGAGGTACTTCGCCGATGTGCCGAACAACGTGATCGACTCGTCGTCGGCGAGTCGCCACAGCGGAGTGCCTTCACCCTGCACCGGTGCACCGTCGTAGACGACGACCGCCGCGTCGCTCGCGAGCGCGGACGCGAGCCAGTTCCACATCATCCAGCCCGTTGTCGTGAAGTAGAAGACACGATCGTCGGGCCGAACGTCGGCATGGAGCTGGTGCTCAACGAGGTGCTTGACCAGCACTCCCCCAGCCCGGTGCACGATGCACTTGGGAAGCCCGGTGGTTCCGGATGAATACAGCACATAGAGAGGGTGGTCGAACGGCAACGGAGAGAACTCGACCGGCGCGGGCGCGTGACCCGCGATCCAGTCGTCCCACCCGATCGCTCCACGAATTCGCGCCAGATCGGGCGCCTGATCGAGGTACGACAGCACCGCAACTGTCCGCACCGTGGGCAGCTGCTCGACGACGTCGCGGAGGCGCTCGAGACAGTCGAACCGACCGCCGCCGTACTGGTACCCATCGACGGCGCAGAGCACGGTCGGCTCGATCTGACCGAAGCGGTCGACCACCCCAGTGGTGCCGAAGTCGGGCGAGCACGACGAGAAGACCGCTCCGATGCTCGACGCCGCGAGCAGCAGGGCATAGGCCTCGGGCACGTTGGGGAGCCAGACCGCGATCCGATCACCAGGACCCACATCAGCGGCGCGCAATGCCTGCTGAAGCCGAGAGACGAGCTCGTGCAGCTCATGCCACGAGAGCGTTCGCCGCTCGCCGTCCTCGCGCACGAACACGAGCGCCGCGCCGTCGTCGCGGCGCGTGAGGAGGTTCTCCGCGTAGTTCAGCACCGCATCGGGGAAGAACCTGGTCTTCCAGAGGTCGGGCGCACTCATGACAACGGTGTCGCCAGGATCTCCGACGACGCCGCAGTGCTCCCACACGGTCGCCCAGAAGCGGTCGGGCTGCTCGACCGACCATCGGTGCAGTGAGGCGTAGTCCTCGATGTCGCCGTCCGACTGTTGGCGCGCGGCGGCGAGGAAGCCGGCGAGATTGGTGCCGCGAATTCGGCTCGCGGATGGTGCCCAGAGCGGTCCGGCCACGTGGGCTAGCCGTCGGTCGGTTGTCGGCGCATGAGCGCGTCACGCCGAGCCCGGCAGACGACCTCGTCGCGCTGGTTGAACGCCCGGTGCTCGAAGGTGACGATGCCAGCGTCGGGGCGCGACCGGGATTCGCGCGCAGCGAGCACCTCGCTCTCGGCATGAACTGTGTCGCCCACGAAGACCGGCACCGGGAACTCGATCTGCTGAAACCCGAGGTTGGCGATGGTCGTCCCGTGGGTCGTCTCGAGGACGCTGATCCCGACGAGCAGAGCGAGCGTGAACATGCTGTTGACCAACGGTTGGCCGAACTCGGTCTGCGCGGCGTACTCGGCGTCGAGGTGCAGCCGCGCCGGGTTCATCGTCATGGTGGTGAAGAGCACGTTGTCGGTCTCGGTGACCGTCCGGCTCAGCGCGTGCGGGACGACGAGCCCCACGTCGAGCTCTTCGAGCCAAAGCCCGTGGTGTGGAAGGTTCGTCATCGTCGCATGATCTGTATCACCTAGGCCGGCCTTGAGTAGTGGCGCCGGCGAGGTAGGCCGCCTCCAGGGTGTCGTTGATCTCGGCGGGGCTGCCATCGAACATTATGCGGCCGTTGATCATCAACGCCGCGCGGTCGGCGATCTTGAGCACCTCGTGCGCAAACTGCTCAACGATCAACAACGCCTTCCCTTCACCCGCGATGCGCGCGACGACCTCGTAGAGATCCTCGACGATTCGCGGCGCGAGACCCATGGAGAGCTCGTCGATCATGAGCACCTGCGGGTCGACCGCGAGTGCGCGCGCCATGGAGAGCATCTGCTGCTCACCGCCCGAGAGAGTCCCGGCAATCTGGCGCCGACGGTCGGCGAGCTGCGGGAAGTACGCGAAGGTTCGCTCGACGACGTCCGGGAATGGCGTGCCGGCGTACGTTGCAATGCGCAGGTTCTCGAGGACGGTGAGGTTGGGAAACACCCCGCGGCCTTCGGGCACCAAGCAGAGCCCACCCCGCACGAGGCGATCGGGCGAGCGACCGCCGACTTGTTGGCCGCACATGGCGACCGTTCCTGCGCTCGGTGCAATCTGGCCGGACGCGACCTTGAGTGTGGTGGACTTGCCCGCGCCGTTCGGGCCGAGCAGCGCACACACTTCCCCGGGGTGCACGGCCAGGCTCACGTCGAAGAGCACGTCGATGGCCCCGTATCCCGCGCTCACCTCGTGGAGCTCCAACGCCGGCTCAGCCGCCGACGCATCGATCCGGGTGGGCGAAGCGGGCTCGGTGGCTCGAACGATCGGTGGTCGCGAGTCAGAGGGTGGGGGCGGCGGCGAGTCGGTGCCCGCATCGTCGAAGGGTGCCTCGATGTTGGGGTCGTCGACCGAGCCGAGGTATGCCTCACGCACGACGGGATCGACCTGCACGTCCGCCGGGGCGCCTCGGGCGATCACTTTGCCGAAGTCGAGAACGGTGATCTCGGAGCAGATGTCCATGATGAAGCCCATGTCGTGCTCCACGAGGAGGATGGCGATCCCCGAAGCCGCGAGCTCGCGCAAGAGCACGCCGAGGTTCTCCGTCTCGGCCGCGCTCAGCCCCGACGACGGCTCGTCGAGCAGCAGCACCCTCGGTTGCGCTGCGAGTGCTCGGGCGACTTCGACGCGACGCGCGGTGCCGGTGGGCAAGGTGTCGACGCGGACGTGCTCGACTTCGCGCAGACCGACACGTTCGATCACGCCGTCGGCAACGTCGTGCGGCCGGAGCGTTCGGTCGCGCGACCAGCGGCGCCGCATCTCGGCCGCGACCAACACGTTGTCGCGAACCGAGAGCGATCCGAACGTCTCCAGTCGTTGGAAGGTTCGAGCGATGCCCGTGCGCGCGAGCTGGTACGGGGCCGCGTTCGTCACATCGCGCCCATCGACGACGATGCGCCCTTCGAGCGGCTCCTGGAGGCCGGTCGCCACGTTGAACAGCGTGGTCTTGCCGGCGCCGTTGGGGCCGATGAGTCCCGAGATCGTGCCGTCGGAGAGTTCGATGTCGACGTGGCTGACGGCGTGGAGCCCTCCGAAGCGGACCGTGATGTTCTCGAGGACGAGCAAAGGCAGTTCGGGGTGCGCTCGCGGGGGGAGCGTGACGGAAGCCATGACACGCGGCTTTGTAGGCGCGGCCGCGTTCGGTGCGGGCGCGCGCTTGTCGCGGAACGACTTGCTCATCGCCACGACTGCGCCATCGGGAGCCCGCCCGATCCCGATGCCCGCAAGGCCCGGGCCGACGCGTTGGATCCATTGCACCACCTGTGCGCCCGGGAACACCTGGCTGAGCCAGGAGAAGGCGCTGAGCGCGAAGCCTCCGAACACGGCGCCACTGACGATGGCCACACCGCCGACGACGAGGAGCAGCAGGTACGGCAACCCACCCAGCATCTGGAAGTTCTGGGTGGTCGCGGTGCCGAGGTGGATGGCGAGCAGCGCACCCGCGAGACCCGCGATGGCGGCCGACATCGCGAAGACGGCGATCTTCGTGACGAGGAGGTTCACACCGAGCGTTGCACACGCCGCGGGACTGTCGCGCATCGCCACGAGCCGCCGTCCGAACGCGCCGCGCCGGGTCCACACCACGAGCATGCCCACGACGCCGAAGCACGCCGCGATGAACAGGAGGTACCCGCCGTCTTGTGGGAACGAGATGCCGAGGATCGAGAACGGGTCGTGGACGTTCAGCCCGAACAACGAGAGCGCCGGCACCCGCCTGCCCGCGGCGCCGAACACCTCTGGTTGGCTGAAGAAGAGGAACTCGGCCATCCGCGCGAACGCCATCGACGCCAAGGCGAGGTAGAGACCTTGGAGCCGGAGCGCGGGTAGGGCCATCAGCATCCCGATCGGTACGGCGAAGGCCGCCGCGATCAGCAAGCCCAGCATGCTGTCGCCCGATCCCCACTCGACCAGTGCGAACGCGCCGCAACCAACCAGGGTGACCTGTCCGAGCGAGATCTGGTTGGCCCATCCGGTCAGGGGCACGAGCGACACCATCACGAAGGAGGTGAGCAGCGCGAGCGCCACAAGGCGTATGTCGGGCCGATCGAGCGCGCCAGCCGCGACGACGCACACGGCGAAGAGCAGCGAGAAGCCGAGCAGTGCTCGGCGCAACGTGGGGATGCGCTCGGCGTCGGGCCGGGTCGGAGGGCGGCCCTCGATGCGGTCGTGCGGCACGAACAGCAGCGCGATGAGGAGGACGACGGCGGGGATCGCAAACTGGGCCGTGCTCCATCGCCCCGACCAGCTCAGGAAGTTCTGCTGGAAGGAGAGGGTCAGCCCGATGATGAGCCCACCGACGTAGGCCATCGGCAGACTTCTGAGCCGGGCGATGATCGCGGCGGCGAAGGCGTCGACGATGAAGAGGGTGAGCGTCTCGATGTTGAGCGCGCTCAGCTCCTCGGCGAGGAAGATGCCGGCCAGCGAGGCCATCGACGAGCCCAGCGCCCACGCCAGCATCGACGCATGCCCCGTGCGCGCGCCGTTCAGCATGGCGAGGTCGCGGTTGTCGACCACGGCACGCATGGCGACGCCCACACGCGTGCGATACAGGAGAAACCGCAGCAGGATCGCGATGACGATCCCGCTCAGGATCGTGATCAGGCGGTACCACGGCACGAACGTCTCGCCGATGTTGAAGCCGTC
>JANOHN010000022.1:0-2312 GCA_031406505.1 Acidimicrobiia bacterium | reverse complement strand
GCCCGAGCACGCGCGTGCTGACGTCCCATACCGCGTCGGCCACGAATGCACGCGCGAGTCGCGACTCCACCTCGCCGTGGCGGCCGTACTCGATGATCACTCGACACGCTTCGACCGCGCTGGCGGCGTGCGCGAGGTCGTACGCGAGCACTTGGTGCTTGTCGAGCTTGCTCACGGAGACGCGTCCGTCGTCGGTCGACGCGTGCGCGAGGTGCCGAGCAGCCGAGTCGCAGACCTGGGACGCGCCGTCGACCGCCGCGGCGGCAACATCGAGCTGATCGGTCATGCTCGGAGGCTACCGACCGCCGACGCGGAGGTTCCGAGCGCGGCTGGTCAGGGCGTCGGGGGATCGGTAGCCGTCGTCGTCTGACTGGTGGACGACGTAGACGTCGATGACGACGACGTCGAGGACGACGACGAGGTTGTCGGAGCTGCGGGAGCGGAGGAGCCCGTGGTGGACGGGTTGCTCGGCGCAGTGCCCGTTCCCTTGCCCGGGACCACGCCGCTGCCGGGGCTCGCTCGAACCGGCTGGGACTCTCCGGGCACAGCCTGGGCCTCGAGCGCGCACCGGTCGTCGAGGTACGCGAACACGTATTCGGCGAGGAGGTCGCCGCCGGCGGTGGAGAAGTGGATGCCGTCGGGAGTGCGCACGCGCACGTCTTTGCCGTCGGTTCCGGGCAGCGTGGGGGTGTACTCGCCGTTCGAGTCGGCGAACAGCTCGAACGCGTCCACGTACGTGGTGTCGTCGCGTTGCTCGACGACCTCGCGTGCCACGTCGTTGATCTGCTCGACGTCGGCGTTCTTCTCCTCGTCGCGCAAGGTTGGGGAACCGACCCAGTACACCGGGCGCCCGCCCACGGCGAAGATGTTGAGCATCTCGTTCACGAGCAGCGCGTACGAGGCGCGCCATGCCGGTTCGCCATCAGCGGCGAGCGGGGTCGAGCGCACGTAACCGGAGTCGTTGGCGCCGATGATGAACACCACGATCTCGGGATCGACACGCTCCATCTCGTCGATCGCGCGCTCCGGCCAGTCGAAGAACCCGGGCGACGAGAGCCCGCTTGACGTCCGGTAGTCGTACGTCGGCTGCGCCACACCGGTGTCGGCGGTCAGCTCGCCGAGCGCCGGTCCGAGCGATCCCGCGAGCGAGTCACCACCGATCCAGATGCGCAGCGGGTTGTCGGGATCCAATGGTTCCCGACAGGCGAGGGCTTCGACGAGCGGCGAAGGTGGATCGACCGAGATCTTGGGAGGCACCACTCGAGCCACCGCCGGTGGGTCGTCGTCGCGTAGGAGCCAGACACATGCGGCGCCCCCGATCAGCACGATCGCCGCGGTCACCGCAACCATGATCCGCATACGACGGCGCCGACGCAGCCTCGCGCGGGCGCGCCGACCGCGTGCTTGCGCGCCACGCTCCCATGCGGCCTGTAACGGGTCTTCCTGCACGCTTCCTTATGCCGGCTCCGCGGCGAGCTGTGTGCGATAGAGATCGGAGTAGAGACCACCCGCGTGCACGAGATCGTCGTGGTGGCCCTCCTCGACGATCTTCCCGTCTTCGATCACCACAATGCGGTCGGCGGCGACGATGGTGGACAGGCGGTGCGCGATGACGAGCGCAGTGCGCCCAGTGAGCGCTTCCGCCAGCGCATGTTGGATCGCCAGCTCGGACTCGGAATCGAGGTGCGACGTGGCTTCGTCGAGGATGACGATTGCGGGATCGGAGAGCAGCATGCGGGCGATGGCGAGACGCTGCTTCTCGCCCCCTGACATGCGGTAGCCGCGCTCACCAACGACGGTGTCGTACCCGTCCGGGAGTGATGCAATCAGCGAGTGGATGCGCGCCGCTTTGGCGGCGGCCACGAGCTCGTCGCCGGTTGCGTCGGGCTTGGCGTAGCGGAGGTTGTCGGCGATCGACTCGTGGAAGAGGTGCGGGTCCTGCATGACCATCCCGACTGAGTGGCGCAAGGAGTCGAGCGTGTAATCGCGAACGTCGTGCCCGTCGATCGTGACGCGACCATCGTTGACGTCGTGGATGCGGGGCATGAGCAGCGCAGTGGTGGTTTTCCCAGCACCTGAAGGCCCGACGAGCGCGACGAGCTCGCCGGGCTCGATCGTAAAGCTCACGTCGCGCAAGATCCACGCGCTCGGCTCGTCGTTCGTCGTGCCCGTGCCTTCCTCGAGCGATGCGATCGAGCTGACCGCGGGTGGTGGGTGGCGGAACCACACGTGCTCGAACTCCACTCGGCCACGCGGGTGCTCGAGCGCGACGGCCCCCGGCCGCTCCTGGATGAGCGGTGGGAAGTCGAGGA
>JANOHN010000357.1:0-2673 GCA_031406505.1 Acidimicrobiia bacterium | reverse complement strand
GCCGTGCGCGTCGAACACCTTCGTGCCAATCGCGCGGTCTTCGACGAGCTTGCCGATGGGCACGAGCCCCTCGGTGGTGCTGACCAGCGCGTCGTACGGCTGGCACGCGCTCGCTTGCTGGGGCACGCCCTTCACGCCGATGTTGAACCACACCGGGCTGTTGAAGGCCGCGCGCTGGTGCACGAGGATGTACTTGAGCTCGTTGCGGAACGCCGCGCCTTCGTGGTCGTCGACGAAGTAGCCGTCGCGCATGCCCCACGCGGTGACGGTGTCGGCGACACGATCGATCACCTGACGCAGCGACCACTCGCGCTCGGGAGTGTCGAGGGTGCCGCGGAAGTACTTCTGGGCGACGATGTTCGTGGCGTTCTGCGACCACTCGACGGGGAACTCCACGTCAGGCTGGTAGAAGGCGTCGGTGCCGTCCTTGAAGTTCTGGATGCGCGCCTCGCGCCGCTCCCACTCGACCGTGTCGTAGGGGTGCACGCCGGGTCGGGTGAAGTACCGACGGATCCCGATCCCGATCTGCTCCGGCGCGATGGCCACTCTGTCCTCCTGCTCGTCGTTCGCGGCTCGGGCAACCCCCGAACCCTTGTCCCCCCAAGCGGTCGGTGCCTTACCCCAAGATGTGGTGGTGGGGGGAGGGACCGTCGCTAGATGCGGGGCGTATTACACCACTGGAATTCCACGCGTGTCAATGGGCAACTTCAGCAACACCGCCAATACGGGTGATTTCTTTCCCGGCCCGCCCTAGGGCCGGGAACCGGGGCGGCGCTTGGGTGCGGTGGTCTTGCGGAGGTCGACGACCTCCCGTTCGAAGTCGGCGCCGGTCTCGAATCCCTTGTAGACGGAGGCGAACCGGAGGTACGAGACCTCGTCGAGCACCCGGAGGCGCTCCAGCACTGCTACCCCGAGGCGCTCCGTGGTGACCTCGGGGCCCGAGGCCCGGGCCTCCTCCTCGATCTCGATGAGCAGCGCGACCACCGCCACCTGCGGCACTGCGCTCCCGGCGACGGCTCGCTCGATCCCGCCCTCGAGCTTGGACCGCTCGAACGGCTCCTTCACGCCCGAGCGCTTCACGACCATGAGGGGCAGCTCCACCACGCGCTCGTGGGTGGTGTAGCGCCGCCCGCACGCGAGGCACTCCCGACGGCGGCGCACGGAGCCGCCGTCGTCGGCCGGACGCGAGTCAACGACCTTGTCGTCGTCGGCTTGGCAGTAGGGACAACGCACCACCCCAACGTACCGCCCACGTTCGCGTTTCGCTCTGCGGTCAGTGCGGCAGGCGGACGATCTCGCCCGGCACGAGCGGCATGCCCAGCCGGGCCGCGCTCAGTGCGTCGACGATCGGGCGCGGATCGGCATCGGGGTGCGCCCGCTCGACGATGGACCAGAGGGTGTCGCCGGGTCGGACCACGACCCGGGATGACGAGGAGTTGAAGCTCGGGCGGCGCTCGGGGGGAGCGAGGGGTGTTCCCCCGAGCGCCACGCCGGCTTCACCAGCCACGACCACCGCACCGATGACCAGCGCAGCCGCCCAGAGGCGGCGACGCCGATACGTGGCGCGGGAGGCCCGACGACCGCGCCCGGTGGCGGGGCGCGGCGCACGCCGATGGGTCGCGGGGCCCACCAGTGTGCAGATGCCGGGGTCGATCGTGACGGCGGTCATGGTGTTTCGTTTCGGCTCCTTCGTGGCCGGTGCTTGCGGGCCCCGTGAGCAGACCACGGGGGTGTGACACTCGACTTCAATCGCTCGCTTCCGGCGGTCCGGACGGGCTCGCTGGTACCGTTGCCCATCCCGAACGCCTGTTCGCATCCAAGCAGAACGGGTGTTCGGTTGTCAAGTCCGAACGAACAGATGTTTGCCCCGAACACGTGATCGTGCTACCTTCGATCTCATGACAGAGCTCACCGATCGTCAGCGTCAGGTCCTCGAGTTCATCGATGCCGAGGTACGCGAACGGGGCTACCCGCCCAGCGTGCGAGAGATCGGTGAAGCCGTCGGGCTCTCCTCGAGCTCCACGGTGCACGCCCACCTCGCGGCGCTCCAGGACAAGGGCTTCCTCACCCGCGACCCCACCAAGCCCCGTGCACTCGAGCTGCACTACGAGTCGGGCTCGGGCAGCGCGGTCGAGCGGCGCCCCGTACGGCACATCCCGCTCGTCGGCGACGTCGCTGACGGCACCGGCGTGCTCGCGCAGGAGAACATCGAAGAGACCGTCCCGATGCCCGAAGACTTCACGGGCGCCGGCCAGCTCTTCATGGTGCGCGTGCGCGGCGAGTCGATGATCGACGCCGGCATCCTCGACGGCGACTACGTGGTCGTTCGCCAGCAGCCGAGTGCCGAACCCGGCGAGATCGTCGTGGCCGGGATCCCGGGCGAGGAGGCCACGGTCAAGACGTTCCTCCGCAAGCGGGGCAAGATCGTGCTCCAGCCGTCCAACCCACGGATGGACGACATGGTCTTCGAGCCGTCCGACATCACCATCTACGGCAAGGTCGTCTCGCTCCTCCGCCGACTCTGACCAGGGGCGCGGCGGCGCTCAGCCCGCGGCGGTTCAGCTCGTAGCCGACGTCTCCACGCCCGCGAACGTGCGGCGATAGGCCAATGGCGTCGTGTGCACGATCCGCTGGAAGTGCATGCGCAGCGTGGCGGCCGACCCGAACCCCACC
>JANOHN010000293.1:0-9568 GCA_031406505.1 Acidimicrobiia bacterium | reverse complement strand
GCGAGTACGTGCCCTACCTCGCCAAGGCCATCGATCCCAACGAGACCTTCACGGAATGGACGATCACGCTCCGCGAGGGTGTGAAGTTCCACGACGGCACCGACCTCGACGCCGACGCCGTGAAGCTCAACCTCGATACCTATCGCGGGAAGAACTCAGCGATCAGCGCGCCGCTGAACACGTTCAACTTCAAGGACGTGGTCGACGTCACCGTGAGTGACCCGCTGACCGTCGTGGTGACCACGGCGCGCCCGTGGCCCGCGTTCCCCGCGTTTCTGTTCGGAAGCGGGCGCAACGGCATCTTGGCGCCGGCGCAGCTGGCCGACGAGGCCACGTGCGTCACCAACCTGATCGGCACGGGCCCGTTCCGCTTCGTGCGCTGGATCCCCGGCGAGTCGCTGACCGTGGAGCGCAACCCGGACTACTGGCAGAAGGGGCTGCCGTACCTCGACAGCATCACGTTCGCGCCCATCACGGAAGGGCAACAGCGCGTGAGCGGTCTGCTCGGCGGCGAGTTCGACATGATCCAGACGAGCGGCGCGCTCCAGATCCTCGAGCTCGAGAAGCGCGAGAAGCGGGGTGAGGTGAACCTCATCGTCTCGGACCAGGGTGCCGAGGTCTCGTACGGGCTGCTGAATGTGTCGAAGCCGCCGTTCGACGACATCATCGCCCGGAAGGCCGTGGCGTTGGCTGGCGATGCCGCCGAGCTCAACGACATCCGCAACAAGGGCCTCTTCACGCTGGCGACGGGGCCGTTCGGGCCAGGGTCGCCGGCCTACATCAAGGACACCGGCCTCTACGACCACAACCTGAAGAAGGCGAAGAAGCTGGCCGCGCAGTACGAGGCCAAGCACGGTGAGCCCATCAAGTTCGAGTACCTCACCGTGACCGATCCCGAGGCGCTCGCCCTCGGCGAGCTCTCCGCTGAGCAGCAGTCGCGTGCCGGCATCGAGGTGAGCGTGCAACAGGTGTCGCAGGCCACGCTCATCAACCTTGCGATCGGAGGGCAGTTCCAGCAGATTGGCTTCCGCAACCACCCTGGCGGTGATCCCGACTCGCAGTACGTCTGGTGGCACACCGGATCGTTGGTGAACTTCGGACGCATCGACGACCCCGTGATCGACGACCTGCTCGATCGCGGGCGGGTCGAGACCGATCCCGAGAAGCGCGCCGCGATCTACAAGAAGCTCAACCTCCGGTTTGCGAAGAAGCTGTACAACCTCTGGGTCTGGTACACGCTCTGGGCCAACGCCACGGCGACCGACGTTCGCGGCGTGTCCGGTCCGCCGCTTCCGGACGGCCACGGCCAGCCGAGCTCGTTGTTCGCCGGCGTGATCCCGGTCGTCGGTCTGTCGCGCACCGGGTAGCGCACGCTCAGGAGCCGACGAGCTCCTCGCTGACCGCCCAGAGTCGCTTCGCCGCCTCGTCGTTCTCAGCAGCCTTCGACGTCCGCGCCGACGTGCACTTGTAGAAGTAGAGGCCGCTCACGCCATCGACGTCGGAGGACGACGCCAGCCAGATGGACGTGCGGGCCCCGGCCGCCGGCGAGATCGCGAACGGACGCGCGAGGAGGCCGAGGAACTGGAGCACCGGGCCGGTGTCTCCGTCGCGGCCGAAGCGGCTGGCGACGAAGCCGGGGTGCAAGGAGTTGGCGGTGACGCCCGTGCCTTCGAGGCGCCGAGCCAGCTCCTGAGCGAAGTAGATGTTCGCGAGCTTGGTCATGCCGTAGACGGTGAAGGGGCTGTACGAGCCCTCCGACTGGAGATCGTCGAAGTTGATGCCCTTGCGAGCTTGCTTGTGGGCGGCTGACGACACCACGACCACCCGGCTCGGCGCGCTCGCCCGCAAACGTTCGAGCAAGAGGTTCGTCAGCAGGAAGTGACCGAGGTGGTTCACGCCGAAGGTGGTCTCGAACCCGTCGGCCGTCTCCGTTCGTCGGCTCATCACGAGTCCGGCATTGTCCACGAGCACGTCCAGGCGGTCGGTGCGGTCCAGCAGGTCGGCGGCGCATCGCCGTACTGAAGCCAGGTCGGCCAGGTCGAGCGCCACGACGTCGATGGTGTCGCTCCCGCTGCGAGCTCGGATCTCCTCCACCGCCGCGGTGCCGCGCTGCGCATCGCGGGACGTGATGAGCACCTGAGCGCCCTGCTCGGCGAGGCCGACGGCTGTCTCCTTGCCGATCCCTGCGTTACCGCCGGTGATCATCACCACCTTGCCCGCCATGCTCACGCGGGGCAGGCTAGGGCACTCGCAGAGCGTGGCCGCCGATCCTGGCTGCCACTGCGGGTGGCGGAGACATGGTGCGGAGCCTTGGGTGGAGAACCCCGGAAATCCGGGGATTTTGGCCCTTAACCCCACCAGCAACAGGGCCGATCACGTGAAACAGATGACCACGTACCGCGCGAAGAATCTCCGGGGCATCCTGGCTGCTGTCACCCTGGGTGGCATTGTGCTGGTTGGCTGCATCCCGCCGGCACCCAAGCCGGGCCCTGCTCCTGCGGCGCCCGGGTCGGCGACCCCAGGTGCTGCCCTGTCCGTGATGGGGCCGAACCTCGTGAGCCCGGCGCAGATGGTGGCCTGGTTCGCCGGCCGAGCCCCACAGCCGTCCGGGGTCTACGGCGCCACGGTCCCGGTTGACGTCCTGGCCACGTACTTCGTGGAGGAGGGTGCCGCCGAGGGCGTCCGAGGCGACGTGGCGTTCATCCAGTCGATCCTCGAGACCGGGTGGTTCCGCTTCGGCGGATCCGTCCCCGCGTCGTACAACAACTTCGCGGGCATCGGCGCGACCGACAGCGGAGGTGCTCCCGCGGTGTTCCCCGATGCTCGCACCGGTGCGCGCGCCCAGATCCAGCACTTGCGGGCTTACGCCGACGTCAGCGCAGCCACCTGCACCGTTCCTCCGCTCGCCTACCCGTGCGTCGATCCTCGGTTCCACCTCGTCACCCCGAAGGGCCGGGCCGCGACCTGGAACCAGATGGGCAACGGGAACTGGGCCACCTCCACGACCTACGCGTCGCGGATCCTGGCCATGTACAAAGAGATGCTCACCTTCAACGGGGTCGCTCCGCCCTACTAGCTGGAGAGGGCCTGCCCTTCCCGCCATGAGATCAACGCGCGGATGGGGCGGTGGTCGGAACCCAAGTCGCGGATGACTTCTCCTTGGTGGATCTGCATATCTGGGCGCACGAGGATGTGATCGATCTGGCTGTGCGGATGGCGCGCGGGCCAGGTGCGGCCGCGTACTGCTCGGCGCCAGCCGCGCAGGAGCGTTCGCACTCCGGGGCCCCAGAAATTGCAGTCGCCGGCCACGAGGGCGGGGCCGGCGGTCGGCAGGGCTCGCGCCAGGCGGCGGAGCTGGATGATCGGTCCGTGCAGCAGTCGTGAGGTGAGGTGCACGGCCACGACTTGCAGTGGTGAGCCGTGCACGTCGATCTCCACATGCAACGCCGTGCGGTTCGCGGCTGGATCGCCGGGGGTCGGGCCGAGCGGGATGCTCGCCAATCTGCGTACCGGCAGCCGCGTGAGCACGGCGATGCCCACGGTCCCCTCGCCTTCGTGGGCGATGTGCGGCCACCGTGTCCGTCCGGTCGCCGGGCCGGTCGTCTCGTGGTGGACGACGAGTCCCATCGCGTCGGCCGCGTCATCGAGCGGCCCTCGTCCCCCGTCCGGGCGCCAGAGCTCCTGCACGACGATCACCTCAGCGTCGAGCGTGCGGAAGGCAGCTTCCAAGTCGTACGGCGTTTGTGACCGGTGGGAGTAGTAGGGCCGCAGGCCGTAGTGGGTGTTGAACGACGCGATCGAAAGGGAGGGCAAGCCGCCGAACGGTAACTGGTGGCTCGGGGTGCGACGCGTCAAGCGGCAGGGAGCCGCACGACGAATCGCGCACCACCGAGCGGCGCCTCGTCGACCGCGACTGCGCCGCCGTGACGTTCGACGATGGCCTTGACCATCGACAACCCCAACCCCATGCCACCGGCGTCGCGAGCCCGGCCCTCGTCGAGTCGCATGAAGCGGTCGAACACCCGCGCCCGGTCCGACGCGGGCACGCCCGGGCCGTCGTCGTCGACCGCGAGCCACACTTCGCCGTCGCGAGCACCGAGCGCCACCGCGACCTGGGATCCAGCATGACGGCACGCGTTGTCGAGCAGGTTGCGAACCATTCGCGCGAGCTGCGGCGTGCTGCCGCGCACGCGCCCGGCCAGGACCTGGCTGGTGTCGACGGGCACCCGGCGCTCACGCGCCGACTCTTCGAGCACCAGATCGTCGAGGTCCACGTCGATCTGCTCGGCTTCGGCGCTCTCCTCGGCCCGGGCCAGCTCAAGGAGCTCGGTGACCGCGACCGCGAGGCGCTCGTCTTCCTCGAGCACCCGATGCGCGACTTCGGGCCAGTTCGCCGCTTCGCCTTTGCGCAATGCCACCTCCACTTGGGCACGGATCGACGCGACCGGGCTGCGCAGCTCGTGCGAGGCGTCGGA
Organism: Acidimicrobiia bacterium; assembly: GCA_031406505.1. Classification (GTDB taxonomy): domain Bacteria; phylum Actinomycetota; class Acidimicrobiia; order IMCC26256; family PALSA-555; genus SHVJ01. The sequence goes on along the minus strand of JANOHN010000293.1, from coordinate 5,093 downwards.
CACGAAGCGGCGTTGCCGCAGCGACGATTCCTCGAGCCGGTCGAGCATCGAGTTCATCGTGCGGGCGAGGCGGCCGATCTCGTCGTCGGTCGGCGGCTCGGGGACGCGGCGATGGATGGTGCTGGCCGTGATCTCCGCCGCTTGGGCGCGGATCGCCTCGACCGGTCGTAGCGCGCGCCCGGCGATCCACCACGTGAGGAACGCCACGAGCAACACGAGCAGCGGGACGCCCACGTACAGCGCGTTCGCGATGCTCTCGACCGTGCTGTCGACTTCGGCGAGCGACCGCTCGACGATGAGTGTGACCTGCCCGGTGGTGGTCTCCACCGTGCGGCGAGCCTGGGCCGTTGGGTCGGGCCCGCGCTGCGGCGGTGGTGGGTTGGGTGCACCTGGGAGCTCGATCGTCGTGCCACCGGGACCGACGGCACGGAACCGCGGTTGGCCACCGGGGCCGCCGTTGGGCAGCTGCACCTCGGCGGGTGGCGTGCCGGTCTCGACCTGTTGGGCGAGCTGGTCGAGCTGCTCCTGGTTCGTGCGCTCGATCTCGTCGGAGAGGTTGCCGTGGACCGAGCTGACGAGCGCGAACGACGCGACGGCGAGCGCGACCGCGAACAACCCCGCGGCCGCGAGCGTGACGCGCAGCCGAATCGAGGCTCGCCGCACATCAACCATCAGTGCTCAGCCGGTACCCCGCGCCGCGAACGGTCTGGATCAGGTTGGTGGCGAACGGCTGGTCGATCTTGCGTCGGAGGTAGCCCACGTACACCTCGACGACGTTCGGGTCGCCCGCGAAGTCGATGCCCCACACGTGGTCGAGGATCTCCGGCTTCGACGCCACGTTGCCGTCTCGGCGCATGAGGTACTCGAGCAGTGAGAACTCCCTGGCAGTGAGCGCCACCTCGGTCTCGCCGTGGCGCACCTTGTGGCTGCCGGGGTCGAGTCGCATCGGCCCGAACTCCATCACGGCGGGGCGCGGTGGCGCGCCGCGGCGGAACAACGCGCGCAAGCGCGCGAGCAGCACGACGAAAGAGAAGGGCTTGGAGAGGAAGTCGTCGGCACCGGTGTCGAGCGCCTCGGCCTCGTCCCACTCACCGTCCTTGGCCGTAAGGATGAGGATCGGCGTCCAGATGCCTTCCTCGCGAAGCGTCTTGCAGACGCGGTAGCCGTTCATGCCGGGGAGCAGCACGTCGAGCACGATCGCGTCGTACGAGCCCTCACGGGCGCGCCAGAGTCCGTCGTTGCCGTCGTGGACCGCGTCGACATCGAAGCCCTCGGCAGTCAGGCCCTCGCGGATCGCCTCCGCGAGGTGTACCTCGTCTTCCACCAACAGCACGCGCATGCGTCGATTGTGCCCGGCCGACGGCGCACGTGAGCACCGGGCCTGAGAGGGCTCTCAGGCACCGGCGCTCGCCTCAGGTTGGTGGTGGGCTCATGACGCGGGTGGGCCGATCAGCTCCCAGAGGTTGCCGGCCGGGTCGGTGGTGAAGACGTGCCGGTCGCCATCGAATGTGACGGTCCTCGGTGTCTGACCGGTGGCTTCTAGCTGCTCGACCACACCATCGAGCGCTTCGTCGAGGCGGACGGCAGTGTGCGCGCGCCCCGATGGGTGATGCTCGGGGTCGACCGTGAGGTGGACCTGGTGGCCGTCGTCGGCCTGGTACCACCGCGCCGTGCCGCGCTTGGCTACTTCAGGGCCGGGCTCGGCTCTGACGTAGCCGAGCACGTCGACGAGCCACTCGGCCTCGGCTTCCGCGCCGTCGCGACCATCGACCTCCGGCGGCACACTCAGGTTCACGTGATGCATCGCAGGCATGGCCGCGATGGTAGGCCCGTCCAGACTCCCGCTCTCGGTAACCTCCAGGTCAGTGGCGAACATCCCGATCACTGGTGACGAAGCGGCCGACCGGCTGCTGGTCGAGAACCCGTTCGCGCTGCTCCTCGGCATGATGCTCGACCAGCAAGTGCCGATGGAGTGGGCCTTCCGCGGCCCATACACGCTCAGCGAGCGCCTCGGCGGTCTCGACCCTACGGCGATCGCCGCGATGACGCCCGACGATGTGGAATCGGCGTTCAAGACGAAACCCGCGTTGCACCGCTTCCCGGGATCGATGGGCAAGCGCGCGCACGCGCTCGCGCGGGTGATCGTCGACGAGTACGGCGGCGACACGGCGAAGATCTGGAGCGACGCGTCAACCGGTGACGAGCTGTATGAGCGGCTCCGCGCGCTCCCGGGCTTCGGCGAGGAGAAGTCGAAGATCTTCCTCGCGCTGCTCGGCAAGCGCATGGGAGTGAAGCCGCCGGGTTGGGAGGCGGCCGCGCAGCCTTTCTCCGACGACACGCCGCGCTCGGTCGCGGACATCGACTCGCCCGAGACCCTCGCTCGCGTCCGCGACTGGAAGCGGGCGAGGAAGGCCACGGGAAAGGGCAAGGCCGACTGACTTCGGCGGGCGCGTGTCAGCCGGTTCGGTACAGCTCGTCGAAGTTGCGGTAGCTGGGCTCGCCTTCGATGATGGCGGCGAGCTTCTCTGCCCACTCGTTGGTCTCGGGCCGGTCGTTGTTGCGCATCGCCTCCTCGGCCGCCGACACGTCGGGGTCGACCACGCCGAACTCGGCAACGAGGATGTACTCGCCGGGGTTATCGCGGTCGACGAGGACATGCGAGCCGATGTAGCCCATGATGTCGGCGGTGGCCTGCATGGCATCCCACCCCGCGGCGAGCTCGACGACGGCGTCGGGGTTGTCACAGCGGAATGAGACCATCTGGGCGAAGTTCAAGTTCTTCATGCGTCATCCCTCGCGCTTCGAACGTTCGTCCGCGTACTGCTGCTGGCGCTCCGACATGCCCGCCCGATCGAAGAGGCCGGCCGAGCCGCTGGCGGCAGCATCAACGGACTTCCTGGGGACGGAGAGGATCTCGCGTACCTCCTCGACGGGCCTCACGGCAAGGGCGTGGTAGTCGACCGCAAAGAGGTCGGTGCCGTAGCACTCGCTCACGCCTTTGCCGCGTCGGATCCCGTCCGCGATTCGATGGTGCATCCCGACGGCCTGGATGTTGTGCTCGCTCACATCCCGCTCGAAGAAGCCCGTGTCCTCGATGTAGCCGGTCTCGAACAGCCCGACGAGCGTCGCCAACCATGCGAACCCTTTGGGGTCGGGATCAGCCCGCCCGATGAATGCGAACACCTCGAGCTCGCCCTTGAGGTTTGTGCCGTAGTCGGCGATCACATGCACGAAGTCGTGCTGGGCGAGGAAAGCAGTCGGACCGGCTGCATTGCCCGGCAGCGCGAAGCCGCGGGCGTCGTACATTTCCCAGACCCCACGCCCGAGCGTGCCTGCTGGCAGCTCGCGGAATGCCGCCCACCGTGCTTCGAGCTCGGGGTCGGCCCCTGCGGGCACGAACGGATCGTCTGTGCCCAAGCGGGTGTGCAGCTGCTCGGTGCCGGTGTGCTCTAGGTGCTCGGTGAACCCGCTGCGGCGCAGGTCCATCCACGCCAGGCCGTACGCACCCTGTGCGTAGCGACGCGCGACCCGCACGAATCGGTCGTCGATTCCGAGCGCCTGCGCGTAGCGCGCGACGCGTGCTGCCACCACAGGAGGAAGAGGTCGCAGCACGAGCTCACCGAGGACCATGTGGTGCACGATGCGCTGGCGGTAGTCGTCGTCGCGGCCTTCCAGGACCTTGGCGAGCTCGTCGGGTTCCATGGGCTCGAGATCTTGATAGTCGACCTCGATGCCGGTGAGCGCGCTCGCGATGGCTTGGAGAAGCGCAGCTTGCGTGTCGGTGACGCCGTCGTCTGGCGCGACCGCGGTGGCGATCCCGCGGGCGACCTTGGTGACCTCGTCGAGATCGGGTGCCGGACGTAGCGGCGCGCCGTTCCTAGTCGGCGGAGTGGTGGTCGCCATGCGCGCCCACTCTAGGAGCGCGGGTCGGCGCCTCCACCGTGTAGAATGTGTGTTCGACGAGCGCCACTGGTGCTTGTCGGGTCTTCCTCGAATTCTCCGGAGGGACCGGGCGCTGTACGCCGGGGACGACCCGAGGCCACGCCCTGCTACCGCGTGGCCAGCCCCCATCCCACCGTTGAAAGCGAGCACTTCCCCGTGACCACCCCTACCTTCGAGGCGCTCGGCGTCTCACCCGAGATCGTCGCCGCCCTCGCGGCCGATGGCATCGAATCCCCATTCCCCATCCAGGCCCTGACGATCGCCGATGGCCTCGCCGGCCGCGACATCTGCGGCAAGGCCAAGACCGGCTCGGGCAAGACCCTCGCCTTCGGGATCCCGCTCCTCGAGCGGGTCACGAAGGCCGAGGCTCGCAAGCCCACCGGCCTCGTGTTGGTACCGACGCGTGAGCTCGCGAACCAGGTGTTCGAGGTGCTCGCGCCGCTGGCCAAGCTGTGCGGCCGTCGGGTGAAGGCGATCTACGGCGGTGTCGGGTTCGAGCCGCAGATCAACGCGCTGCACAAGGGCGTCGACATCATCGTCGGTACGCCCGGTCGGCTCATCGACCTCATGGAGCGCGGCGAGATCTCGTTCGAGGCGATCGACATGCTCGTGCTCGACGAAGCCGATCGCATGGCCGACATGGGCTTCATGCCCCAGGTGCAGAAGATCCTCTACGGCATCAAACGCGCTCACCAGACGATGCTGTTCTCGGCGACGTTGGACGGCGCGGTCAAGATCGTCGTGAAGCGCTACATGCAAGACCCGGTGTTCCACGAGGTTGCGTCCGACGAGCCGACGGTCGAGGAGATGGAGCACCGCTTCTTCTTCGTCCATGAGATGGACAAGGTCAAGGTGCTCGCCGAAATAACAAAGGGCGTCACTCGCGTGCTGGTGTTCTGCAACACCAAGCGTGCGGCCGATCGGCTCGTCACGAAGCTCGGCCGCGAAGGTGTGAAGGCTGGCGCGATCCATGGTGATCTCCGACAAGGTGCACGCGAGCAAGCGCTCGCCGAGTTCATGTCGGGGAAGGTGCCCGTGCTCGTCGCCACCGACGTTGCCGCGCGTGGTCTGCACGTCGAGGGCATCGATGTGGTCGTGCACTACGACCCCACCGACGATCACAAGAACTACCTGCACCGCTCCGGGCGCAC
>JANOHN010000290.1:0-4017 GCA_031406505.1 Acidimicrobiia bacterium | reverse complement strand
TCGAGTACTACGCGTCCATCGGCATCGAAGAAGTTGTGCTCCGCGTCCCGGGTGGCGACGCGGCGAGCGTGCTGCCCCTTCTGGACCAGTACGCGACCTTGGTGAGTCAGTGATCGTGAAGTGCGGAACGCTCCTCAGAGGCGCTCGATGATGGTGACGTTGGCCTGACCACCGCCCTCGCACATGGTCTGGAGGCCATACCGGCCCCCCGAGCGCTCGAGCTCGTGGAGCAGCGTGGTCATGAGCCGGGTGCCGGTGGCACCGAGCGGGTGGCCGAGGGCGATCGCGCCACCATTCACATTCACCTTGGCGAGGTCGGCCCCCGTCTCCCGCTGCCACGCGAGCACCACCGACGCGAATGCCTCGTTGATCTCGACGAGGTCGATGTCGTCGAGCGACATGCCCGTCTTCTCCAACGCGTATGCCGTGGCAGGAATGGGCGCGGTGAGCATGAAGATCGGGTCGGCGCCGCGCACGGAGAGGTGATGGATGCGCGCTCGTGGCTTGAGCCCGTGCGTCTTGAGCGCCTGCTCCGAGACCACCAGCATGGCTGTGGCCGCGTCGGACAGCTGCGATGACACCGCCGCCGTGATGCGACCACCTTCGGCCAGCGGCGCGAGCCCGGCCATCTTCTCGAGTGACGTGCCTCGCCGCGGTCCTTCGTCGACCTCGACGCCGGCGATCGCCACGATCTCGCGATCGAACCGCGACTCGTCCTGCGCGCGGATTGCTCGATCGTGGCTCTCGAGCGCGAAGACCTCCATCTCTTCGCGCGAGATGTCCCACTTCTCCGCGATCAGCTCAGCGGCGCGGAACTGCGACACCTCTTCGTTGCCGTAGCGTTTGACCCAGCCCTCCGAGCCGGAGAACGGATCGCTGAGCCCGAGCGGCTCCGCGGCGATGAGCGCGGTACCGATCGGGATCATGCTCATGTTCTGCACGCCACCCGCGACGATCACATCGTTCGTTCCGCTCATCACGGCCTGCGCCGCGAAGTGCAGCGCTTGTTGCGACGACCCGCACTGACGATCGATGGTCGTACCCGGCACCTCTTCGGGGTAGCCCGCCGCGAGCCACGCCGTGCGGGCGAGGTCGCCGGCCTGCGGGCCGAGCTGGTCGACCACGCCGAAGAAGACGTCCTCGACGGCGCTCGGGTCGATGCCGCTGCGCTCGACCACGGCCTTGATGGCGTGCGCGCCGAGGTCGGCCGGGTGAACTTGCGAGAGTCCCCCACCCTTCTTGCCCACCGGCGTGCGGGCGGCGTCGACGATGTAGGCCTCGGGCATCGAAAGGGTCTCCTCTTCGGGGACGGTCCAACTTCCCGCTCTCGGTGCCTTCGGCACCGGGCCGCTCGGGCCCCGGCTCGCTGCGGCGCAGGATACCTGCGCCACGGGCGCTCACCTCAGGATCGCGCGTCCGACACGGGCCCGGTGCCACGAGGCATCGCCCCAAGCGGCCGCCAGGGCCCACGCCCGCTTCATGAAGAGCTGCAGGTCGTATTCGAACGAGTAGCCGATCGCGCCGTGGCATTGGAGGGCCTTCGCCGCGGCGAGCAATGCGGCGTCGCCCGCCACGGCCTTGGCCATCGACACGTGCGCCGACTGCTCAGGGTCATCGTGGCTCATCGACCACGCGGCGCGGTAGACGAGCGGGCGGGCGAACTCGAGCGCGATGCGCGCGTCGGCCAGGTGGTGCTTCACGGCTTGGAAGCTCCCAATGGGCACGCCGAACTGCTTGCGATCCTTCACGTACTCAACGGTCATGTCGAGCATGCGCCGCGTGAGGCCAACCAGCTGCGCCGCGGTGCCCAGCGCTCCCCGGTCGAACGCGCGTCGGCACGCGTCGCCATCACCGATCACCGCGCCGGAACCCGAGACAGTGTGGAGCCGGCGCGACCCGTCGACCGACGCCGGCAACGGGACGATCGCGAAGTCCTCGAGGAGCACAACGCCTTCGTGGGTACCCATGACGACGACATCCGCGCTGTCGGCGTACGCAGTTGGCCCTTGACCAGCGAAGGCAGTGACTGCAGTGATCTCGCCGGTCGCCGCGCGACTGGGAACGGGCAGGAGCGGAACCGCGACGACCATGTGCTCGACGACGGGTTCGGGCACAGCGAAGTACCCGCACTCCTCGAGCACGAGTACGAGATCCAGGTCTGCCAGCTCGAGCGCCGCGCCGAGCACGCCCATGTCTCCGAGCCGGACCCACACGTTGTCGGTACGACCTTGCTCGTTCGTCCACGCGTCGCGCACCACGCTTGCCGGGCACTCGCGCGCGAGCAGATCCCGCACCGCATCACGGAACGCGAGCTGGTCGTCGGTGAACGCGAACTGCATCGTTACTTCCGAGGGAGCCCGAGCACGCGCTCGGCGATCACGTTGCGCTGGATCTCGTTCGTGCCGGCGTAGATCGGACCGGAGAGCGCGAATTGGTAGCCCTTCATCCAACCTGACTCGTCGTGCTCGGCATCGGCACCGAGGAGCTCGAGCGCGACTTCGTGCATGCGCACGTCGAGGTCCGACCAGAACACCTTCGTGAGGCTCGACTCGGCTCCGAGCTGTTCGCCGTCGCGCATCCGAGTGACGGTGAGGAACGTCTGCCACCGATAGGCCTCGGCATCCATCCACGCCTGCACGACGGCGTCACGCAGGCGTGCGTCGTTGGGGTCGGCTCGCGTGCGCCACAGTTCGATCAGCCGCGTGGCGGTCGCGGTGAACCGGCCCGGACTGCGAAGTGTGAGGCCGCGCTCGGAGCTCGTGGTGGCCATCGCCACACCCCAGCCCTGGTGCACCTCGCCCAAAACATCGGCATCGGACACGAACACGTCGTCGAGGAACACTTCGGCGAAGCCCTCGTCGCCGTCGAGCCGGCCGAAGCCGCGCACGGTCACGCCGGTCGCGGCGAGCGGCACGAGGAAGTACGTGAGGCCGCGGTGGCTCTCCGCGTCGAGGTCGCTTCGGAACAAGCCGAACAAGTGGGTACAGAAGGCGCCGCGGGTGGTCCAGGTCTTCTGGCCACTGAGCCGCCAGCCACCGCCGGTGTCGTCGCGCACTGCCTTGCTCTGAATCCCGGCGAGGTCGCTCCCGGCGTTCGGCTCCGACCACCCTTGACACCAGAGCTCTTCCGCGGCAGCCATGCGCGGCAGGATCCGATCCCTCTGCTCTTGGGTGCCGAACTCGAACACCGTGGGGGCGAGCAGGAAGATGCCGTTCTGGGTGACGCGCTGTGGGCCACCGGCGCGGTAGTACTCCTCCTCGAAGATCAACCACTCCATCGGCGACGCACCGCGCCCGCCGTACTCCTTGGGCCACGACACGACCGCGAACCGCGCCTCGAACAGCGCCCGCTCCCATTCGAGGTGCGCCGCGAACCCGTCGCGCGTGTCGCCCGACCCCAACCCGCGCGGCACATTCGCCTCGAGCCACGCCCGGCACTCCGCGCGAAACGCCTCTTCCTCGGCAGTGAACGTCAAGTCCATGTCGGCTCAGACCCTATTTGGTCATCGGACAACACCTGATGTTGTCGATTGACCAATCCCGATTACTTGCCGCGGGCTGCTCGGGCGAGGGCGACAGGGTCGTCGTAGTACTCGCGCCACCACGCGATGACGCCGTCGCGCAGCTCGCACACGTTCATCCCGCGCCAGGTGACCTCGCCGCCATCGCTACGACGGGCGACAGTGATCGTCCAGTCGCACATGACGACGTTGTCGTCGCCGACCGTGAGGTGGTGGAACTCGAATGAGACCGGCTTGGCCCACGCGAACGACATCTTGGTCATCGGCTCGTACTCGGCGTGCCCGCGCACCGTGCGGGTCGGCGTCTCGAGCACGACGTCTTCCGCGAAGCACGCGAGGTAGCCCGCGAGATCCTCGGCCAGCCACGCAGCCCGGCGCCGCTCGTACACGGCACGCGCCTCGTCGAGCGAGAGACTCATCGGGTTCCCCACATCAGACCAACACCTTGTACGCAGCCTCTACGAGTGCTGCGGCTCGCGGGTCGACGTTGGTCATCG
>JANOHN010000217.1:0-6406 GCA_031406505.1 Acidimicrobiia bacterium | reverse complement strand
TCGGCCAGTGCCCGACCCATGGCGAACAGCTCATCCTCGGCTGCGAACGTGCCCGGCACCGGCTCGCCGTCCACGGCGCGGTGGACGATGGTGCGCGACGTCGAGACGCCGAGCGCGCCCGCTTCGATGCCTTCGCGCACGATCCGCGCCATCTGCTCGATGTCTTCCGGTGTCGCGGGCTCGTTGCGGGCGCCCCGCTCTCCCATCACGTAGCCGCGCACGGACCCGTGCGGCACCTGGGTGGCGATGTCGATTGCGAGCTCTTGAGTGTCGAGGAAGTCGAGGAACTCCGGAAAGGTCTCCCATCCCCACTTGATGCCGGCCGAGAGCGCGGCACCCGGGATGTCTTCGACACCCTCCATGAGCCCGATGAGCCACTCGTGCTTGTCGGGCCCCGCCGGCGCCAACCCCACACCGCAGTTGCCCATCACGACGGTGGTGACGCCGTGCCACGTCGAGGGTGTGAGCATCGGGTCCCAAGTGACTTGGCCGTCGTAGTGCGTGTGCACATCGACAAATCCCGGCGTCACGAGCATCCCCGCGGCGTCGATCTCCTGGTCGCCGCCAACGTCGACCCGGCCGACCTCGGTGATCTTCCCGTCGTCGATGGCCACGTCGCCCGGCACGGGCGCCGAACCGGTGCCGTCGACGAGCGTCCCCCCGCGGATCACAAGATCATGCATAAGAGAGGTTCCTACTTCCTCGGCTCGCTCCCTATCTGGCTTCCGATTGCGCCGAATCGTAACGTGTTCTCCTCGCGACCACGGAGGTCACCCGTGCCGACGATCACCGACGTCGACCTGACGAATCTCGAGACCTTCGTGCGGGGCGTGCCCCACGACCAGTTCGACCGGCTGCGCCGCGATGCTCCTGCCTACTTTCACCCCGAGGCCGACGGCCCGGGGTTCTGGTGCATCACCCGCCGCGATGACCTCCGCCGGATCAGCCACGACTGGGAGCACGCGTCGAGCGAGCGTGGCATCACGTTGCACGAGCTGAGCGAGGAGCAGATCGAGCAACAGCAGCTGATGATGCTGACGATGGACCCGCCGAAGCACACGAAGCTGCGGCTTCTCGTCAACAAGGGCTTCACCCCGCGCATGATCGGGAGGCTCCACGAACGCATCCACGAGATCGCTCGCGACATCGTCGACAGCATCGCCGCGCGCGGTTCGTGCGACTTCGTGGTCGACGTTGCCGCCGAGCTCCCACTCCAAGTGATCGCAGAGATGATGGGCGTCCCCCACGCCGATCGGCACCAGCTCTTCGAGTGGAGCAACCGCATGATCGGCTCCGAAGACCCGGAGTACGCGGTGAGCGCGGAAGACGCCACCACCGCCGCGATGGAGATGTTCGTCTACGCCAACGACCTCGCCGCACAGAAGCGAGCGAACCCGGGCGACGACATCATCAGCGTGCTGCTCGGCGCCGAGGTGGAGGGCGAGCGCCTCACCGACATGGAGTTCGACCTCTTCTTCGAGCTCCTCACGGTGGCGGGCAACGAGACCACCCGCAACCTGATCTCGCACGGGATGCTGGCACTCATCGAGCACCCCGAGCAGCGCGCCAAGCTCCAATCGGACATGTCACTGCTACCGAAGGCTGTCGACGAGATGCTTCGCTATGCGTCACCGGTGATGTACATGCGTCGCACCGCGCAAAGCGACATCGAGCTCCACGGCCAACACATCAAACAAGGCGACAAGGTGGCGCTCTGGTACATCGCGGCCGACCACGATCCCGACGTGTTCGACGACCCGCACACGTTCGACATCTCCCGCGAGCCGGCCGATGACTTCGTGGCCTTCGGCGGTGGTGGCCCTCACTTCTGCCTCGGCTCGCATCTCGCGCGCCTAGAGATCCAAGTGATGTTCGAGGAGCTGCTCACACGGATCCCAATGATGGAGCTGGCCGGACCGGTCGAGCGTTTGCGTTCGAATTTCATCAACGGCATCAAGCACATGCCGGTGACTTTCACCCCATCGCCCTCCGCTTAGAGCGCGTCGCGATCATCGCAACGAGTCCGATCGCGACCAACCCGCCGGCGAGCGCAACCACGATCGTGAGCACGTCCACTCCGTCCGATCCTGGGCGCGACACCCTCGTCGACGCCGTCACCACCGACGTCGCGGTGGTCGGCGGGATCGTCGTGGGCGGCAACGTGGTTGTGGTCGGCACCGTCTCGAGCACGTAGGCGTCGAGCGCATCGGCGATCATCTGGGCCATCGCGACCTGGCCCGCAGGGTTGAGGTGGTACCCATCGCCGTAGACCAGCGTCGGATCGGGCGTGGCGCGCGCGTCCCAGTCGAGGATTCGCACGCTCGGATGTCGAGTTGCTGCCGCGGCGATCGCCGCGTTGGCTGCCGGGACCGTCGGCCGGAACTGCCGCATGTTCACCCAGAACACGCGCTCCACATCGGCAAGGTGCGCCATGAGCTGGTCGATCCAACCGCCGAACTGCACCGGGTCGGAGCTGTCGTTCGTGCCCAGCTGCACGACGACGACCCGACCAAGCCCTCCGGCCGAGCGGTTCTCGTCGATGATCGCGCCGGCCTGCCACGTGTGCAGGCTCTCCTGCGACGTCTGGAACACCTGCCAGCCCCGCGCGCTCATGACGGCAACGATCCAAGGCTGAGCGCCGAGGATCACCGAGTCGCCGATAACGACCAGTCGCGGATCGATCGGCGCGGGAACTGAGCTCTGTGCGGATGCGGGCACGGCCGCGACGGCACACAGCATCACGACGACCAGGAGAGCTCGCACGAACGGGTGACGTTATCCTCCGGCGCTTGACCAGCGATCTCCCTGGCATCGATCCCCTGCCTGTGACCGCGTGGCTCCGCGATCACATAGAGCTCGTGGAGCCGCCGCTCGAGTTCTCGCTGATCGCGGCAGGAGGCTCGAACCTCACCTACCGCGTGGCGGATGCCGCCGGCCACGCCTGGGCGTTGCGCCGACCACCCGCCGCCGCTGTGCTCGCTACGGCACACGATGTGGTGCGCGAGTACACCATCCTCGCGGCGCTCGCCCGTGACGGCAGCGTTCCGGTGCCCGCGGCGGTGGCGTTGTGCGAGGACGCAGACGTAACCGGAGCAGCGTTCTCAGTCATGGAGTTCGTCGACGGAACGATCCTGCGCTCGGCTGACGACGGTGCCGCGCTCACACGCGCGCAAGCCGACACCGCGACCGCGTCGCTCGTCGACGTGCAGGTTGCGATGCACGCGCTCGATCCCGAGTTCATCCGTCTCAGCAGCCTTTCCCGACATCCCGCCGACTACCTCGAGCGGCAGCTCGCGCGCTGGCGCAAACAAGTGGACGCCGCTCGCGTTCGCGAGACACCGCTGCTCGACGAGCTGCACGAACGACTCGTGCGCACGGTGCCGGCCGAGACGGGCACGCCGACGATCGTGCACGGCGACTACCGATTCGACAACACAGTGCTCGGCGCCGATCACCGTGTGTGCGCCGTGCTCTACTGGGAGCTCTGCACGATTGGTGATGCTGTGGCCGACTTCGCGTGGTCGCTCCTCTACTGGGCCGATCCGGGGGACCCATGCCCATTCCTCGAGTCGGCGCCGACGTTGGCTCCCGTCTTCGAGCGCCGATCTGCCGTCGCGGAGCAGTACGCCGCTCGATCCGGACGAGCGCTCGACGCACTCCCCTGGCTCATCGTGTTCTCGTACTGGAAGATGGCCTGCATCGTCGAAGGGGTGTACGTACGCCGACTCAAGGGCGCACGGGCCGGGGCCTCCGAGGCTCCCGATGTGGCCAGGATCGCCACCCGAGCGGACCTGCTGCTCGACCACGCGCGTGACGTCGCGACGGGAGTCGTGTAGGTCAGACTTGTCGGCGTGACGAAACAGCAGCAGATGGTCGTCGCCATCGTTGGCGCGCTCTCCATCTTCATCGGAGTCGGGATCACGCTGCTCGTCACGTCGGGTAGCGACGACAGGCGCGAGGGGATCGAGATCGGCTCGACCTCGTCGTCGCTCGCGCAACCGAACTCGACGCTGGCACCGATCACCTCACCGCCACTCATCGGGTCGTCAACGACGATCACGGCACCCCCAGTCACTCAGAAGCCCATCACGCCGGGCACCACGTTGATCATCCCGCCGAGCACGACGGCAAGCTCGAAGCCCCCAACCACCACTTCGCCCACGAACCCGCCGACCACGAACCCGCCCACCACGAACCCGCCGAGCACCACGACCACGGGGCCCGACCGCAACACCGACATCGGGATCACCGACGATGAGATCGCGCTCGCCGTCATCGCCGACGATGCGGCGACGTTCCAAGGCATGGTCACGTGGCAGCACGCGGTGAACCGCGGCGGCGGTCTCGCCGACCGCAAGATCACCCTCGACCTCCTGGAGACTGGCGGCTCGGCCGAGGGATACGCGAATGCTGTGGCAACGGCGTGCGACCGCGACTTCGCGATCGTGGGGAGCTTCTCGCGCTTCGACACTTCGGCCGAGGGTGCCGGCTGCGGTGCAATCCCCGATCTTCCGGTCGAGCCCATCGCGGGCGAACACGCGAACGCGAGCAACACGTTCGCCGCGTTCCCACGTCAGGGAGGCATCGAAGCCGTCGGACCGTACAAGTGGCTGCACGACAACGTCGTGGGATGCTGCGACCAGTTCGTGCTCGTTCCCGACTCCGGGCCCGAACGCGACCGCACGCTCGCATCGATCGATGGGGCAACGTCAGCCGAGTTCACGACCGCCGGCACCGCCGACGTCGCGGCGGATGACGACGCGACTCGGTACGAGGAGATCCTCGACGACATAGAAGCAACCGGCGCGAACTTCGTGGCCAGCGGGTTGGGCCGCGACTCGACCACCTTGCTCCGCCAAACCGCGACGGGTCGTGCGGCCGATGTGCAGGTGTGGTACTGCGATGCCAGCTGCTACGACGCCGCGTTCGTCGCCGACGGCGGTGACGCCATCGATGGCGAGTACGTGGCGATCGAGACCGCGCCCTTCAGCGACCGTTCGGCCGTCAGCTCGCTGCGTACTTACATCCGGATCACCACTCGAGCCGGCGAAGACACCAGCTACGCCGGGCTTCGCGCCTTCGTCAGCGGCCTGCTCTTCGAGCACGCGGCCGAGCAGGTCATCGACGAGGAGGGCGAGAACGGCCTCACGCGCACGCGCCTGCTCGATGCGCTCGCGACCGTCCACGACTTCAATGCCGGTGGGATCATTGGTTCCACCGATGTGGCCACGGGCACGCCGAACGGCTGTTACGTGCTGCTCCAGGTGGACGATGGCCGTTTCAAGCGGGTGAACCCGGGCGACAAGGGCCTGCTCGACTGCGGCTCACAGAACCTGGTCGAACTCAGCTAGCGCGCCTGGGGCGCATCGAGCCGATACAGTCACGTACGACGAAGGGGAGTATCCCCGCTCGACGGTTGTCGTCAGTACGGCTTCGGCCCGGTGACCGTGCCTGCACACGCAGGTGGGAGAGACCTTCGGTGGACCTCACGTGTCAACCGAAGGGATGCGCCTCCATGGGACTGCTCGCCGCCGGCAACTCCGCAGCGAAGTTCGCCGATCTCGACATCGAGCCTTGGCACTGGGGCGCGCTCGTCGCGGTCCTTGGCTTCATGCTCGCTGCCGACCTCTTCGCACACCGCGGGGACCACGAGCCCAGCCCGCGGCGCGCGCTGGTCGAGTCGGCGATCTGGGTCACCTGCGGACTTGGGTTTGCCGGTGTCGTGCTGGCCGCGTGGGGTGGCACCGCGTTCAGCGAATATCTGAGCGGCTATGTGATCGAGAAGTCGCTCAGCGTCGACAACGTCTTTGTCTGGGCGATCATCTTCTCGACCTTCGCCATCCCGCTCCGCTACCAGCACCGCGTGTTGTTCTGGGGGATCTTTGGCGCGCTCGCCCTGCGGGGAGCGTTCATCGTGGCCGGCTCCACGCTCATCGACCGCTTCTCGTGGTTGCTCGTCGTCTTCGGCCTCGTGCTGATCGCTACGGGCATCAAAGTCGTTCGCCACCGAGACGACGAAGGCAAGGGTGGAAGCAACCGGGCTGTGAAGCTGCTGGGACGCATCATGCCCGTCCAGGACGAGTTCGCGGGACACCACTTCGTCACTCGCAAGGCGGGAAAGTGGGTCGCGACTCCCCTGCTCGCGGCGCTAGTTGTCGTCGAGGTCTCCGACGTGATCTTCGCCGTCGACAGCGTCCCGGCAATTCTGGCTGTATCTCGCGAGCCGTTCCTCGTGTTCGCGTCGAACGCGTTCGCGATCCTTGGCCTTCGAGCCATGTACTTCCTTCTCGGCGATGCCAAGGAGCGCTTCCACTATCTGTCGCACGCACTCGGTGCGATCCTCATCTTCGTCGGCATCAAGATGGCCGCGTCGGAGTGGTACCACCTGCCGACAACTGCATCGTTG
>JANOHN010000210.1:0-31992 GCA_031406505.1 Acidimicrobiia bacterium | reverse complement strand
CCTCGATGTCGGCTCGTCGCATCCTGGGGGTGAAGCATCTCCCAAGGGTTGGGCTGTTCGCCCATTAAAGCGGTACGCGAGCTGGGTTTAGAACGTCGCGAGACAGTTCGGTCCCTATCCTCTGTGGGCGTAGGAGATTTGAGGGGAGCTGTCCCTAGTACGAGAGGACCGGGACGGACGCAGCTCTAGTGTGCCAGTTGTCCTGCCAAGGGCACGGCTGGTTGGCTACCTGCGGAATGGATAAGCGCTGAAGGCATCTAAGCGCGAAGCCGGCCTCGAGATGAGATCTCCCATCGGGTTAACCGAGTAAGGCCCCTGGTAGACGACCAGGTTGATAGGCCGGATGTGTAAGCACGGTGACGTGTTGAGCCGACCGGTACTAATCGGCCGAGGGCTTGGGATCTTCTTGCTTTGTGCTCGTGCTCGCTCTTCAACGCTCAAGTGGCGTTTTGACAATTTGAGACGAAGCGGCTCCGAAGGAGTGGTGACGGGTATCCCGGCGCCGATCGGAGTCGACCAGTCGAGATGTTCCGGTGGCTACAGCGGCGGGGAAACACCCGTTCCCATTCCGAACACGGCAGTGAAGACCGCCAGCGCCGATGGTACTTGGGGGGAGACCCCCCGGGAGAGTAGGTCGTCGCCGGGCTTTCTTTGCACGAAGCGCCTCCGCAAGGGGGCGCTTCGTCGCGTTCGGGGGAGTTGCAAAGCCCACCGGTACGCTCCGACCCATGGCTCGCCCTGACGATCGTCGCGACGCGCGCTCTTCGCGTTCGGGCACCGGTCGGACACCGGGCTCGAAGCGGGCCGGTTCGTCGTCGAAACGCGCAACACCGAGCTTCTCGAAGCAGTCCCAACACCCGAAGCACATGCAAACCACTGGTCGTGATCGGGCCATGGAGGGCGGGTTCGGACCCTTTGGTGCGCCCCGCCCGCCGGAACGCGAGCGACGTCCAGATGAGGAGCGGCCCGAACGTGCCGTCCCGGCGTCGAGCCTGCGTCTCAGGGGCGAGCGCCGTCCCGGCGGCACCACCGCGGGCTCGGAGCGCCAACGCCGAGCCGCCCCGACGCGTACGACGAGGCGTCGCCGGCGCGCACCGTCCGACGTCGAGAGCGAGATCCTGCACCTCGGTGGGCGCCGTGGACCTGCGCTGCTCAACCAGCTGCTTGCGGCCGCGGACGAGTTCGCCAACGGGCGCGACCGCGACGCGCTCGCGAAGGTTCGACGCGTGCGCGACCAGCTGCCCGACTCGCCATCCACCCGCGAGCTCTGCGGACTCGTGCAGTACCGACTCGGCAACTACCGCGCTGCGGCGAAGGAGCTCGAAGCGTTCGTGGAGCTCACCGAAGCCGTCGAGCAGCACCCCGTCCTCATGGACTGCTACCGGGCCCAACGACGCTGGAAGAAGGTCGACCAGCTCTGGGCCGACCTGGCCGCGACGTCACCGTCGGCGGAGCTCGTGACCGAGGGGCGCATCGTGGCTGCCGGCGCGCGCGCCGACCAAGGGGAGCTCGACGACGCCATCGCGATGCTCACGCGCAAGGCCACCGCGGTGAAGCGTCCGAGGCCGTATCACCTGCGCCTCTGGTACGCGCTCGCCGACCTCGAGGAGCGGGCCGGAAACCTCAGCCGCGCCCGGGTGCTCTTCGGTCGGATCCGCAAACACGACCCCGACTTCGCCGATGTCGCGGCTCGGGCCGCTGCCCTGCGCTGACCGGTCCGCGCGCCCGTCACACCCCCCTCGTACCCTTCGACCACTTCCTCCTCGGCTTCCCCCACCAGCACGCGAGCGCTGCTCGCAGCCCCAAGGAGGAAGCTCATGGCCACCGCCGGCACTACCGACGACGACGTCCCCACCACCAATCTCGTCGTGCTCCGTGGCGTCACGTCCGCGGCACCCGAGGTCCGCATGCTCACATCGGGCCGCCGGATCGCCACGCTCTCGCTACGGGTCCACGCTCTCGATCCCGGCTTCACCTCAGTCCCGGTGGCGGTGCGCGAACCGCCAGCGTGGGTCGAGGACCTCGACGAAGGTGCCCCGCTCGTGGTGGTGGGCGCATTGCGTCGGCGCTTCTTCAAGACGGCGACCGGGGCCACCGGAGCGCGCGTGGAGGTCGAAGCGAAGGTTGTGGGTCGTGGCTCCGATCGGCGTCGCCTCGACCGCGCGCGGCGTCGGGCCGACGAGGAGCTCGATGAGGGCCTCGGCTGAGCCAATCCCACACGCGGGTATCGAGAACAGCACCCGTATCCGAGTCCAGCGAGCGGTGCCCCTACAATGCCTCGACGGGTGGGCGCGGGTGTTGCGGGCACGCGCGCTGGACAACGGAGTCCAGACCCGAAGTGAGGGCGCGTGACAGCCGAGACAACAGAGCTGAAGCCCGAGAGCCTTGATGAAGTGGTCATCCGCTTCGCGGGCGACTCCGGCGACGGCATGCAGCTCACCGGAGATCGGTTCACCGACGTCAGCGCCGTCTTTGGCAACGACCTCGCAACCCAGCCGAACTTCCCGGCCGAGATCCGCGCACCAGCAGGAACGATCGCCGGCGTCTCCTCGTTCCAGGTCCACATCTCCGACCACGAGATCCTCACCCCGGGCGACGCGCCGAACGTGCTCGTGGCGATGAACCCCGCGGCGCTGAAGGCGAACATCGGTGAGCTCATCCCGGGCGGCACGCTGCTCGTCAACTCCGACTCGTTCGAGGATCGCAACCTCACGAAGGCCGGGTACGACGCGAACCCGCTCGAAGACGGATCGCTCGCCGCCTTCCGCGTGATCCAAGTGCCGATGACCGCACTCACCTTGGAGAGCACCAAAGAGCTCGGCGTGAAGCCGCGCGACGCGGAGCGCTCCAAGAACCTTTTCGCCCTCGGCCTCGTGTCGTGGATGTACACGCGGCCGACCGACACGACCACCGAATGGATCGAGCAGAAGTTCGCAAAGCGTGAGCTGGTCAAAGCAGCCAACCTCGCGGCCTTCAAGGCGGGCTACAACTTCGGCGAGACGGCGGAACTCTTCGATCACGCCTACTCCGTGGCGCCGGCACAGCTGCCGCCGGGTCGGTACCGAAACATCACTGGCAACATTGCGCTGTCGTACGGTCTGATCGCAGCCGCCCAGCAGGCCAAGCTGCCGCTCGCCTACGCGTCGTACCCGATCACGCCGGCTTCCGACATCCTCCACGAGCTCGCGAGCCACAAGAACTTCGGCGTGCGCACGCTCCAGGCCGAGGACGAGATCGCTGCCGTCAGCATTGCGATCGGCGCATCGTTCACCGGTCACCTCGGTTGCACCGCGACGAGTGGGCCTGGCGTCGACCTCAAGTCCGAGGGCATGGGCCTGGCCGTCAGCCTTGAGCTGCCACTCATCCTCGTCGACGTGCAACGCGGCGGACCGTCCACCGGTCTCCCCACCAAGACCGAGCAGTCCGACCTGCTGCTGGCCATGTTCGGGCGCCACGGTGAAGCGCCGTTGCCGGTCATCGCCGCCCGGTCGCCGAGCCATTGCTTCGACACGGCGCTGGAAGCGGCCCGGATCGCTCTCAAGTACCGCACTCCGGTGATCCTGCTGTCCGACGGCTATCTCGCCAACGGCGCCGAACCGTGGTTGCTGCCCGATATCGACGCGCTGCCCGACATCTCAGTTCCGTTCGCTACGGAGCTCAACCACACACGCGACGACGGCACGAAGGAGTTCTGGCCCTACCTGCGCGACCCCGAGACGCTTGCTCGACCGTGGGCGATCCCGGGAACACCCGGTCTGATGCACCGCATCGGCGGCATCGAGAAGCAAGACGGCAGCGGCAACATCAACTACGACCCCGAGAACCACGAGTTCATGGTCCGCCTGCGGGCTCAGAAGATCGCCGGCATCGCCCATGACATCCCGTCGGTCGAGGTCGACGACCCGTCCGGGAAGGCAAAGGTCCTCGTGGTCGGGTGGGGGAGCACGTACGGCTCGATCCAGCAAGGCGCACGACAAGCCCGTGAGTCGGGCGTAGAGGTTGCGCACGCGCACCTCATGCATCTGAACCCGTTCCCGGCCAACCTCGGCGACGTGCTCGGCAAGTACGAGCGCGTGCTCGTGCCCGAGATGAACTTGGGACAGCTCGTACGGCTCATCCGTGGCGACTTCCTCGTGGACGCCGTGAGCCTCACCAAGATCCAAGGTGTGCCGTTCCGCGCCGCCGAGATCGAGCAAGCAATTCGGGAGATGGCCAAGTGAGCGACGCCGATACTGAACCAGCGGGCACGGTCGTCAAGCTCGGGAAGAAGGACTTCCAGTCCGATCAGGAAGTGCGCTGGTGCCCGGGCTGCGGCGACTACTCGATCCTGTCGGCGATGCAGCTGTTCCTACCCGAGATCGGGGTCAAGCCCGAGAACATGGTGTTCGTGTCGGGCATCGGCTGCGCGGCGCGCTTCCCTTATTACATGAACGTCTACGGCATGCACGGCATCCACGGTCGCGCACCCGCGCTGGCTACTGGTGTGGCGCTCGCTCGTCCCGATCTCGACGTGTGGGTCATCAGCGGCGACGGTGACGCACTGTCGATCGGCGGCAACCACCTCATCCACGCGCTGCGCCGCAACGTGAACATGAAGATCATCATGTTCAACAACCAGATCTACGGGCTCACGAAGGGCCAGTACTCGCCCACGAGCGAAGTGGGGAAGGTCACCAAATCGTCGCCCTTCGGCTCGCTCGACACCCCGTTCAACCCGGTGTCGCTCGCGCTCGGCGTCGAAGCCACCTTCGTGGCCCGCACCCACGACATGGACCGCAACCACATGATCGAGATGTTCCGTCGGGCGCACGCGCACCAGGGCACTGCGTTCGTCGAGCTCTACCAGAACTGCAACGTCTTCAACGACGCTGCGTTCGAAGGCATCACCGGCAAGGAAGTTCGCGCGGAGATGCTCATCGACCTCAAGCACGGCGAGCCGATCCGCTTCGGTGCCGAGGGGCAGCACGGCGTGATCCTCAACGAGTTCGGAGAGTGCGAGATCGCCGAGGTCGCCGACGTGGGCGAGGAGCGTCTGCTCGTCCACGACGAGCACCGCGAAGACCCGACGCTCGCGTTCGCGTTGTCCCGCATCGCGGACCGCCCGACGGTGCCCACACCCGTCGGCGTGTTCCGAGACGTGTCACGACCCACGTACGAAGCCGAGGTGCAACGTCAGCTCGTGCTCTCGGCGGAGCGTCAAGGTCCTCCCGACCTCGGGGCGCTCCTCGGGTCCGGCGCAACTTGGGAAGTGGCGTAGCTCGAACGGAGCGCTCGCTCAGTCGTCGAGCTGGCGAAAGACCATGCCGGTGCGTGGCTTCGGGAAGAAGTAGGTCGTCTTCTCCGGCATGCGCACGCCCGCAATCGCGGCGGCCCGAATCTGCGCGACCGACACCGGCTCGAGCAACACCGCAGCCTCTGCGGTGCCCTTGTCGACGAGCGCCGCACACGTGGCGGCGTCGTCGCGATAGGTGAGCTCGACGTCGCCGAGCCCGGGACGGATACCTACGTCGAAGCACACGGCGTCGATCTCGTGGAGCACCTCTGGGATCTCCGCGAACGGCTCGTGCGTCGCCACGTTGGGCAGGTGCAACAGCGCCACGCCCTGACGGTCCACGAAGCCGAGCGCGCCCTCGGCGTGCATGCGGGCAGTCAGCGCATCGATGCTGTCGGGTCCGTCGCCGCAGGCCTCGACCTCGACATGCCCCTCGAGTCGAGTCCGAAGATCGGGCACGCCGTGCACCAAGCGGTGGATCGGCCGCACGCAGAGCTCGTCCTCGGTGAGCTCGACGATGAACGCCATGATCCGGGCTGCGCCCGGGTCGTCCGGGTATTCAGCGTGGAACGCTCGCGCCGTCTCGTAGCGGTGGTGACCGTCGGCGATGACCACGGGCGCCGATTGCACGATCCGTTGGATCTCTGACACCCGTTCGGGGTCGACGATCGCGATCTCGTGATGGGTCCCGTTCGCGTCCACCGCGTGGCTGACCACTTCCATCGGGCCGATCGCGGCGGTCAGCCCCTCGGCGAGCGAGAGTCCCCAAATCGGGTCGAGGTTCGCTCGAGTGGCCCGGAGGAGGGCGAGGCGGTCGGAGCGCGCCTTCGGGAGTGTGCGCTCGTGGGGGAGGATGTCGTCGGTGCTCGGGTCAGTCGGGAGCCCGAGCGCACCGATGATGCCCATCGTGTGGCGCGGCTCGCCTTGTGTCGTCTCGAAGGTCATGCGGTACGCGTAAAGACGCGGCTCCGGATCGCGGGCGAGCACCTCGGCGGCCGTCCAGTCGCGCAGTGCCTGTGCCGCGCGCTCGTACCCGTCGTCGGGCTGCTCGTGGCGGGGAAGGATCAGCTGCACCGCGTTGTGTGGGTCTTGGCGCTCGAGCGCGGCTCGGTCGTCCTCGTCGATCACGTCGTACGGCGGGGCCGTGACCGCGCTCAGGTCGCGTGCACCGGTGTAGCGAACACCGCGGAAGGGGAACAGTTCGTGCAACGGCGCGGTTCACTTTCGTCGGTCGGCGCGGTCAGTCTCGCATACGGTCTCGCGAGCGCTGCGCACCGAGCCGAGCACGGAGCCAATGGCTGCGCTGAGGAAGTGGAAGGCTTGAACGATGACGCAGAGAGAGGATGTTTCGTCGGGCGCCGAGGCCTACGAAGCGTTCCAAGAGGGAAGCCGGCTCCTCGAGACGGCGAATCCGCATGCGGCGGCCGTCGCGCTCGAGCGCGCTCGCGATCTCGAACCCGACAAGGGCTCCGTCCGCGAGGCACTGGGTCGCGCCTACTTCAGCAGCGGTCGATTTGGCGACGCGGGATCTGAGTTCGAGCGCGCGGTCGAACTGGACCCGGTGAACGACTACGCCCACTTCGGGCTCGGACTGGTGCGGCTGCGCATCGGCGACACGCTCGGCGCCCGTCGGCACCTGAAGCTTGCTGTGGCGATGCGCCCGCTTGACGAGTACCGCGAAGCGCTCGCCAAGACCATCGAAGCGCCGACTGACGCGCCCGACCACACGCCGTGAGGTGACCAGCACCCACGTGAGCGGGTTCGTCTGCTGCGACCTCGACGGGGTGATCTGGCGGGGTGACGAGCCGATCGCATCTGCGGTCTCGGGCGTTGGCGCGCTCCGGGCGGCAGGCGTGCGCGTCGGGTTCGTGTCGAACAACTCCAGCCAGCCGATAGCGGACGTGGTCGCGAAGCTCGAGTGGTGCGGCCTTCCCGCGTCGCCCGATGATGTCCTGACGAGCGCAGTCTCGGCTGCACATTTGCTCGCGAGATCATTGGAGCCCGGCGCGGCGGTGCTGGCGTGCGCCGGACCCGGCGTGACCGAAGCACTCACCGCGGTGGGTCTCCGGCCGGTTGAGAGGCCGCCGGCAGCCGCGGTGGTCGTGGGGTTCCATCGCAGCTTCGACTTCGACGAGCTCGATCGAGCATCTCGGGCGGTGCGGGAGGGCGCACGCTTCATCAGCACCAACCTGGATGCCACCTATCCGGTGCCAGGGGGATTGATGCCGGGCTCGGGCTCGATCACCGCGGCGGTTGCGACCGCGTCCGGCCGAGTCCCCGAGGTCGCCGGCAAGCCGGAAGCCCCAATGGTCGACCTCGTACGCGAGCGGTTTGGTTCGTCCGGCATCGTCGTGGGGGATCGGCCGTCGTCCGACGGCGCGCTCGCGGCCGCCCTCGGTTGGCCGTTCGCACTCGTGCTCACCGGCGTCACCGCGGCGGTCGCACCGGCGGGTGGGGAGGCCATCCCCGACCCACCGCCGCCGTTCGTGGGCGACGACCTCGGCGCACTCGTGCCCGCGTTGCTGGCCGCACTCGGGCACCCCGCATAACCTTGGCGACGCCCCCGGTTGGAGTCTCCGTGAAGCGCCGAGCCACACGCGAAGGTCCTCAGCAGCGTCGCATCGCGCGACGAGGGTCCAACTGATGCCGCGCCGCCGCCTCGATGCCGAGCTCGTCCGCCGTGGCCTCGTGACCACTCGCACCCGAGCGGCCGAGGCGATCGCCGAAGGGCGGGTGGCCGTCGCCGGTGCACCAGCCGTGAGCCCGGCTCGCCAGGTGCAACCGGGCGAGCCCATCACGGTGGAAGGTCCCGGACCGCGTTTCGTCTCACGTGGCGGCGAGAAGCTCGACGGCGCGCTCGCCACATTCGGGATCGATGTCAGTGGGCGACGCGGCTTGGACGCTGGTGCCTCCACGGGGGGCTTCACCGATTGCCTCCTGCAACGCGGTGCCGACCATGTGTACGCCGTCGACGTCGGGCGCGGTCAGCTCGCGTGGTCGCTTCGTGGTGATCCCCGCGTCAGCGTGCTCGAGCGCGTGAACGTGCGACATCTCGAACCCGCCACGCTCGATGGCGTGGTGCCCATCACGGTCGCTGATCTGTCGTTCATCTCGCTTGTCACGGTTGCGCCTGCGCTCGTGCGGTGCACTGCGCCCGACGGCGACCTCGTCCTGCTCGTCAAGCCTCAGTTCGAGGCTGGCCGAAAGAACGTCGGGCGCGGGGGAGTCGTGCGCAATCCCGAGGTGCACGCTGATGTGCTCATCACGGTCGCCGAGGGGCTCGCGAGCAACGGGATCGTTGTGGTCGACGTTGCGGCTTCGCCATTGCGCGGCGCGGATGGCAACCGTGAGTTCTTCGTGCACGGCCGACGCGCGGGTGTGGCCGTCGCGAACGAACGCCTGGTCGAGATGGCCCAGACCTCGTGAGCAAGCCAACGATCAAAGCGGTCGGACTGGTCCCACATCACGGTCGCCTCCCTGCCCACGAGGCCGCGCGGCGAGCTGCGGACTGGCTCGTCGCCCGCGGTGTGGAGGTCCGGGTGCCGGCGGAGGATGCCGCCGCGTGCGGACTCGACGAGTTCTCGGTGCCTCTCGATGTGTTCACGCGCGATCTCGACGTCGTCATCTCGCTCGGTGGCGACGGGACGATGTTGCGCACGGTGGATCTCGTCTATGAGGCGGGCGCGGCGGTCCTCGGGGTCAACCTCGGGCAGATGGCCTACCTCGCGGCGGTCGAGCCCGCCGACTTCGATCGCGCCCTCGAGCGACTGTTGGCCGGCGACTTCGAGATCGACGAGCGCATGGTTGTCGAAGTGGTCGCGGAGTCCGCTGGTCCGGCCGCGGGTCGGTGGTGGGCGCTCAACGAGGCCGTCATCGAGAAGACCCGCTCCGGTCGGCTCGCGCGTCTCGAGGTGGCAATCAACGGCACG
Organism: Acidimicrobiia bacterium; assembly: GCA_031406505.1. Classification (GTDB taxonomy): domain Bacteria; phylum Actinomycetota; class Acidimicrobiia; order IMCC26256; family PALSA-555; genus SHVJ01. The sequence continues at coordinate 22,791 of JANOHN010000210.1, read as the reverse complement.
TTCTTCACGACCTACGCCGCCGACGGCGTGATCATCGCGTCACCCACCGGTTCGACGGCGTACTCGTTCTCGGCCCGCGGTCCGATCGTGTCACCGCGACACCGTTGCCTGCTCCTGACACCCGTGTCCCCGCACATGCTCTTCGACCGATCACTCGTGCTCGACGCCGACGAGGAGCTTCGGTTCACCGTGGCCGACGAGCGCCAAGTCCTGCTCACACTGGACGGCCGCGAGCTCGGTGAGCTGGCGGTCGGCGACACCGTCACGTGCACCGCCGGATCGCAGCCCGCGCGCATGGTCACGTTCGGACCCCGCGACTTCCACCAGATCTTGAAGGCCAAGTTCGGCCTCTCGGACCGGTAGCCGAGATGCTCCGGGAGCTCCACGTCATCGACCTCGGCATCGTCGACGACGTGACCGTCCTCGTGAGTCCCGGCGCGACCGCGATCACCGGTGAGACCGGCGCAGGCAAGACGTTGCTCATCGAGGCGATCGAGCTGCTGCTCGGCCGACGCGCCGACATCAGCCTGGTGCGACACGGCGCTGACGAAGCCCGAGTGGAGGGTCGTTTCGAGACCGAGGATGGCCGCGAGGTGGTGCTCGCGCGCGTCCTGCCGATCGACGGCCGAACCCGTGCCTACATCGACGGGCGGCTCGCATCGGTCGCCGAGCTGGCGGAGATCGGCAGCACGCTCGTTGATCTCCACGGGCAGAACGCGCACCAGTCGCTGCTTGCGCCCGCGGTGCAACGCCGTGCGCTCGATCGGTTCATCGGAGAGCCCGCGCTCGACGCGCTGGCCGCGCTCCGCCAAGCTCGCGACGACCTGCGTCAGATCGACTCCGAGCTAGCGACGCTCGGCGGCGACGAACGCGCTCGAGTGCGCGAGCTTGACCTCCTGCGGTTCCAGATCGACGAGATCGGCGCGGCGGGCATCTCCGATCCCGCCGAAGAGGTGACCCTCGAAGCCGAGGAGACCTTGCTCGCCGACGCAGTGACGCACCGAGAGGCGCTCATCGATGCGTACCAGGCATTGGAAGGACCCGGGCTCGACTCGGTCGGACGGGCGGTGGCTGCGATCACCGACCGAGCCCCGTTCGCCGAGCTCGCCGACCGCCTGCGAGCCGTACAAGCCGAGCTCGCCGACCTCGAGCGCGAGCTGCGGCTCGCGAGCGAGCTCGTCAACGAAGATCCGGCGCGGCTTGAGCAGGTGCGAGCCCGCCGTCAACGGGTCCGCGAGCTGTGCCGCAAGTACGGAGAGACGCTGTCCGACGTGCTCGCGTATGGCGACGAGACCCGCCAACGACTCCAGGAGCTCGAAGGCCATGAGGCTCGCGCGGCCGAGCTCGAATCGATGCGCGCCGCAGCCACGACCCGCGCAATGGAAGCCGCGGCGGCGCTCTCTCAGGCGCGCCAACGGGCTGCGGCGCCACTGGCCGAGGCGGTCACGGCGCATCTCCGTGAGCTGGCGATGCCCGCGGCTCATCTCGAGGTGTCCATCGCGCCGGGCCCGCTGACCGATGACGGCGCCGACGACGTGACTTTCCTGCTCGCCCCGAACCCGGGGGAGTCGCCCAAGCCGTTGGCGAAGGCCGCGTCGGGCGGCGAGCTCTCACGCGCGATGCTCGCGCTGCGACTCGTGCTGTCCGAAGCCCCGCCGACACTCGTCTTCGACGAAGTCGACGCCGGCATCGGCGGAGAGGCGGGGATCGCGGTCGGCCGGCTGCTCGCCGACCTCGCCTCGCGTCATCAGGTGCTGTGCGTGACGCACCTGGCGCAGGTCGCCGCATTCGCGGATGCTCAGGTCGTCGTCGAGAAGCGAGAGGAGAGTGGGCGGACCGTGGCCAGCGCCACACCAGTCGTTGCCGACGAGCGCGTCAACGAGCTGTCTCGCATGCTGGCCGGCGTTGGGGAGTCGACGCATGCCCGGGGCCATGCAGCCGAGCTGCTCGAGCACGCGGCCCGTCGTCGCCAAGAGGTGGCACATTGATCCCGCGTGTTCTTCGCCGACGGCGCGACGTGCAGTCGAGTGCGATTGTCGGGGTGGCACGCGTCGACCGTCGCACCAAGGACCTCGTGAGGCGACTCGAGCCGGGCGAGATCGCGGTCATTGATCATGAAGACCTCGACCGCGTTGCTGCCGAGGGTCTCGTCGCCGCCGGCGTCGCCGCTGTCATCAATGCTGCGCCGTCCATCTCTGGTCGCTACCCCAACCTCGGGCCACGTCGACTTGTCGACGAGGAGATCCCGCTCGTCGACAACGCGGGCTACGACCTCATGGATCGCGTGCGCGAGGGTGACATCCTCCGGATCGTCGATGGTGAGATCTGGCGCGGCGGCAAGCTCCTCGCAACCGGCGAGGTGCGCGAAGGCGAGGAGATCGACGCCGCGATGGAGACCGCGCGCTTGTCGATCGGTGCCGAGTTGGAACGCTTCGCCGCGAACACGCTCGAGTACATCCAGCAAGAGGCCCGCGTGCACTTCGAGCCGCTGGAGCTTCCCCCGATCAAGACGAAGTGCAAGGGGCGGCACGCTCTCGTCGTGGTCCGGGGCCACGACTACAAGCACGACCTCGCGGCGCTCCGCTCGTACATCCGGGAGTTCCGTCCCATCCTGATCGGGGTCGACGGTGGGGCCGACGCACTCTTGGAGATCGGGCTCAAGCCCGAGATCATCGTGGGCGACTTCGACTCGGTGTCGCGCGAGGCGCTGAACACAGCCAAAGACCTCGTGCATCACGTCCACCCCGACGGGCGCGCGCCAGGCCGCGACACCCTCGTCGACTGGGGTGTGGGCTACCACGAGTTCGTGGCCGAAGGCACGAGCGAGGATGTCGCGATGCTGCTCGCGTGGGAGGCCGGTGCCTCGCTGATCGTCGCGGTCGGTACCCACGCGTCGATGGTCGAGTTCCTCGACAAGGGCCGCAAGGGCATGGCGTCCACCTTCTTGACGCGCCTGCGGCTCGGTCCTGCGCTCGTCGACGCCAAGGGCGTGGGCAGTCTCTACGAGCAGCGGGTTCGCCGCCTCGACTGGGTGCTGCTCGTAGGCTCCGCCATTCTCGTGATGCTCGTCGTCGCCGCCATCTCCAGACCGATCCACGTGCTGCTCGACGGCGTCTGGCTGACGATCCGCGACCTGTGGTTCTCGATCACGAGATAACGGATCGCAGATGATCAACTTCCGCTTCCACCTCGTGTCGCTCGTCGCGGTGTTCCTCGCGCTCGCGGTCGGTGTCGTCATGGGCTACGGCGTTCTCGGTCAGCCCACGGTCGAGACCTTGCAGAACCGCATCGACAACGTCGAGGCCAACGCCAACGCCCGGCGATTGGAGAACGACGCGCTCCAGCTCGAGGTCGAGCGCCTCGACCGCGCGCTCGGGGCCGTCGAGCCGTTCGTGGTCACCGATCGGCTGACCGACTCACGAGTGATCGTCGTCGCGGTTCGTGGCGTCGACCCAGCCGTGTTGCAGGAGCTGGTCGCGCTCGCCCGCCGCGCTGGTGCTGGCGCACCGGGGATCGTGTGGATCGAGGACAGCTGGGTCCTCGACGAGGCCGAAGAGCGAGCTGCGCTGGCCACCGCGGTCGGTGCGGCCTCCACTCGACGCACGGCCCTGCGCGATCGAGCCTGGCGCGATCTCGTGGAGCGCCTGGCCCAGGGTCCCGATGTCGCCGCCGACCTGCTCCGGACCCTTTCCGATGCCGGGTTCATCTCGTTCGAGTCGGTAGGTGACGACACCGCCCTCACCACGTTGGGCGGCCCCGGCACCGAGGTGCTCGTGGTCGTCGGCACCGAAGGCGTCGTCGACGCGCGACTCAGCCTGCTTCCCGCGGCGCGCGCCGCCGCCGCTGCCGGTTTGCCGTTGGCCGGTGCCGAGCTCTTTGTCGATGGGGAGAACAGCCCTGGACGTGGCGCGCTCGTCAGCGTGGTGCGCACTGAGTCCACGCTGGCCGCAGCAGTGGCTACCGTCGACGACCTCGACCGTCCATCGGGTCCGGCAGTGGCGTTGCTCGCGCTCGCCGACCTGCTCCGCGGCGTCGTCGGTCACTACGGGGTCGGTGAGGGCGCCATCGCCCCAGCCCCCCAGTGGTGGCAGCCGTGATCGAGCACACCCGATGAACGTCGTCCTCGGCCTGGTGGTCGGGGCGATCACTGTGCAGTTCCTCAAGGTTGGCGCGGCCGGGACGCTCGCGGCCCCAGCGATGCAACGCCCGAACTACCGCGGCCATCAGCTGGCGACGGCCGGCGGTGTCCTGATCGTGATCGCCGTCCTGGTGATCGAGGCCGGGCGCGCCGCGTTCGGAGCCGTCGGGATTGGCGACACCGTCGACCTGACGATCGAGCGGAGCGAGGTCTTGTTCGCCGTCTTCGGCTTCGGGTTGCTCGGGCTCATCGACGATCTCATCGGCGACGATCGCCGCACCGGCTTCCGCGGTCATGTCACGGCGCTCTTTCATGGCGAGATCACGACCGGGTTCCTGAAGCTGTTCGGCGGCGCCGGAGTGGCGATGGTGCTCGTGGCCACACCGGGCTTCGCGACCGGACGTCGCTTGCTCGTGGACGCAGTGCTGATCGCGCTCGCGGCGAACTTCTTCAACCTGCTCGACCGCGCGCCCGGGCGCACTCTCAAGGCCGCGATGATCGCCTATGTGCCTCTGGCGATCCTGCTGGGCACCGGTCCCGTGGGTCTCGCCATCGCGCCGGTGATGGGCGCGGCCTTTGGGCTGCTCGGTGACGACCTCCGGGAGCGTCTGATGCTGGGTGACACCGGCGCAAACGTGATCGGCGCCACGCTTGGGCTCGGCGTCGTGCTCGGTCGCGGCGAGGTGTCGCGATGGACCGCGCTCGGCGTCCTCGTGGTCGCGAACCTGGCCGCAGAGCTGTGGTCGTTCAGCACGATCATCGATCGGGTGCCGCCGTTGCGCTGGATCGACCGCCTCGGTCAACGCCCGGAGCGACGCGCGAGCTGAACTGAGCCGCGGAACGCGTGATCACCGGCGCGTGCATGCGGTCCTGATATGTTGATCTCCCGTGGCTAAACACATTTTCGTCACCGGTGGGGTGGCATCCAGTCTCGGGAAGGGCCTCACGGCATCGTCGCTCGGACGACTCCTCAAATGCCGAGGCTTGCGGGTCACGATGCAGAAGCTCGACCCGTACATCAACGTCGATCCCGGCACGATGAACCCCTTCCAGCACGGAGAGGTGTTCGTCACCGACGACGGCGGTGAGACCGACCTCGACCTCGGGCACTACGAACGCTTCGTGGACGTCCCGTTGTCGAAGAAGTCGAACGCGACGACCGGCTCGATCTACCAAGAGGTGCTCGCCAAGGAACGGCGCGGTGCGTACCTCGGTCAGACCGTGCAAGTGATCCCGCACATCACCGACGAGATCAAAGAGCGCATCCTCCGCCTCGCCGACGACGACGTCGATGTGGTGATCACGGAGGTCGGCGGCACCGTCGGCGACATCGAGATCCTCCCGTTCCTCGAGGCGATCCGGCAGTTCCGCAAGGACGTCGGCCGCGAGAACGTCTTCTACGTCCACGTGACCCTGGTTCCGTTCATCGGGCCTTCGGGGGAGCAGAAGACGAAGCCCACCCAGCACTCGGTCACCGAGCTGCGCGGCCGCGGGATCCAGCCCGACGCCATCGTCTGTCGTTCTGACCGGCCGATTCCGACCCGCTTGAAAGAGAAGATCTCCCAGCTCTGCGACGTCCCCGAAGAGGGCATCGTCTCGGCCGTCGACGCCGACAACCTCTACGAGATACCGCTGGTGCTGCACGACGAGGGACTCGACGACTACGTCTGTCGGGTGCTCCAGCTCGACGAGCACGAGCCGAACCTCGACGACTGGAAGGAGCTCGTGCGCCGGGTGCGCGGCGCCGACCAACCAGTGCGAGTCGGTCTCGTCGGCAAGTACGTGAACCTCCCGGACGCGTACCTGTCGGTTGCGGAGGCGCTACGTCACGGCGGATACGCGTGCGGCGCACGGGTCGAGATCGATTGGATTGCCTCCGACGACGCCGAAGGCCTGCTCGCCGAGGGTCGCTTGCGCGAGCTCGATGGCATCGTCATCCCCGGCGGGTTCGGGTTCCGAGGCATCGAAGGCAAGATCGCGGCCGCTGGATACGCACGCGAGCAGGGCATCCCTTACCTCGGGCTGTGCCTCGGCATGCAGTGCGCGGTCATCGAGTTCGCACGCGACGCGTGCGGACTCGCGGGCGCCAACTCGAGTGAGTTCGATCCGCACACGCCGCACCCGGTCATCGACTTGATGGACGAGCAGCGCGATGTCGTCGAGCTCGGCGGCACAATGCGACTCGGTCTCTATCCGGCCCGGCTCGAGCCCGGTTCAATCGTGCACACGGCGTACGACGAAGAGGTTGTCTACGAACGCCACCGACATCGCTACGAGGTCAACAACCGCTACCGGTCGCGCCTCGAGGACGCCGGACTCGTGTGCTCGGGCACGTCACCCGACGGACGACTCGTCGAGTACGTCGAGCTGCCGGTTGCGGTGCACCCATTCTTCGTCTCCACCCAGGCGCACCCGGAGTTCAAGAGCCGTCCGGATCGTCCACATCCGTTGTTCGCTGCGTTCATGCGCGCCGCAGCCGACCGGGCTGATGGGCGAGCGCCGAAGCTGCCGATCGAGACGCCGATGGAACGCCGCGACTTGGTGCCGCCCGTCCGACCGTGACCCAGTTCCGCGTCGTCGACACGACGGCGCGCACCATCGGCGGGTACCTCACCTTCGAGGACCTCAACGTCGAAGGTCCCGATGGCAATCAGTTCAGTCGGGTCGTGGTCCGTCATCCCGGCGCAGCCGTGGTCGTCCCCGTCGAGGCTGACCGCAAACACACGTTGCTCGTCCGCCAATGGCGCGTCGCCGTCGATCAAGATCTCCTCGAGAGCCCAGCTGGCAAGCTCGACGTCGTGGGCGAGCCGCCCGAGGGTGCAGCACGCCGCGAGCTCGAGGAGGAGACCGGCTACCGAGCGGGTCGACTCGTCAAGCTCGTCGAGTTCTACAACTCGCCGGGGTTTTGCGATGAGCTCAGTCACCTGTATTGCGCGCTCGACCTTGAACCCCTCGACGGGCGGCACGCAGTGACCGACGAAGAAGCGGCGATGACCGTGGAGCGCGTCGCGTTGTCAGATGTCGACGCCTTGATCGCCGCGGGCACCATCGTGGATGCGAAGACGATCATCGGCTTGCTGTTCACCCGTCGTTATCTCGCCGGCGAGATCTCCGGCGTCGAGGTGTGACCGATGGTGGCCACGACGGAGGCCGACCGTCTCGCTGAGCTGTTCGCGGAGCACGCCACGTGGCTCGCCGTCGAACGTGGCCTCCGACCGAACACACTCGCGGCGTACCGACGCGATCTCGCGATCTATGCCACCTACTTGCGCCAGCTCGGGGTGAGAGACGCTGGCGTTGTCGACGAACGAACGGTGGACGAGTACGTCACGTGGCTGCGTGCGGCCCACGATGACGACGGACGACCGAGATGGTCGGCATCGTCCATCGCGCGCGCGCTGGTTGCCGTGCGCTCGTTCCACCGCTTCTGCGTCGAGGAGGGATTGGCAGCAGAAGATCCGGCCCAGGATGTGCGGGCGCCCAAGGTCCCGGCCGGGATCCCCAAGGCACTGACCGAGACAGAAGTGGAGGCCCTGCTCGATGCAGTGATCGGCGACACACCGACCGCGTTGCGCGATCGAGCGATCCTTGAGACTCTCTATGCGGCCGGCCTACGCATCAGCGAGCTCGTCGGCCTCGATCGGCCCGATCTCGACCTCGAGGACGGGCTGGTCCGCGTCTTCGGGAAGGGTGGGAAGGAGCGGGTCGTGCCAATCGGGCGCGCGGCGCGCCGGGCCCTCGACGAGTACTTGACCCATGGTCGGCCCGCGATGGCTCGCGTTGGACGATCCGCACTGGGCGCGCAGGACGCGGTGTTCCTCAACGCGCGCGGCGGTCGCCTCGGTCGCCAAGGGTGCTGGGGGATCGTGCGGGCAGCCGCCGTGCGCGTGGGTCTCGAAGACCGAGTCTCGCCGCACGTGCTCCGTCATTCATGCGCGACCCACCTCCTCGACCACGGTGCCGACCTGCGCGTCGTTCAGGAGGTGCTCGGCCACGCGAGCCTCTCGACCACGCAGGTGTACACGTTGGTCACGGCCGAGCGGCTCGTGGCCGTCTATCAGTCGGCGCATCCCAGAGCCCAGGTCCCGTAAGGGTTTCTGCCGGTATCCGGGGACGGAACACCGGAGATGGGAAGTACCATTCCGGCATGCCTGAAGCAACGCAATCGGTCGTTCGCGCCCAACTCGAGGAAGAGCGTGATCGTCTCCAGGCCAAGCTCGCCGAGATGGGCTTCGGCGACATCGGCGCGTTGACGTTCGACGACGGCTTCGCCGATTCGAGCCAGGTCACGGCCGAGCGCTCGGAGATCGAAGCGGTAGCCGCATCGCTCTCGGAGTCGCTGCATGAGACTGAAGCCGCACTCATGAAGATGGACGACGGCACGTACGGTCAGTGCGAGTCTTGTGGAGGTGCGATCGGCGAGGCACGGCTCGAAGCGATGCCTTCAGCGCGACTCTGCATGGCCTGTGCGTCACAGTCTCGCTGACAACCCTCGCTGACCTCGGGTGAACCTCGCTGACGGTGTCGTCCTGTTCAGCGGCTTACTCATCGCGGTCATCCTGCACGAGGTCAGCCACGGGGTCGTAGCGCTCTGGTTCGGTGATGACACCGCCAAGCGCGCTCGACGATTGACGCTCAACCCGATCCGCCACGTCGACCCGTTCGGATCGATTCTGCTCCCGGCGATGGCCGTCCTCGCTTCGCTGCCGGTACTCGGGTACGCGAAGCCGGTTCCCGTCAACCCGAGCCGGTTGCGCAATCCACGGCGCGACCTCGTGTACGTCAGCCTCGCCGGCCCGACAACGAACTTCCTGCTCATGGCAGTGGCGGCGCTCGGGGCTCGATGGCGACACGCATCCGGCGCCGATCTCTTCGGCAGCTTCGGGAACCTGCACGGCGATCTGCTGCTCGAGATCCTCTTCTACTTCGCGTTCGTGAACATGATGCTCGGCGTGTTCAACCTTCTCCCGATCCCGCCCCTCGATGGTTCGGCATTGCTCGAACGTCTCTTGCCACGCGAGTGGTTGCCGGCTTGGTATCGCTTCCGGCCTTACGGCCTGCTCGTATTGCTGGTGCTCCTCTTCTGGACGGGAGTCATCTCGACGATCATCGACCCGTTCTTCAGAGCACTGGTCGACTTCACCCTCGGATGAGACGCGCCAGCCACCTCGCTCGCCGATTCTTCGGTGCGGTACGACCTGGACGACCGCGTGCGCGCGACGTGGCTTGGGTGGAGGCCACGCTCCAGCCGGCCGAGCTCGAGCTCTGGTCGCGCATGGTCAACCACGACCGTCGGCATTCGATCGCGGTGGCACGACGAGTCCAGCACGCGCTGGCGTCCACGCCCGATGCCGACGATCCGCGCTGGCTCGCGGCTGCGCTGCTCCACGACATCGGCAAGCTCGACGCGGGGCTCGGCGTGTTCGGACGGGTGGGTGCCACGCTCGCCGGCGCCGCGGCGGGGCACGACATGGCCGAGGCCTGGTCGGCGAAGCGTGGCATCACGCGTCGCTTCGGGTTGTACCTGCGCCATGCCGAGCTCGGCGAGACGCGACTACGGATCGCCGGCGCGCGTTCGGAGGTGGCTGCGTGGGCCGGCGCCCATCACGACGAGGGCTCGTGGAACGCGCTGGGGTTCCCTGAGCGCGTGGTCATCGCTCTGGACGCGGCCGACGACGACTAGCCCCAGATCGCCGTCGGGTGGATCAGCCGCGCTCGAGGAGCCCGGTCGCGCGGTGCACTCGCGCCAAGGTCGCATTCGCGATCGCTTCGGCCTTCTCGGCCCCCGCCGCGAGCTGTGCCGTCACGTGCTTGGGGTCGGCCTGGAGCGCGGCATACCGCTCTTGCACGGGAGCAAGCAGCTCCACGACCGCGTCGGCGGCTGCTTGCTTGAGCGGCCCGTACCCTCCCGTCGCGAACTCGGACTCGAGCTCGGGGATAGGTCGGCCTGTGCTCACTGCGAGGATCTCGAGGAGGTTCGAGACGCCAGGCTTCGTCTCCGGCGCGTATCGCACCTCAGTCTCGGAGTCGGTCACCGCGCTACGGATGCGCTTGGCGATGGTCTTTGGGTCATCGAGGATCGCAATCGTGCCTTGTGGTGAGTCGGCCGACTTGGACATCTTCGCGGTCGGGTTCTGAAGGTCCATGACCCGAGCACCGATCTTCGGGATCGTCGCTTCCGGCACGACGAGCGTGTCGCCGAAGCGATGGTTGAATCGGATGGCGATGTCGCGGGCAAGCTCGAGGTGCTGACGCTGGTCGTCGCCCACCGGGACGCGCTCGGTGTCGTACGCAAGGATGTCAGCGGCCATGAGCACCGGGTAGTCGAACAGCCCGACGCTGACCGTCTCGCGACCGCCGCTCTTGTCCTTGAACTGCGTCATGCGGCCGAGCTCGCCAAAGGTGGCCACGCAGTTGAGTGTCCAGGTCAGCTCCGTGTGCGCGGGGATGTGACTTTGCACGAAGAGCGTGCACCGTGTCGGGTCGAGACCCGCAGCGAGCAGGAGCGCCGCGGTACGCCACGTCCGCTCCGCGAACGTCGGCGGGTCGTACGGCTGGGTCATTGCGTGCAGGTCGACCACGCAGAAGATCGTGTCGTCCTCGTCCTGCTGCGCAACCCAGTAACGGATCGCGCCCAGGTAGTTGCCCAGATGGAGCTCACCGGTGGGCTGGATGCCCGAGAACACCCTCGCCATCGCGGCCACGGTAGTTGGCACGGCGTCGATCGAAGCGTCCGATACCCTGACGAGGCCATGGGCTACGAGGTACGCACGTCGGTCTTCGAGGGCCCCTTCGACCTCCTGTTGCACCTGATCCTCCGCCAAGAGGTCGACCTGTGGGAGGTCTCGCTCGCGCCGATCATCGACGAGTACCTCGCCGAGCTCGAGCGGATGCACTCACTCGACCTCGAGCTCGCCACCGAGTTCCTGCTCATCGCGGCAACGCTCATCGAGCTCAAGACGCGCCGTCTGCTCCCAGGACCGGCCGACCTCGAGCTCGACGAGGAGCTGCTGCGCTTCGAGGAACGCGACCTCCTGCTCGCGCGACTGCTCGAGTGCAAGACGTTCAAGGATGCTGCCACCGCGATCCAGACACTGTTGGGTCGAGCCGCACTTTCCGTGCCGAGGCTCGCCGGGCCTGAGGAGCCGTTCCGGTCATTGGTCCCGGATCCACTCGAGCGGGTCAAGCCGCGGTCCCTGCGCGACGCGGCTCGGCGCGCGCTGACACCCCGACACACGGCGGTCGTCGACACCGAGCACATTGCACCGATCCGTGCGAGCGTGGCCGAAGCGATCGTGGTGGTCCTCGAACGAGTGCCCGCAGGGCGGTCGGTGCAGTTTCGCGACCTCGGGTCCGTCGATGACACTCGACTCGACGTCATCGTTCGCTTCTTGGCCGTGCTGGAGCTCTTCAAGCAAGGACTGATCGACATCGAACAGATCGAGAACTTCGGAACGCTCACGCTGCGTCGGGTGGTCGCAGGTGACATCGCCCTAGACGCGGCCAGCGTTGCCGACTGGGACGAGCCTGCGGCCCCGTCCGCCGGACCGCGCTCATGAGCGAAGACACCTTCGCCCACGACGAACATGGCTCGACGGAAGACCGCCGTGCGATCGAAGCGGTGGTGCTGTCGGCCACGGAGCCCGTTGAACCGCGCTTTCTCGCGGAGCTCGTCGAGCTGCCGGTAGCCCGGGTCGAAGAGCTCTGCGCCGACCTCGCCCGTGAATACGAGGAGACGCAACGCGGGTTCGTGCTTGCGCGCGTCGCTGGGGGATATCGCTTCCAGACCCATCCTGATCTTGCGGACTACGTCGGGCGTTTCGTCGTCGAGGGCCAGCACGTGCGCCTGTCCGGACCGTCGCTCGAGACGTTGGCCATCGTCGCCTACAAGCAGCCGATCTCGCGAGGGCACATCTCGGCGATCCGCGGTGTGAACGTGGAGACCACTCTCAACACACTCGTCGTGCGCGGCTACATCGAAGAGGTCGGTCGCGACCCCGGTCCCGGGCTGGCCGTGCTCTACGGCACGACGCCAACGTTCCTGGAGCGCTTGGGCATCGACTCCCTCGACGATCTCCCGCCACTCGGCGACTTCATGCCCGACCCCGGCGTCGTCGCCGCGCTCGAGCGCGGCTTGCGCTTGTCGACCAACCCCGAGCTCGATGTCGAGGATGCCGAAGCCTGACGGCGAGCGCCTGCAGAAAGTGCTCGCCCGGGCTGGGCTCGGATCGCGTCGGGTCTGTGACGACCTGATCGCGGCCGGCCGGGTCTCGGTCGACGGCATGGTTGCGGAGCTCGGTATGCGCGTCGACCCCGATGTGGCCCGCATCTCCGTGGATGGCACACCGGTGACGACCCGCGCCGGTGTCGTCTACTACTTGTTGAACAAGCCGGCGCGAGTCGTTACGACTGCTGACGATCCCGAGGGTCGGCCCACCGTGCTGGAGCTCGTGCCAGCGGATCCACGGGTGTTTCCGGTCGGCCGGCTCGACTACGACACCGAAGGGTTGCTGCTCCTCACGAACGACGGCGATCTCACCCAGGTCTTGACGCACCCGAGCCACGGTGTCGAAAAGACGTATCTCGCCGAGGTCGAGGGCAACCCCACGGCGGCCACCGTGCGCGAGCTCAGTGCCGGCATCGAGCTCGACGACGGACCGACGGCGCCAGCACGCGTGCGAGTGGTGCAGCAGCACGGCGATCGCGCGGCGTTGGAGCTCGCGATTCACGAAGGCCGGAACCGCCAGGTGCGCCGGATGTGTGAAGCGGTCGGGCATCCGGTACGACGACTCGTGCGTACCCGGATCGGCTCCTTGCGCGACGACCGCCTCGCTCCCGGCGAGTGGCGATTGCTCGAACCGGCCGAAGTGCGCGCGTTGTACCAAGCCGGCGCTCGGACGACAACATCAGACCCTGACGCCACGGCGTCTGAGTAGCCTCCAGCCCGTGAAGCTGCGCGCGATTCGTGGTGCCATCACCTGCGACGAGAACACGAAGACCGAGATCGCCGCGAAGACGAGCCGACTCTTGGAGGAGCTGCTCGCGCGCAACGAGGTCGAGCACGAAGACCTCGTGAGCGTCCTCTTCACCGCCACCGACGATCTCACCGCTGAGTTCCCGGCAGCAGCCGCGCGGGCCATCGGCCTTGGCGACGTGCCGCTGCTCTGTGCCCGCGAGCTCTCGATCGACCACGGCATGCCGATGGTCATTCGGGTCTTGGTGCACTGCTACACCGCGAAGGCCCGCGTTGAGCTCCATCACGTGTACCTCGAAGGTGCCCGCGCACTGCGCGACGATCTCCCCGAGTGATCCGGACCTTCCACACGACGGTCGCCTGATGACGACACCGGACGAGCTCGTGGTCATTGGTCCGCGCCCACTCCGCGGTCGCCTCCGGGTTCCCGGCGACAAGGGGATCTCACACCGTGCGCTCATCGCTGCCGCGCTCGCTGACGGCAGGAGCACCATCGGCCATCTTGCGCCCGGTGATGACGTGGCCCGGACCCGAGCCGCGCTCGCTGCCCTTGGCGTCGAAATCGCGGTCGAGTCCACCAGCGTGACGGTCGTTGGCCATGGCATCGACACGCTCCGAGCGCCTGCGGCCGACATCGACTGCGGCAACTCGGGAACCACGATGCGACTCTTGGCCGGGCTGCTCGCGGGTCGTCCGTTCGCGAGCATCTTGACGGGCGACGATTCGCTCACCGAGCGGCCGATGTTGCGCGTGGTCTCCCCATTGCGCACATTGGGCGCGCACATCGACGGACGCGACGACGGCAGGTACCCACCGCTCGAGATCCAGGGTGGAGCGCTGGTCGGAGCGAGGGTCGAGCTCGAGGTCGCGAGCGGCCAGGTGAAGACTGCGCTCGTGCTTGCCGCGCTCCAGGCCACCGGGACGACGGAGATCGTCGAGCCGGCACCGAGTCGCGATCACACGGAGCGACTCTTCGCTGCGCTCGACGCACCCGTGGAACGGATCAATGACCGTTCGGTTCGCGTGCGTGCCGGCGCGCCGCTTGCGTTCGCCGCCGATGTTCCAGGCGACCCGTCGTCGGCGGCGTTCTTCGTGGTCGCAGCAACCGTGACGCCAGGGTCCGAGCTCGTGCTCGAAGACGTGCTGCTGAACCCCGGTCGCATTGGCTTCATCGATGTGCTCCGCTCGATGGGTGCCGAGATCTCGATGGTGGCGCGCGGCGAGCGTCTCGGTGAGCCGGTCGGTGACATCGAGGTACGCGCCGCCCAGCTGCACGCAACGAGCTTCGAGTGCACCGAGCCGATCATCGACGAAGTCCCTGTGCTTGCGATCGCGGCGGCATTCGCCGAGGGCAAGACGGAGATTCGTAATGCGAGCGAGCTCCGCGTGAAGGAGAGCAACCGCATCGCCACGATCGAAGCGGAGCTCACCAGGCTCGGTGTCGGCGTGGAGGGCACAGCCGATGGCCTGCTCGTGGGTGGGGGTCGGCCGCGCGCGGGCACATTCAAGAGTCATGGTGACCACCGAATCGCGATGGCTGTCGCGGTCGCCGCGAACGCCGTCGAGGGAGAGAGCCGGCTCTGCGGGTGGGACAGCGTGGCGATCTCCTATCCGGACTTTGCCCACGATCTCGAAGCGCTCACGGTGCCGGCATGAGAGTGGTCGTCGCGATCGACGGGCCTTCAGGATCGGGGAAGTCCACCGTTGCCCGTGGCGTTGCCGATGCGCTCGGTCTTGACGTGCTCGACACAGGAGCGATGTACCGCGCCGTCACGCACGCAGTGCTCACTCGTGCAGTTGATCCTCGAGATGGCGACGCCTGCGCGCAGGTCGCGCGCGATGCCGACATCGATGTGGGTATTCGAGTGCTCCTGGACGGCGACGACGTGACCAGCGCGATCCGAGGCCCGGAGGTAACGGAGGCGGTATCCACCGTCTCGGCCCATCCTGAAGTGCGGTCGGTGCTCGTCGACCGGCAGCAAGCCTGGGTCGATGCTCATGACGGCGGCGTGGTGGAGGGTCGGGACATCGGGACGGTCGTGTTCCCCGACGCCACCGTCAAGGTGTTCGTGACTGCAAGTGATGACGAGCGGGCGCGCCGGCGCCAACAAGATGAGCACGCCGCGGCGCGTGACGTTGGGGTCGACGCAGTGCGCGAGGATCTCGCCCGTCGCGACCAGCAGGACAGCAACCGCCCGACCTCGCCACTTCGTGCTGCGCCCGACGCCGAGATCATCGACACCACTGGTCGTCCGGTGGCTGAGGTGGTTGCGCTCATCGTCAAGCACGTCAACGAGGCAACCGCGAAGGCCACCTGATGTTCTACCGGGTATTTCGGGCCTTCGCGCTGACGATCGCCAAGGTCTTGTTCCGCGTGCGCGTCGTCGGCAAGGAGCACGTTCCGCGGCGCGGCGTGTACGTGGTTGCACCATCGCATCGCTCGATCCTCGACATCCCCTTTGCGGCCTACATGACCCGCCGCCGCATTCGGTTCATGGCGAAGAAGGAACTGTTCAGCACGTTGATCGGTCGGGCGTTCTTCGACGCGCTCGCGGCGATCCCGGTGGACCGCGACGCCACCGATCGCTCCGCGTTGCGAGCCGCGCAGCGCGCCCTCGATGCTGGCGAGCCCGTCGGCGTGTTCCCCGAAGGCACTCGCAACACAGGCCCGGTCCTCGGTGAGATGCACGACGGGGCGGCGTACCTTGCGATGAAGCTCGGTGTTCCGATCATCCCCGTGGGCATCGGGGGGAGCGAGGAGATCATGGCCACGGGGAGGATTCTCCCGAGGCTCAAGCGGGTCGCGGTCGTCATCGGGCCCGCGATCGCTCCGCCCGATCTGCCGAACGGCGCGCGCCGGCGCTCCGCGGTGAGCGACCTGACCGACACCTTGCGCGAGGGGCTCCAGGCCTGCCTTGACGCTGCGCTCGCGGCGGTAGACGCGTCAGCCGTCGGCGAGGTGCGCGAGCGCCGCTGAGGCATCGACGCCGCGGTCGTCCACAAAGGGACCACCTCGCCGGCGCGCAGCTTGCGGATCGCCACCCAACATGAGCGCGGCGAGCGCATCGACGACCGGCACGAGCTCACGAAGCTCGCGTGGGGGAGGGAAGTACTCGTCTTCGTCGGTCACGTAGACCGGTTCCACGCCGTCACGGGGGTTCAGCTTCTCGACCACCGCCTGCACCACGTCTTCCGGTGCACTCGCGCCGGCGGTGACTCCCACGATCCGGGCGTCCCCGAGGCTTCCGAGATCGAGCTCCTCGGGTCCGTCGATGCGAAGGACGAGTTGGCACCCGGTCTGGCGGGCGACTTCGGCCAACGCGATCGTGTTCGACGAGTTCGAGCTTCCGATCACGACAACCGCGTCGGCAGCCGCCGCGATAGCGCGAAGCGCCGCTTGCCGGTTCGTCGTCGCGAAGCAGAGGTCGTCGCGCGTTGCCGTCCACAGCTCAGGGAACGTGTTGCGCGCGTCGGTCATGATCCCTTCCCAGTCGTGGAGTGCGAGTGTCGTCTGCGCGAGCAACGCGACCCGCTTGGGATCCTCTACCGACTGCACCACGGCGCTGAGGTCGGCTGGGCGCTCCACCAGTCGGATGCTCTCGGGCGCGACCGCGAGCGTTCCGACGGCTTCGTCGTGGCCGGCGTGGCCCACGTAGAGGATCGTGTAGCCCTTCCCTGCCCGCACCTTTGCCTCGTGGTGCACCTTGGTCACGAGTGGACAGACGGCGTTCACCACGAAGCGGTGTCCGGCACGCGCCGCCTCGACCACTTCGGGTGCCGAGCCGTGAGCCGAGAGCATGAGCGGCACCCCGGGGGGAACTGATGCGACATCGTCGACGAAGATGACACCGAGGCGACGAAAGCGGTCGACCACGAGACGGTTGTGAACGATCTCGTGGTAGCAGTACACGGGCGGCTCGAAGACGCGCACCATCCAGGCCAACGCCTTGATCGCCATCTCCACGCCAGCACAGAACCCGCGTGGTTCGGCGAGCAGCACGCGTTCGACGGTCATGTTGCGAGGGTACTGCTGGCCTCTGGGCCTCGTAGACTCGTTGGATGCCGACCGCGCGAGTTGTGGCGGTCGTGCCCGCTTCGCCTGCCGCGGCTGCAGGACTGGTAGTTGGCGACGAGCTGCTCAGTGTCAACGGTGAAGCCGTGCGCGACGTCATTCGCTATCACCTCCAGACCGACGACGCGCTTGTGGACCTCGAGGTTCGCAGCGGCGGGATGGAGCGAGTTGTCGCGATCGAGAAGCTCCCTGGGGAGCCGCTCGGGATCGAGCTCGCGAGCCCCGTCTTCGATCGCGTACGCACGTGCGACAACCACTGCCCGTTCTGCTTCATCTACCAGCTCCCCAAGGGGATGCGGCGCAGTCTCTACGTGAAGGACGACGACTACCGCCTGTCGTTCCTCTACGGGAACTTCACGACCCTGACTCGCTTCACCGAAGCTGATCTCGAGCGAGTGGTCACCGAGCGGCTGGGCCCCCTCTACGTGAGCATCCATGCCACCGACCCAACCCTGCGCGCCCGACTCCTGCGTAACCCGCGCGGCGCGACGAGTCTGCGCTGGTTACGGGCGCTCCTCGACGCGGACATCGAGGTCCACGGCCAAGTGGTCGTGTGTCCCGGGATCAACGATGGCCCTGCGCTCGAGGACACGCTCCTGGGCGTGCTCGACGAGTACCCGAAGCTCGCATCGGTCGGCTTGGTTCCGCTGGGAGTCAGCGACCACACGACCGAACCCGACCTGCGCTTCCACACTCAGGAGGAGGCCGGCGCGGTGGTCGACACCGTCGAGCGTTGGCAACCGCGATTCCTCGACGCGCTCGGTCGTCGGCTCGTCTTCGCGGCCGACGAGTACTACTTGATGGCCGAGCGTCCGTTCCCGAATGTCGATGAGTACGAGGGCTTCCCGCAACAAGAGAACGGCATTGGCATGGCCCAGACGTTCGCCGCGGAAGTTGCCGGCGCGCTCGATGGGACGGCATCACCCGCAGCCACGGCGCCACCCGCGGCGTCACCCGTGCCACATGGGGGATTCTTCAACTGGGTTGACGGCGCGCCGTCGTGGGGCTACCGCGCGCCGCGCGCACTCGCGGTGCGCGACGAACGCGACCGAGCCCGACCGGTGACGATCCTCACGGGCGAGTACGGCGAGCGAGTGCTGGCTCCGCTGCTGAAGGATCTCGCGCGCGCCACCGACGCGCCGGTGCGGTTGCTCCCGGTTCGGAACCGGTTCTTCGGTGGCAACATCGCGGTGACTGGTCTCATGACGGGTGCCGACGTCTCGGCCGCGCTGCACGGCCAAGCCCCGAACGAGCGCTACCTCCTGCCCGACGTCGCCCTCTCGAACGGGCGCTTTCTTGACGGCGCAGAAGTGTCCGACCTGCCGATGCCGGTCGAGATCATCCCCACCGACGGCGTCTCCCTGGTCGCGGCAGTGGCCGCGCGATGAGCACGACCACGGCGGTGCTGCCGGTGGTTGCCGTGGTCGGACGCCCGAACGTCGGCAAGTCGACGCTGGTGAATCGGCTCGTTGGCCGGCGTGCGGCCATCGTCCAAGAGCATCCTGGGGTGACTCGCGATCGCAAGGAGCTGGTTGCGGCGTGGCGAGACCGCAGCTTCCTCGTGGTGGACACCGGGGGATGGTTGCCCGACGGCGCGGTGAGCGAAGACGCGCATGAGCTCACCCGACAGGTCAGCGCGCAGGCCGAACGGGCCATCCGTGAAGCCGATGTCGTCGTCTTGGTCGTCGACGCGGTTGTCGGGGCAGTCGAAGAGGACTCACTCGTCGCCCGGGTGCTCCAGCGCGCGAAGAAGCCAGTGATCGTGGTGGCCAACAAGGTCGACGGCGAGCGCCAAGAGTCGGAAGCCTGGTCGTTCTCCCGCCTCGGGCTCGGGGACCCGTTTCCTGTCTCGGCTGCGCACGGACGCGGCGCGGGGGACCTCCTCGATGCGATCGTCGACGCCCTCCCAGCGTTGGTCGTCGATGCGCCGGTCGTTCCTGAAGACCACATATTCGCGGTTGCGATCGTCGGTCGACCAAACGTGGGGAAATCCACGCTGTTCAACCACCTGGTGGGTGACGAGCGCGTCGTCGTGCACGACGAGCCGGGCACGACCCGCGACGACATCGACACCATCCTCGAAACACCCGACGGTCCGTTGCGGGTCGTCGACACCGCGGGGATGCGGCGTCGGAGTCGAGAAGGCGAGCCCACGGAGTACTTCGGTGTTGTGCGCGCCCTCGACGCCGTCGACCGTGCTGACGCCGCACTCTTCGTGATCGACGCGTCGGCGGGAGTGACGCATCAGGACCAGCGCCTCGGGGAGCGCATCGACGCGGCTGGCACCGCAGTGGTCGTGGTGCTCAACAAGTGGGACCTCCTCGGGGACGATGCCGAGCGTCGCCGCAACGTCCTCATCGATGTGGCGGATCGGTTGGCCTTCCTCTCGTACGCACCGGTACTGAAGATCTCAGCCCGGACCGGGCGCGGCGTCGGCCGCTTGCTCCCCGCTTTGCGTGAAGCCGAGAGCGCGTATCACACTCGGATCCCCACGTCCGCGCTCAACCGAGTGCTGCAGGATGCACAAGCGAGCCACCCGCCGCCGACCGGACGCCGGACGCGACCGCGCATCCTGTATGCCACGCAAGGTGCTACCGATCCACCCACGTTCACACTCTTCGCCACGCACGAGCTCCCGCAGACGTACCTGCGATACCTGGAGCGGCGGCTCCGCGAGGCGTTCGACCTCGGCCCCACACCGGTGAAGATCCGGATCCGGAGGCGCAGCGCCTGACCCGGCGGGCTGTTCAAGTCTGAGCCCCTGAAATGCCGACACCTCCTCAGAGGGTGCGACCCGGTTGCGGGCACCGTGGGCGCGAGGAGGAGACGACGTGGCGCGCCACCGTACGAACGCCACCTGGGCGCGCTAGGCGCTTGGCGTGTTTCGCAGACGCGATCGCGAGCGAGGTTCCAGCCTGGTCGAGGCGGCGATTGTCGCGCCGCTCGTCTTCCTCCTCATCTATGGGGTGATGGAGACCGGCTACGCCTTCTTCGGTCGTGAGACGGTGAACAACATGAGCGTGGTAGGCGCTCGCTCCGGTTCCGGCGAGGCGAACGACGTGCTGGCCGATTTTGCGATCCTCCAATCGGTCAAGAGCGGTGCGACCGGCATCGGGACGAACCGCATCACCATGGTGGTTGTGTATCGGGCAACGAGCCCGGACGAACGCGTGCCGACCGCCTGCAAGACGGGCAGCGTGACGAACACCGCTTCGATTCGCGGGTGCAACCGTTATCTCAGCGGTGATCTGGCGCTCGCCGCCGATCAGTTCGGCTGCGTCGGACCTCCGGGACCGACGACCAAGAAGGACAACTACTGGTGCCCAACGACGCGCAAGACAACCCTCCAGGGATCCAACGGCCCCCCGGACTACATCGGCGTGTACGTCGAGGCTGAGCATCAGAACCTGACCGGCCTGCTCGGCGACAGCTTCACCTTCACGACCGACACGGTCATCCGCATTGAACCCCGGACATTGACGTGAGCCGGCGTCGTCATCGGCAACGCGGCGAACGCGGGGCGGCAATGGTCGAGATGGCGATCGTGCTCCCCGTGCTCGTGCTGATCGCACTGGGGATCGTGGAGTTCGGTTCGGCGTGGAGCAACAAGCTCAAGGTCGAGACGGCGGCGCGCGGTGGCGCTCGGGTGGGGAGCGGCCTCGGAGCCAGTCGCATGGCCGATTACAGCCTGCTCCAGAGCGTGAAGTCCGTTCTCACCGACCTCGGCCTCTCCAACGTCGACTACGTCGTGGTCTACAAGGCGACCGCTGTGAACGGCACCATCCCCACCGGGTGCAGCGGGGCGACGCCGGCGTCGCAGACCGGCAAGTGCAACGTCTACACCGGCGCGCAGCTCTCGACGCTCACGCAGTCGAGCTTCACCGGCACGACGAGCTGTGGCGTGAGCGCTCCCGATCGCTTCTGGTGCCCGACCGGGCGCCAAAGCGTGCAGCACATCGGCAACGACTACCTCGGAGTGTGGATCAAGGCGAACTCCGAGACCTTGACGAACTTCTTCGGGTCTCCTCTCGGCTTGCAATCCGCGGCCGTGATGCGGCTGGAGCCGAAATGACGGTGCGGATGCGAAGGGCGCACAGCGCCGCGGACGATCGCGACGAGCGCGGCTTCGTGATGGTGCTCACGACGATCTTGGTGACCACGCTCCTGCTCTTCGCGGGGTTCGCCGTCGATTTCGGGAGCTGGTACGTACGCGCCGGCGAGATCAAGCGCGCGGCCGACGCGGCTGCGCTCGCGGGCGTGGTCTGGATGCCGCAGTTCGATTCGGCCGAGCAGGCGGCGATCGACACGGCGTCCCGCAACGGCTTCACCGACGGCGTGAACAACATTCGCGTCTGGGTCGATCAAGTCGCGGGCAACAACCGGCAGCTCCGCGTGACCATCACCGACATCAAGGCCAGGCAGTTCTTCTCGAGTCTGGTGATCCAGAACCAGAAGATCTCTCGGACGTCCACGGCCGAGTACGTGCTTCCGGTTCCGCTCGGGAGTCCCAAGAACACCTTCGGTACGGGTGATCTGTTGTCGGGGAGCGACCGTGAGAACTTCTGGGCCGCAGTGAACGGCTACTGCGCCGGCCACGAGAGTGGCGACGACAAGCTCGCGTTCAATGAGTCGTACTCCACATCTTCTGGAGGGAGCCAGTGCAACAACGGCTCAGTCGTGTCCGACAACTACGACCCGAATGGGTATCTGTACGCGATCGAGCTGCCCACGAACGCCACATCGCTGAAGCTCGAGGTGTACGACGCGCCGTACTTCACGTCGAGCTCCCCGTCGGACAGCGCGGTCGCGAGTGGTTCGCAGAGCATCACGACCACCTTCGAGGTCTACGACCGGAATACGACCCCGCTCGACCTTTCGAACCTCACGCTGCTCGACACGTACACCTACACCACGAACCAGTCTGCCTCCACCCTCCAGAACAGGTGGGTGAACCTGCACACTTGGAACAACCCGACGGCCGGTCAGTACTACCTGCGCGTCCGAACGCTCGGTGGTCAGCTCAACAGCCGGGGCTCGAACGGCTTCGGCATCCGAGCGTTCACCGGGAGCTCGTTCGCAACGTGCACAACCATCGTCGGCGGGGCCGGCTACTCGGCCAACTGCCCACAGGTGCACGGCGTGGCCGACATGTCGATCTATGCGAACGGCGCAAGTGCGACCTCCGACTTCTACCTCGCCCAGATCGACCCCGTGCACGCCGGCAAGACGATGCGCGTCACGCTCTTCGACGCCGGTGAGGGCTCGAACACGTTGAGGATCATCGATCCCAACGGAAATGCCGCAACCTTCGGTTGGTCGACGCCGTGCAACCCGCCGACCTCGCCGACCGGTGGGTGCAGTGGCACCGGCAGCCAGCTGGACGTCTCCGGGACCGGCACGCAGCCGTACACCGGGCTCAACAGCACCAGCAAGTACAACGACCGCTACTTGGTCCTCGACATCTCGCTGCCGGCCAACTACACGGGCTTGTACGGAACGAAGACTTGGTGGAAGGTGCGGTATATCGCGGGCGCCACGCCGACTGACCGCACCACGTGGTCGGTGAACATCGTCGGCGACCCGGTCCATCTCGTGAAGTAGGTCACG
>JANOHN010000163.1:0-20970 GCA_031406505.1 Acidimicrobiia bacterium | reverse complement strand
CGCGGACCCGTCGGGCGCGAAGCGGGGCTGACCGACCGAGACCTCATCGCCACCGGCGACGACGATTCGGTCGGTGCCGTCCGGTCTCGCGACCACGATGCGCGACGCGTCCCACGACATCGCCGAAAGGTCCCACTCGTGCCACGTGAGCAGCGAGCCATCGGGCGACCAGTCGGGATCCCACGCGTAGTCGGCACCGTGCGACGCACGCGCGGGCCATGCCGAGCCGTCGGTAGGCACCACCGCGATGTCGCACGACTCCTCGCGTTCGAGCACGAACGCCACCTGGGTGCCGTCGAGTGTCGCCGCGGGGGCTGCAGCGCGACCGTCACGACTCAGCACCCGTGGTGGCCCGCCGTCGGCGCTCACGACTACGAGCTCCCCGTCGGCGGTCGCCACCGCGAGCTGGTCGGACCCGACCCAACAGAACGCGCCGCCGCCGTAGGACCCCACCGAGGCGACCGGCGTCCCAGCCGTGACCACGAGGGGTGGCGCGCTGGCGTCGGACGGCGCGACCACCACGTCGGCCCGGCCCGCGAACGCCTCGACCCACGCGAGCCGCCGGCCGTCGGGCGCCCATCGTGGCTCCGCCACGGTCCGGGAGCGAGCCACCATCTCTGCGCTGATCGGAAACCCCACGGCGCGTGAGGCTACTGATCGCCGGAAAGCACTCAAAGTGGCTCAGGGAAAGGGCTTCCAGGGCAGCCGGTAGGATTGCCGCTCCATGTCTTCCCCAGAACGCCCGCTGCGCATCGCATACCTCGTCTACCGCGGCAACCCGCACTGCGGGGGCCAGGGCGTCTACACGCGCTATCTCGCCAAAGAGCTCACCGAGCTCGGTCACGCGGTGACCGTGTTCTCGGGCCCGCCCTACCCCGAGCTGATCCATCCCGACCAGCTCGCGCGGGTGCCCAGCCTCGACCTCTACCGGCCCGAGAACCCCTTCCGGATCCCGTGGCCGTGGGAGTTCCACAGCACGATCGATCTCCGGGAGTTCGCCATCATGTGCGGGGCCGGCTTCCCCGAGCCGTACTCGTTCAGCCTGCGGGTCCGCCGCCTGTTGAAGGACCGCCGTGGCGACTTCGACCTGGTCCATGACAACCAGTGCCTCGGCCGGGGTCTGATCCCGATGATGGAGCGCGACGGCTGGCCGGTGCTCGGTACCCTCCACCACCCAATCACCGTCGATCGCGACCTCGATCTCAGCCACGCCACCTCGGCTTGGCGCCGCTTCACGTTGCGGCGTTGGTACGGCTTCCTCAAGATGCAGATCGAGGTGGCACGGGCCATCCCCCGACACGTGACGGTGTCGGAATCGTCACGGCGCGACATCTCGGCCCAGATGGGCGTGCCAATCGAGCGGCTCAACGTGGTGCCGGTAGGTGTGGACGCCAGCGTCTTCGGCCCGCGCCCGCACATCGCCCGGGTTCCCGGTCGGCTCATGACGACTGCGAGCGCCGACGTGCCGATGAAGGGTCTCGCTCCGCTCCTCGAAGCACTCGCCAAGGTCCGCACCGAAGTACCGGAAGCCCACCTCGTGGTGATCGGCAAATCCAAGGCGAAGAGCCAAATCCCAGCGCTCATCGATCGGCTCGGGATCGCCGGCGCCGTGGAGTTCGTGAGCGGCATCACCACCGAGCGCATCGTCGAGCTGTACGCCGAAGCCGAGGTTGCATGCGTGCCCTCGCTCTACGAGGGCTTCTCGCTTCCCGCCGTCGAGGCGATGGCATGCGGAGTGCCGGTGGTGGGCACCACCGGTGGTGCCGTACCGGAGGTGATCGGACGCGACGGCGAGACCGGCTTGCTCGTTCCCCCCGGTGACCCCGACGCGCTCGCGGCGGGGATCCGCACGATGCTCGCTGATCCCGAGATGCGCGCGCGGATCGGCGCCGCCGGAAAGGCGCGCGCGCTCGAGAAGTTCACCTGGCGCGCTACAGCCGTCGGCACGGTCGAGCACTACCGCGCGGTTCTCGAAGATTCCGCTCGAAGCGAAGCGGAACGACCAACGAGGCAGCACGTCTGATGCTCACTGCCGACTTCGACCGCCTGCGCGTCGCCGACGGCACCCGCGTGCTCGACATGGGGTGCGGTGGTGGCCGTCATGCATTCGAGGCGTGGCGCCGCGGCGCGACCGTGGTCGCGCTCGACTACTCCGAGGGTGAGCTCAAGGAAGTGCGCGGCGTGCTTGGTGGGATGCTCGAAGCCGGCGAGCTCCCGCACGGCGAGTGTGGTGGCGCGGTCAACGGCGACGCGCTCGTGTTGCCGTTTCCCGACGACACATTCGACTGCATCATCGCGTCGGAGGTGCTCGAGCACCTGTGGGCCGACACCGTGGCGATCGGCGAGCTCGTGCGCGTGTTGAAGCCGGGCGCTCGCATGGCCGTCACCGTGCCGACGCGCTGGCCCGAGCGCGTGTGCTGGGCGCTCGCCTCCGACTACAACGACACGCCCGGCGGTCACGTGCGCATCTACCGCCAGCGCGAGCTCGAGGCCAAGCTCGAAGCCGCGGGGTGCTGGTTGCGCGGCTCGCACCATGCGCACGCGCTCCACTCGCCGTACTGGTGGGTCAAGTGCGCGACGGGGGTCGCCCGCACCGACCCTCCCTGGGCGGTGCGGCGCTACCACGACTTCCTCGCCTGGCAGATCGAGAAGCGGCCGCCGTGGCTCGAGGCGATCGATCGTGCGCTGAACCCAGTCCTCGGCAAGAGCCTCGTCGTCTATGTAGAGAAGGTCGCACCATGACACCGCGCCAATCGACACCCGCAGTCGACGGGATCATGACCGCTGCCGATGTGAGCGCGACGGTCGACGCCATCGCCGCGATCCAGCTCCCGGACGGCAACATCCCGTGGACGCCGGGCGAGCAGACCGACCCGTGGAACCTCGTCGAGGCCGCGATGGCGCTCGACGTGGGCGGACGTCATGTCGAAGCCGAGCGTGGCTACGAGTGGCTCCGTTCGATGCAACGTGCCGATGGCTCGTGGCATGCGTATTACACGGGTCGCGAGGTGAAGGACCCTGCGCTCGACACGAACGTCACTTGCTACATCGCGAACGGCGCGTGGCATCACTACCTCTCCACTGGCGATACCGCGTTCCTCGAGGAGTTCTGGCCGATCGTCGAGAGTGCTATCGACTTCGCCCTCGACCTCCAGTCCGGAACCGGCGAGATCGCGTGGCGCGGCGACGAGCCTGATCCCGGCGCGCTGCTCACCGGCTCGTCGAGCATCCACGCGAGCTTGCGCTGCGCGATCGCGATCGCTGGCCGACTCGGACATGAGCGTCCCGACTGGGAGCTCTCACTCGGCGCGCTGGCCATCGCGCTGGCACACCGGCCCGACCGCTTCCTCGACAAGGGTCGTTGGGCGATGGACTGGTACTACCCGATCCTCGGTGGCGTGCTGCGCGGCGGCTCCGCCGAAGCACGCGTTGCCGCCGACTGGAAGCGGTTCGTCGTCGAGGGACGCGGCGTGCGATGCGTATCGGACCGTCCATGGGTGACCGCGGCCGAAACGTGCGAGTTCGTGATGGCGCTCGACGCGATCGGCCTCGATGACCGTGCTCGTCAGCTCTTCACCTGGGTGCAGTTCCTCCGTCACGAAGACGGCGGCTACTGGACCGGCATGAACTTCGATAATGAGCGCTTCGAGGCGGACGGCGAGCTGTACCCGGTGGAGCAGCCCACCTGGAACTCCGCGGCCGTGGTGCTCGCCGCCAACGCCCTGGGGGGCACGAGCGCGACGGCTGGGCTGTTCCGCGGTGAGGGGCTGCCGGTCGGGCTCACACCACAGGAGCTCATCGACGCGGGAGCGGAGATCGAAGCCGAGTTCGCCACGAAGCGGCGCAACGGCCGCTGAGCCTCGTCAGCGCGGCGAGCGGAGCACGCGCAGCGATCCTGTGGTCAACCCCGGCTCGTAGCCGTCGCTGACGGCCCGCTTCCACACCTCGTAGGGCGCTTGGCCACCAACGCTTGGGTCCTCGAACACGTCGTGGAACACGAGCAAACCGCCGGGCGCGACACAGGGTGACCACGACTCGTAGTCGGCGAGCGCAACGTCGTACGCGTGACCACCGTCGATGAAGAGGAGTCCCACCGGCGTGGCCCAGCTCGCGGCGACGGTTGCCGACGGGCCGACGACCGCGATGACCACATCCTCGAGGCCGGCGTCCTCCATGGTGCGGCGGAACCAGGGCAACGTGTCCATGCGACCGGTCCGCGGGTCGACGAGGCGCTCGTCGTGGTGCTCCCAACCCGACTGGTTCTCTTCGGAGCCGCGGTGATGGTCGACGGTGAACAGCACAGTGTTGCCTTCGCGGGCGGCGGCGCCGAGATATACCGCCGACTTGCCGCAGTACGTGCCCACCTCGAGAAGCGGGCCGACGTTCGCCGCGGCAAGCCCAGCGTTGTGGAGCGCGAGCCCCTCGTCGTCGGGCATGAAGCCGACGGCGTCGCGCGCGTGACGTAGGAGCTCGGGGTCCATGCCTAGATGACCGGGACTTCGACGTAGCGGCCGAGCACGTCGGCGAGCGCGTCGATGATCTCGCCTTCGGTCGCGTAGACCCTCACCGCATCGATGATCATCGGCATCACGTTCGTGGTCGGCTCACCGGCCGCGACCCGTACCGAGCCGAGTGCAGCTCGGACCTGCTCGTCGTTGCGGTCCGCCCGCACCTGCGCGAGCCGCTTGAGCTGCTGCTCCTCCACCTCGGGACCTATGCGCAACGTGTCTGGTGGCGGCTCGTCGTTCCCCTCGAACGCGGTGTTGACACCGATCACGAGGTGGCGGCCCGCGTTGAGCTTGCGCTCCAACGTATACGCCGAGTCGGTGATCTCGCTTTGGAACCAGCCCGACTCCACAGCCCGCAGCACACCTTCGAGCATCGACCCATCGCCGAGGTCGGCGAGCTGCGCGAAGACCTCCTCCGCGCGCCGGACCATCTCGTCGGTCAGCTCCTCGACGAACCAAGATCCGCCGAGGGGGTCGGCCACGTTGGCGACGCCGGTCTCGTGTGCGAGCACCTGCTGGGTGCGCAGCGCGAGCCGTGCCGCCTTCTCGGTGGGGAGCGCCAACGTCTCGTCCATCGAGTTCGTGTGCAGGCTCTGGGCACCACCCATCACACCCGCCAGAGCCTCGATCGCCGTCCGGACGAGGTTGACTTCGGGCTGCTGCGCAGTCAGCGACACGCCCGCGGTCTGGCAGTGGAAGCGAAGCTGCAACGACCGCTCGGCGCGCGCGCCATAGCGCTCCTGCATCCACATGGCCCAGATCCGACGTGCCGCCCGGAACTTGGCGATCTCCTCGAAGAAGTCGATGTGCGCGTTGAAGAAGAAGGACAGGCGCGGCGCGAACTCGTCGACCGCGACTCCGGCGCCGAGCGCGGCTTCCACGTAGGCGAAGCCGTTCGCGAGTGTGAATGCGAGCTCTTGCGCAGCCGTGGAGCCGGCTTCGCGGATGTGATACCCCGAGATCGAGATCGGGTGCCATCGAGGCATGTCGGCCGCGCAGAACCGGATGACGTCGGTGACGAGCCGCATCGACGGGCGCGGCGGGAACACGAACTCCTTCTGCGCCTGGTACTCCTTGAGGATGTCGTTCTGCAGCGTCCCGCCGAGGCGGGCCCGCTCCACGCCACTCTTCTCTGCGTTCGCGACGTACATAGCGAGCAGGATCGGCGCCGGTGCGTTGATCGTCATCGACGTGGTGACGTCAGCGAGGTTGATGCCGTCGTAGAGATCCTCGACGTCGGCCAGCGTGTCGACCGCGACACCGCCCTTGCCGACCTCACCGAGCGCCAGTGCGTCGTCCGAGTCGCGCCCCATGAGCGTGGGCAGGTCGAATGCGGTCGACAGACCACTGCCACCGGCGGCCAGCAGCTCGAGGAACCGCGCGTTCGTCTGTGGTGCCGTGCCGAACCCGGCGAACATGCGCATGGTCCAGAGCTTCGAGCGATACATCGACGCGTACGGTCCACGCGTGTACGGGAACTCCCCGGGCATCTCGGAGTCGCCGTCGGGGGGTGCGTACACCGCGTCGACCGGGATCCCCGAGCGCGTCTCGAAGTCGACGTCGCGCTTGGCCGAACGGTCGTACTCGGCCTGCCAGCGATCGTTCACAGCTCCAGATTACCGGCGGCCTTGCTGGCGGAGTTCACGAGCCCGATGGTCTGACGCTCCATGGTCAGGGCTCCACGGTCAACGGAGGCGACGGCTGTCCTTTCTCGGCGCGACTCGCCACGTATGCGCCGAGCAGCACGAGCACCACACCCACCGCGCCGTAGCCGTCGAGGATCTCGTCGCGGAAAGCCACACCGAGCGCGATCGAGACGAGCGGCGCGACGTACGTGATCACGGTGCCACGGGTGGCCCCGACGCGACCCATGAGCGTGGCGCCGGCGACGAACGCGAGGCCGGTGCCGAGCACACCCAGCGCGATCACCGCGGCGAGGGAGCCCACGTCGAATGAGGAGTCCGGCGCGCCAATGACTGCGGTGGGAACCAGTAGCACCAGCGCGAAGAGCTGGGCCCGCGCAAGCACGGGCAACGCGCCGTAGCGCTGCTGGAGCGGGACCGCGACGTTGCTGGCAATCCCGTACGACACCGTCGCGAGGATGACGAGCAACACACCTGCGGCAGACGCGTCGGCATCTTTCACGGAGGGCCACGAGAGCACCGCCACTCCGGCAAACCCCACGAGAAGACCCACGACCAGCCCGCGCCCCGGGGCGCGGCGCAGGAGCACTCGCGCGACGAGGGCGGTCCAGATGGGAGTCGCGGCGGTGAGCATCCCGGCCAACGACGAGTCGATCCATTGCTCGGCGAACGAGTACATCGACAATGGGAACGCCATCCAGCACACCCCGAGCAGTGCGACGCGCTTGCGGTCGGCCGCGTCGATCCGCGTCCGACGCGCCGCTGGCATCAGCCACAGCGCGGCCGCGCCGAACGCCACACGACCAAACGTGATGATCCCCGGCTCGAAGTGATCGAGCCCTACCGCGATGAAGAAGAACGACGACCCCCAGATGCTCGCGGCCGTCGCCAGCAGAACCCAGTCGAACGTCTTGAAGGCGCCGGCTTGCGATCCCTCGCTGGTGACGAGCAGTGTGCGGCGCGGACTCACGCGGGGCGGCCAACCGGGGTGTGGAGCTGCTCGATTCCCAGGGTCACGCCACGTAGGCCGACAGAGCCGCCCGGGTCACGATCGCGGCTCTCTCCGTCATGCGCGGCAGGGTATCGGCGCCATGGTGCGGCCATCGTGGGGATTTCCGGCCCGGGGCTACGCTCGCCCACCATGGAGCAGCGCGAAGCCCCTGATCGCAACCTCGCCATGGACCTCGGCCGGGTCACCGAGGCGGCCGCGCTGGCCGCGGGACGGTGGGTGGGCCGGGGCGACAAGGAGGCCGCCGACCAAGCCGCGGTCGACGCCATGCGCCTCGTGCTCAACACGGTGCCCATGGAGGGGGTCGTGGTCATCGGCGAGGGCGAGAAGGACGAAGCCCCGATGCTCTTCA
This sequence comes from Acidimicrobiia bacterium, assembly GCA_031406505.1. Classification (GTDB taxonomy): domain Bacteria; phylum Actinomycetota; class Acidimicrobiia; order IMCC26256; family PALSA-555; genus SHVJ01. The sequence goes on along the minus strand of JANOHN010000163.1, from coordinate 13,458 downwards.
ATGGTGAGGAGATCGGCGCGGGCGGCCCGCAGTGCGACATCGCCGTCGATCCGATTGACGGCACCACACTCACGAGCCTGGGGCGTAACCACGCGATCGCGGTCATCGCGGTCTCGGAGCGCGGGACGATGTTCGACCCCGGACCGTGCGTCTACATGGAGAAGATCGCGGTCGGCCCCGAGGCGCGCGATGTGATCGATCTCGAGGCGCCGGTCAAGGCCAACCTCGAAGCCGTCGCCAAGGCGCGCGGCGAGCAGGTCAAGGACGTCACCGCGGTCATCCTCGATCGCGACCGTCACGAAGGCATCATCCGCGAGTGCCGCGAGGCGGGCGCCCGCATCCGCCTCATTCCCGACGGCGATGTGGTCGGTGCCGTCGCCACCGGATGGGCCGACTCCGGGTACGACATCCTCTTCGGCATCGGCGGCACGCCCGAGGGTGTGATCGCTGCATGCGCGCTGAAGGCGCTCGGTGGCGCGATCCAGGGCAAACTCTGGCCGCGGAACGACGTCGAGCGCACCGCGGCGCTCGACGCGGGCTACGACCTCGACCGTGTGCTCACCACCGACGACCTCGTCGCCGGCGACGACGTGTTCTTCTCGGCCACGGGCATCACCGACGGCGACGTGCTCAAGGGCGTGCACTACCGCGGCGATGGCGCCACCACCGAAACCTTGGTCATGCGCTCGAAGACCGGCACCATCCGCCGCATCCAGGCCAACCATCAGTGGCAGAAGCTGATGCGCTACTCCGCGCTCGACTACTAACACCTCGGCCCCGTCGTCGAGACCGTGCAGAGGCAACAGCAGGCCGACGCCGGCGCGTGGCGTCAGAACCGCGGGCTTCGGGGACGCATCCGACGCGCGGGGGCGTCTGCATTGCTCGCGGCGCGCATTCCCACCACGCCGTGGCGCGCGTTCCCCGACTTCGTGATCATCGGTGCGCAGAAGGCGGGGACGACGAGCCTCTACGCCGGGCTGGGAGCCCATCCCGATGTGCGACGCGCTTTTCGCAAGGAGGTGCACTTCTTCGATACCGAACGCTGCACGGATCCCGGTTGGTATCGACGGCACTTCCCAATCGACCGCGGCGACTGGCTCACGGGCGAGTCCAGTCCGTATTACCTGTTTCATCCTGCGGTGCCGACGCGCATGGCTGGCACCATCCCCGATGTCGCGATCATCGCGATCCTGCGGGACCCGGTCGCGCGTGCCGTATCTCAGTACCACCATGCGCAGCACTGGGGCCTGGAGGATCGACCGATCGGCGTGGCTCTCGATCCGGCGACGCCCGAGGAGCTCGCGCCCATCGACGACGTTGCGTGGTACGACCGCGCCGACAGCCCGGCACGCGAGCGCGCGTACCTCGCTCGGGGTCGGTACGCGGAGCAGCTCGAGCGGTGGTTCGCCACGTTCGCTCGAGAGCGGATCCTCGTCCTCGAGTGCGCCGAGCTCAACGGTGGGACGGCAATCACCTCGGCCTACCGGTTCCTCGGTCTTCGCGACCACCAGATCTCGGAGGCTCCTCAACGCAATGTCGGTGCGTATACCGCAGCCGATCCCGGACTCGTGCGCGCGCTCAGCGAGTACTTCGCCCCGCACGACGAGCGACTCGCCCTGCTGCTCGACCGGCAGTTCAGCTGGACGGGTTAGCCCGTCATTTCGCCTCCGAGGTCGAGCGCCGGCGCGCTTTGACGAGCTCCGCCAGCGCGACCCGCGGATTGGCCCGCGTCGAGAACCCAGCGCGTCGCCGAACGACGATCATCTGCGCGAAGTTCTGTAGCGACAACATGAGCGCGGTGGCCACCGCGAGCCCTTCGATGCCGCCGATCTCGAATCCGGTGATCTGCAGCGTCAATGTCATCGGCACGCTCACCGAGACGATCACTGCGTACGCGCGGTGGTTCCCGGTCATCAGCAGCGCATAGCCGCACGATCCGGCAAACGTCTGGATGATCTGTCCGACGGTCAGGATCATGAGCACCGACCAGCCGTTCGCGTAGCGCGCAGACCCGAACAGCGTCTCGAGGATCCAATGCCCGGCCACGAGGTAGACGACGCCGATGAGCCCGGCACCGATCAGCGCGAGGCCGGCGGTGGCTTGCAGCGTCTGTTGGATCCGTTGGCGCATCGCCTGCGCGTGCCATCCCGCGATGAGCGGCGACACCGCCTGGTTCACGGCAACCAATGGGAGCCCGATCAACAGCGCGAGGCGAAATGGTGCCGCGTACAGGAACAGATCGCGTTCGTTGCCCAACGCCCCAACCACAAGAAGATCGAGCTGGCCGACGAGCGCCAACCCCACGGTTGAGAGCCACAGGCTCGCCACGACCGGCTGACGGAACGACAGCCCGGTCGCACCCGTGCCCCGGAGCTTCGCCGACACGGCGATCGCGCCGGGTATGAGTGCGCACGCCGACACGATGACGCCGACGAGCAGGACGTCTTCGAGGTTCGCGTCGGTGGATGTGGCGAGCAGCACGCCCAGGACAGCGCACAAGATGACGTTGGTGAGGAGCTGACCGAAGATCGTGGCGCCCGAGTAGTCGCGGAACGCGCGCAGAGCCTCCGGGAGGATGTTCTCGAGCACGCGTAGCCCCGCCTTGATGCCGACGAGCGCGGTGACGGTCGCCACCGCCGTGCGCGCGAACGCGAACTCGAAGAGCTCCTTGCCGAGCGGCGATCCGAGGATCGCTCCGCACACAATCGCTGCGCCGACGGCCACGACCAACGCCGAGACGATCTCGTGCCGGGCTTCGGCTTCGTCGCCGTGACTCAACGCCGCCGCGGCGCGCCGCAACAAGGTGTGCGGCAACCCAAGCTGAGCAATGAGCGCCGAGCTCGTGACGATGCTCAGCGCGAGCGTGTACGACCCGAACGCCTTCGGGGCGATGAGGTTGGCCACGAGCACCTGCGACGCGAACAGCAGGCCGACGTTGAGCGGATAGCCGATCCCGGTCCAGCTCAGTCCACGAACCACGACACGTCGGTCGGCACCTGCCGATGACGGGCTCGATGGTGTTTCGTTCATGTGCCGACCCCGGTCTTGCAAGGGCCCTGCACTATCGTCCACTCGTGCGGCTCGGGGCGCTGGTGCAGCGAGCGTTGCTCGGGCGACAGCGGAGGAAGCCTCCAGCCTGTCCACAGGGCTGGACGACTGCCCCTCCCGACTTCGTCGGCATGGCGGCGCAACGGTCGGGCACCACCTGGTGGTACCACCTCGTGGAGTCGCACCCTCAGGTCGTGGTGCGCGAGAAGCTCAAGGAGCTCCACTACCTCACACAGTTCTGGAACCGCCCGTTCACCGCGAGCGATGCCGACATCTACGAGCGCCACTTCCCGCGACCGCCCGGACACCTGGCCGGCGAGTGGTCGCCCGGGTACTTGTCGCACTTCTGGGTGCCCGCACTGCTCAAGTCCGCCGCACCCGACGCGCATATCCTCGTGCTGCTGCGTGATCCGGTCGAGCGCTTCCGCAGCGGACTCGCGTTGCAAGGTGAGACCCGCCCGGTGAACTTCACGGGCGCCGGCACCGCCTACCGGATCGGGTGCTACGGATCGCAGCTCGAGCAACTCTTCTCCTACTTCTCGCCCGAGCGTGTGCTCGTGCTCCAGTTCGAGCGTTGCACACGCGAAGCCAAGCTCGAGCTCGCCCGGACCTATGGCTTTCTCGGACTCGACGACAGCTTCGTGCCTCCCGACATCGCGGATCGGCGGAACGAGAGTCGGGCCCAGAAGCCCGCGTTGGCGGATCACACTAGAGCCTCACTCGTGCAGGCCTATGAGCCCGAGGTGCGTCGACTGCTTGCGCTGGCTCCGGAGATCGACGTCTCGCTTTGGCCGAACTTCGCGCAGCTCGCCTGACGTGGCCCGGCTTCGGATCGCCGTCATCGGACCCCTCGAGATGCCGAGCACACAAGGTGGGATGTCGCGCCATTGCGAGGAGCTCTACTCGCGACTCGCCGATCGCGGGCACGACATCACCGTGTTCTGCCAGACCGCTTCAACGTCGCACCACCGTGGCATGCGACTGCGCCGGATCCCGGGAGTGCGCCTGCCGGGCTGGGAGCGCCTCGGCTACAGCCTCGTCGCATCGCTGCGCGCCCTGGTCGGCCGGTTCGACATCGTCCACTACCACTCGTTCTCGTCGTCGGGGTTCTGCTCGATCCCACGGCTGGCGCGCAAGAAGGTGGTCGTCACGGTGCACCGCCTCGAGTGGCAGGATCAGAAGTGGGGTCGGTTCGCACGAGCCTTCCTGAAGTTCTGCGAATGGACGGCTGTGCGATCGTCGGCGGTGATGATCACGGTGTCTCGAAACTTCAAGGCCGATCTCGAACATCGCTATCCCAAGATCGGTCCCGTGCACTACGTCGCCAACGGTGTGACGTCGCCGATGACCGTTGATCCTGAGGTGCTGACGGCCGTGGGGCTGACGGCCGGCACGTATGCGCTCACCGTCGGGCGCCTCGTGCCCGAGAAGGGACTCGACCTAGCGGTCGCGGCGTTCGCCGAGGTCGCGCGTGAGCCCAAGCTCTCGACGATGGAGCTCGTCGTCGTCGGCGGAGCGCGCCACAGCGACGCGTACGTCGGCAAGCTCGAGGCTCGCGCACAAGAGCTCGGCGCACGTGTTCGCTTCCTCGGGGTGCGCACCGGTGCCGAGTTGAACGCCCTGTATCAGCACGCCGCAGTCTTCATCGCACCCTCGTACCACGAAGGTCAGCCGCTCACGGTGCTCGAAGCGATGAGCCATGGCCGGTGCGTCGTCGCCAGCGACATCGACGCGCACGCCGAGCTCATCGGCGAGGACGGTGTGCTCTTCCCGAGCGGCGATGCCGCCGCGCTCGCTCACGAACTGCGTCGGGTCCTGGCCGACAGCCGCCTCAAGGATTCGCTCGGGGAGGCCGGTCGACGCAAGGTGCTGGAGTCGGACGCGTACCAGTGGGACCGCGCGGCTGACGAGACCGAGCGCATCTTTTCGGGTTTGGGATTTTCGGGTTTGGGACTGGTCGCGTTGTGAGGCGACCAGTCGTCTGGCTCAGCGGGGCGCTCGCATTGATGGTGCTTGCAGCCGCCGTGCTCGTGGTGACCCGCGACACGCCGCGCAAGCTCACGGAGCGCGCCGGACGCGTACTCATCATCTCCCTCCCATACGTCACGTGGTCCGACCTCGAAGGGCCCAAGCTCCCCAACCTCGACCGGTTGATCGATGCGTCGTCGGTGGCGAGCCTCACGACCCGCACGATCGGTCGGACCGACTTGAGTGACGGCTACCTCACGATGGGTGCCGGAGTGCGAGCGACGGGCGGGAGCACCGCGACCAATGGCGCGGCCTTCGGCGTCGACGAGGAGTTCGGTCGCGACGTCGCGGCCGATGTGTTCCAACGGCAGACCGGAACCTCGATCAACAAGGGAATCGTGCATCTCGGGCTGGCTGCCATCCTCGACGCCAACGAAGACGAGGGGATCGACGCCGTCGTGGGCGTGCTCGGCGATGCCCTGCACCGCGAGGACTTCTCACGTGCAGTCATCGCCAACGGCGACGGCGGAAGCCCGATCAGCGCGTTTCCCGAATACCAGCGCATGGCCGCCAGCGCGCTCATGCGATCCAACGGTGTGCTGAGTGGAGGCCGCGTCGATGCCGGCTTGCTCAGCAGCGCGCCGGAGGCGCCGTTCGGCCGCCGACTGAACATTGACGCCGCGGTTGAGGCGTTCCAAGACGCGTGGCACGACCAATCGGTCGTGATCGTCGAAGCCTCGGATCTCGTGCGGGCGACGCGATTCCAGCCGTTCGCCGTGAAGGGACAGCGGCGAACCCTCTTCAAGCAGGCGCTGCGATCGAGCGACCGTCTGGTCGGCGAGCTGCTCGAGAGCATCGACCCCGAACGCGACGCCGTCATCGTGCTGAGCCCGGTGCCGTCGGTGCTCGGCTCCACCCTGACCGTGGTCTCGGTGCGGGCGCCGGGCATCGAACCAGGGCTGCTGCGGTCACCGAGCCTGCGCCGTCCCGGCTTCGTGCAGATCGTCGACGTTGCACCGACGATCCTGGAGCTCGTGGGCGTCAAGCGCCCCGCTGAAATCAATGGCCGGCCGATGACGGTCGCGTCGACCGGGAAGACGGCAGCGGAGCGACGCGCGTTCCTCGTCAACGAGATCGACGCGGCCGAGTTCCGCGACGAGGTGTCCGACGCGATGATCATCGCTTTCATCGCGCTTGAGGCTTTGCTCGCGCTCGGTGCTGTGCTCGTGCTCATCGGTCGTGCTGGCGCCAAGGCCCGCGCCCGGGTTCGCTTCGCCGGGCTCGCGTTGCTCGCGTTCGTACCCGCCGTGTACCTCGCTCGCCTCTTGCCGTTCCACGAGGTCAAGATCCTGTATCCCGTGTTCCTCATCGTCGCGGCGTGCGGGTTGGCGGCGCTCTACCGCGTCATCGGGTGGCGCGACACGCTCGATCCGCCGATCATCGGGCTCGCCACGATCGTGGTGCTGCTCGTGGGCGACGTGATCCTCGGTGCTCGGCTCCAGCTCGACAGCGCGTTCGGGTACACACCAACCGTTGGTGTGCGGATCTCGGGGTTCGGCAACATCAGCTACGCGGCACTTGGAGCCGCGGCAATCATCCTCGCCGGGCTCATCGCGCATCGCGTTCCCGGCCGCCCCGGCGTGCAGATCGCTATCGGGATCATGGGCTTCGCGTTGCTCGCCGACGCGGTGCCGATCTGGGGCGCCGACGTGGGTGGAGTGCTGTCGATGATCCCGGCCTTCGGCATCACGGCCGCCCTGCTGCTCGGGAAGCGTGTGCGGCCGAAGCTCCGCACCGTCCTGGTATGCGTCGCAGCAGCCATCGTCGGTCTGGTCATCGCGGCCGTCCTCGACCTGTCACAGGCGGAAGAGCAACGCACCCACCTCGGACGGTTCCTCGAAGAGGTCAATGACAAGGGCGTGTCCACAATCACCGACACGATCTCCCACAAGCTCTCGCAGAACCTCGCGACGATCACATCGTCGATCTGGGGCGCGATGCTGCCGTTTGTCCTCGCCTTCCTCATCTATCTCTCGTTCGGCTCGGGGCGCCTCGGAGCACTCACCCGCCGCATTCCCGAACTGCGCGCCGCGCTCATCGGATTCACGGTCCTCGCGGTGCTCGGCTATTTCCTGAACGACTCCGGCATCAACATCCCGGCGATGATGCTCGCCGTGTTGAGCGCAACGTTGGTCACGCTGCTCGTTCGTCAAGACCCGAGCGAGGATGACCGTCCGGTGCAATCGACGACCGAGGCACGCGCCGCCCGTTGAGCAAGTTGTTCCAGCCCGACGACGGGCCCGGCTGGCGCGTCAAGTCCGTCATCCTCGTAGCACTCGCCCTCCTCTTCGTCGCCGGCACCGCAACGGTTGAAGCCTGGCCCTTCACCGGGTGGAGGCTGTACAGCAACACCAAGGGACCGACCGCCGGGAGCTACTACGCGTACCGCGTCGGCCCCGAAGGGACAGAGCACGCCATCGACTACGACGATCTCCCGTATTCGTACCAACGCGCCCCGTATGTGCTCGCGAAGTTCCCGCGTTCAAGTGCCGTGGAGCGCGAAGCCGCATGTGATGGCCTCGCCCACGGTGAACGGAACGCGGGTCGCCCGGTGATCTCGATCCGCGTGTACTGGGAGCTGCGCCGCGTCGTTCCCATCGACGGTGAGCGCCATACGAAGCTCTTGGAACGCGACCTGCGCTACACGTGCGCCGAGAGCTCCACGTGAGCGACGCGCTCGCAACGACGCGTCGCAAGGTGAGTGACGTCCTGTTCGGACCGGAGACTCCCGCGCGTCTGCTGGTGTTGCAGGGCGGTTTCATGGTGCTGTTCGCAGGGCGCACGCTCGCGGTCCCTTACTACAAGCTCACGCCCCAGCCCCCGGGCCTGTTCCGCCCGGTTCCTCTGATCGGATTCGTCGACCGCATGCCGCCACGCGCCATGGTGATCGCGCTCGAGGTGCTCGTCGTCGCGGCGACAATCGCATGGTTCGCGGTCGGGCGATCCGTCGATTGGCGCGCCCGAGGACGCCGGATCGCGTTCGTGACCGCGTGGATCGGGTTCTTGTTCCTGGCTGCGCTCCCAGCCAGCCGCGGCAAGATCTACCACCGCGACCTGCTGCTGGTGTGGGGAGCCGCGCCGTTGCTCCTCGCGCCGACCGACGTCTGGTTCAAGGACCGCGTTCCAAGTCGGCGGACTGGCTGGCCGGTTCGGTCATCGATCGCGTTCCTGTCGGTCGCCTACTTCTGCACCGGCTTCCAGAAGCTGCGCACATCGGGCATCGATTGGATCTTCAGCTACAACCTCGCGTGGGCGTTGTACTGGGGCCGGGTGCGCGGGGCCCCGCCACCCTGGCGGGAGCTGGCCTTCTTCATCGCAGATCGGTCGTGGCTCGCGCAAGTGAGCGCGGCCGGGATCGTCCTCTTCGAGATCGGGTTCCCGCTCGTGCTCTTCTTCCCGCGGATCCGCCCGGCATTCATCGTCGGGGCGTGGCTGTTCCACGGGGGCACGTACTTGATGCTGGGCCTCGACTACTGGTTCTACGCGTTCGTGGTCACGCTCGTGCTAGTGAACTGGCCGCCGGTGATCGACCGGGTGCGTCGCGCTCCTGTGCCGACCGCGTCCTAGTCGTCGTTCCTAGTCGTCACCCCGAAGAACGCTCCACGCAGTCGTCGCCGTCGTAGCGGCGTCGTACACGGACCAGCCGAGCGCCTCGACGCGGCGCGCAGCCCGCACGAGCCGGACGTAGTCCTCCGGAGTCGAAAGCTCGCCGAGACCGCCGACGGGATGCACCGCGGCGTCGTCGTCGCCGAGGTTGGCACGGAGGCGGCGAACACTCTCCTCCGTGTAACGGAACGCATTCCGGTACGGCTCCTCGCGATACGTCCAATACGCCATCGGGAGCCACACATCGACCTGATTCGCGAGCTCGTCGTACGGAAAGTCTGGCCAGAGCGCGGGATTGATCACCTCGAGCTGCACCGCGGGATACACGATCGCGCCGACCGCACGCCCGTTCGCCGCTCGTCGAACCTGTCCCGCGAGCTCGACCACTCGTGCATTTCGTTCGTCCACGTCGACGACCTGCCTCGATTCAATGTCGAGTGCGATCGCATCGAAGCGCTCGCCGTCGGCGCGGAAGTGGAGCAGAGCCTCCAGGCGTCGACGGTCGCGCTGCGGCTCGACGAGCTGCGGGTAATACCACGCAACGACGCGTACATCGTTCGCGTGCGCCCGACGCAGCAACGCGCCGACGAGCTCGCGATCGACCACGAGGCCCGTCGCCCGAGGGTCGTCGATCGCGGCTTGGAGGTAGATCGTGTCCGTTCCGAGGGCGGCTAGGTCGTCGACCGTGTCCTCGTTCACCGGTGGCGGACCCGAGCCGTTGACGAACGCGGGCACGTAGTCGAACACGTCGACCCAGGCGCCGACCCCGCGAAACGCGTCGATGCTGCGCTCGCGTGTGCTGCCACCACTGGCGAAGAAGACCATGGCGCCGGCGGCGCCGATCACGACGACGAGCGCGGCGAGCACAGCGCGACGTCGCATCCGAGCAGCCTACGGGCCTGATTCGCCTGGCCCGCCCTCAGGGTTCAGCGTGCGGCGGCCGCGACCTCGAGGCGCAGATCGGCACGGGCCAACGCGTCGCGCAGCTCCTCGTTCTCTGGATCGGTGCGAAGCCCGGCTTCGGCGCGCTCCTTGGCCGCTTCGGCGCGGGCGGTATCGACTTGCTCGGGGAGCTCGGCCACATCGGACAGCACGACGACGCGATCGCCCGTCACCTCAACGAAGCCTTCGTGCACCGCAACCGTCTGCTCACCATTCTCGAGCACGACTCGCACCTTCGCCGTGCCGAGTGCCGCGAGGAGCGGCGCGTGGTTGGGCAGGAACGCGATCTCGCCTTCAGTGGTGCGGCACACCACCATCTCACCATCGCCCTCATAGAGCACCTGCTCCGGCGACACGACCATGACCTTGAAAGTGCTCACCTTGCCGCGCTCCCTCGCTGCGACGCAGGGAACCTGCGCCGCGGGCGCTCGCTCGCTGGCGAGCTCCCTCCGCTCCTCCGTCGCTCCGGTCGCCGCATGCCGCTTAGAATCCTGGAGCGTTTTGGCTTTGGCGAGCACACTCTCGACGCCACCGACGTTGAAGAACGCCTGCTCGGGGATCTCGTCGAGCTCACCCTTCACGAGCGCCTCGAAGCTCTCGACGGTCTCCTCGACCGGCACGTAGATGCCCTTCAGCCCGGTGAAGACCTCACCCACGAAGAACGGCTGCGAGAGGAAGCGCTGGATCTTGCGCGCCCGCGACACGGTGACCTTGTCGTCTTCGGACAGCTCGTCGAGACCGAGGATCGCGATGATGTCCTGGAGCTCCTTGTACCGCTGGAGGATCTCCTGCACGCGGCGGGCCACGTTGTAATGACGCTCGCCGACGATCTCGGGGGCGAGGATGTTGGACGTGGACGCCAGTGGGTCGACGGCCGGGTAGATGCCGAGCGCGGCGATCTGGCGCGAGAGCTCCGTGGTGGCATCGAGGTGCGTGAACGTGGTGAACGGCGCCGGGTCGGTGTAGTCGTCGGCCGGCACGTACACCGCCTGCATCGACGTGATCGAGTGACCCTTCGTCGAGGTGATCCGCTCCTGGAGCTCACCCATCTCGTCGGCGAGCGTGGGCTGATACCCCACCGCCGACGGCATGCGGCCGAGCAGCGTCGACACCTCGGAGCCGGCCTGCACGAACCGGAAGATGTTGTCGACGAAGAGCAGCACGTCTTGGTTCTTCACGTCGCGGAAGTACTCAGCCACGGTGAGCGCCGAGAGCGCAACCCGCAGGCGCACGCCGGGCGGCTCGTCCATCTGGCCGTAGACGAGTGCGGTCTTCTCGATGACGCCCGACTCCTGCATCTCGAGCCAGAGGTCGGTGCCTTCACGCGTGCGCTCGCCGACACCGGCGAACACCGACACACCACCGTGCTGCGTGGCGACGCGCTGGATCATCTCTTGGATGAGCACGGTCTTGCCCACGCCCGCGCCACCGAACAGGCCGATCTTGCCGCCCTGCACGTAGGGCTCGAGCAGGTCGATGACCTTGATACCGGTCTCGAACATAAGCGCGCGCGCCTCGAGCTGATCGAACGGCGGCGACTCGCGGTGGATCTCCCAGTGGTCGTCGATGCCGGTCAGCTTGTCGGCGGTGGTGTCGAGCGGCTCCCCGATCACGTTGAACACGTGACCGAGCACACCGTCGCCCACGGGCATCCGGATACCGGAACCCGTGTTCCGCACAACCGCACCGCGCCGGAGCCCGTCGGTGGGCTTCATGCAGATCGCTCGGCAGCGCCCTTCGCCGATCTGCTGGGCGACCTCGGCCGTGATCGTGATCGTCTCACCCTCGAGCTCGGCTTCCATCTCGAGCGCGAAGTTGATCTCGGGAAGCGCGTCGGGCGGGAACTCGATGTCGACCACCGGGCCCGCGATGGCCACGACCCGGCCGTTCTTGAGCTCGGTGTCGGGAGTGGGGTCGGCGGTGAGGGTCATGCAGCTGCTCCTGGTTGGTGCTCGGTGTCCTCGTGCGACGACTCATCGGAGCCGCCGGTGTGCTTGTCCTTGCGCAAAGCCTCCGCGCCTCCCACGATCTCCATGATCTCGCTGGTGATGGAGTCCTGGCGAGCGCGGTTCATCACGCGGGTGAGGCTGGTGATCAGGTCGTCGGCATTGTCGGTGGCTGCCTTCATGGCGCGCTGGCGAGCGGCATGCTCCGACGCCGCGGCGTTCAACAGCGCGGCATAGAGACGCGCTTCCGCATACACCGGGAGGAGACGTTCGAGGATCTCCTCGGGCGACGGCTCGAACTCGTAACTCGCGCCGACCTCGCCCTCGGCGTGCGAGTCGGGTCGCGCGTCGCCACCCTCGAGGATCTCGAGATCGAGCGGCATCATCGGGCGCACCACGACCTCTTGGCGGCCGGCCGAGACGAAACGCGTGTAGATGAGCTCGACCAGGTCGTACTCACCGCTCAGGAACGGCGCCTCGACCGCACGGGCGATCGAGCGGGCGTCCTCGTACGTGGGCTGGTCGGAGAAGCCTGAGAACACCGCATCGATACGGAAGTTCCTGTAACGGAAGTAGCTCTCGGTCTTACGACCGACCAGCACGAGCCCGTACTCACGGCCGAGCGCCGCGTGCTCGCGCATCGAGCCTTCAGCGGCACGGATGACCGACGAGTTGTAGCCACCACAGAGGCCACGGTCCGCCGCGATCACGACGTGCGCAACCTTCTTGATCTCGGGCCGCGGTGTGAGCAGCGGGCTCTCGCGGCCGGCGCCGGCCGCCGCGAGGTCGCGCACGACCTCGGTGATCGTCTCGCTGTAGGGCACGGCCGCTTGCACCCGACCTTGGGCGCGTACGATCCGGCTCGCGGCGATGAGCTCCATCGCGCGGGTGATCTTCTTCGTCGACTGCACCGTGCGGATGCGCCGTCGGAGAACCCGTTCCTGTCCGGCCATCTAGTCTCGCTCGCTCATCGGGGGCCCAGGTACCACGTGCGATACCGGATCGAGCCGGCGACGTAGCCGAACAATTGACTCGTCGCCTCCAACAGGAGCAAGCGCGCCCGAGGGTCGCCGGGCCGCCGCACGGCTCGGGCCACCAAACGACCGAGGCCACGCAACCAGCGCCACAGCGGTCGCCCGCTCGGCATTCCTTTGGACCGGTACTCCCCATAGAGCTGTGGATGGTCGCTCGCGTACCGAAACGCGTAACGACATCTCGCGCTCGTTCGCGTGCGCAACCGATAGTGCATCACGGCACGCGGCGTGAACCCGAGTGAATGGCCGGATTGCTGGATCCTCCAGCACATGTCGACGTCTTCACAACCACTGAACGATTCGCCCCAACCGCCAATCTCGCGGAACACGTCCGCGCGAATGCCGAAGTTCCCGGGGTGCGCGTACGGCAGGTAGTCGGGCCAGGGAGTCAGTCCGAGCATCAACTCTTGTGAATCGTTGTATCGCGCCGAGCTTGGGTTCAGCTTCTCGAAATCGACTGCGCCGCCGACGGCGTCGAACTGAGCGAGTCCGTCGACCAACTCGGTGCACCAACTCTCTTCCACGACATCATCGGCGTCGCAGAAGAGCAAGTTCGCACCCAATGCGTGGCTCGCTCCCACATTGCGCGCACGGCATACGCCACGTCGCTCGGATGCGTCCACGACCCGCACGTGCGGCCATTCCGCAGCCTTCCTTCCAACGACCTCGGCGGTGGCGTCCGTCGATCCGTTGTCGGCGACGATGACCTCGAGGGTCCCCGTGTAGTCCTGAGCGGCCAGCGCGGCAAGTTGTTCCGGCAAGGTGTCGGCGGCGTCAAGCGCAGGGATGATCACGCTGGTGTCGACTCGCGCGGTCATTCGGTCTTCAGGGTCTTGTCGGACTCGGCCTCGCCG
>JANOHN010000179.1:0-27663 GCA_031406505.1 Acidimicrobiia bacterium | reverse complement strand
TGGGGAGAGTGCTCACCGTTCGCCGGGTATCCCTGCGACCCCGTCGCGGCCCGGCGCGCCGGGGAGGAAGCTGCCGTCGAGGGATGGCCGACGGCGCTGCGCACCGAGGTGCCGGTGAATGCGCTCGTGCGCGATCGCGGGTTCGATCGAGCCGCGCTCGCTGGCTTCTCAGTGGTGAAGGTCAAGGTGCGATCACCCGACGACGTGGGCCTCGTTGTCGAGGTGCGTGACGCCGTGGGACCGAACGTGGGTCTGCGAGTCGACGCGAACGGCGCGTGGGATGTCGAGACGGCGCTCGCGGTGATCGCGAAGCTCGCCGCGCTCGACGTCGAGCTCGGGGTGCAGCCAGTTGCGACCCTCGAAGAACTGGCCCGGCTGCGACGGCTGGTCGCGGTGCCGCTCGCGGCCGACGAGTGCATCCGATCGGTCGACGACGCCCGCCGACTGCGCAAGCTCGACGCCGCCGACGCGATCATCCTCAAGGTGCAGCCGCTCGGCGGTGTGCGAGCGGCATTGGCCGTCGCCGAGGCTGCGGGTGTGCCGGCGATCCCGACGTCGATGATGGAGACCTCGGTGGGGTTGGCTGCCGGCCTCGCGCTCGCGGCCGCGTTGCCGGAGCTGCCGCACGCGTGCGGCCTCGCGACCGCGGGGTTGTTGGCGGGCGACGTGACGCTCACCCCGCTGGTGCCGGAGTTCGGCGTGCTTCACGTGCGCGCCGTAGCGCCCGATCCCGAGCTGCTCGAGCGCTACGCGGTCTCCAGCCACGAGGTGAGCAGTTGAGCCACCTCGTTGGGTCGTTCCAAATGCAAGGCGTGGCCAGCCTTCTCCACCGTGACCACCTGTGCATTGGCGCCGATCGCGGCACCAATCTGTTCGGCGATCTCGGTGTACGCACGATCCCATTGCCCGCTCACCACGAGCACCGGCATATCGAGCTCGGAGAGGCGGTCCCACATCGGCTCGTGCGCGGCCTGCCCCAACGCGCGGAGCTGGTGCGCGAGGCCGTGCACGGTGTTGCGCCGCTGCCGCTCGTCGATCATCGCGGCGTCGCGGGGCAGCGTCTCGAACAGTCGCTGCGAGAGCCAGTGCTCGAGGAACTTCTCGACGCCGTCGCGTTCCAGGTCGTGAACCCGGCCCTCGTCGATGGCCAAGCGAGTCGCGCGATCAGCTGGCGCGGCAATACCCGCCGACGCGCTGAGCAACACCAGGCGCTCGACGAGCGCGGGCCGGTCGAGGGCCAGGCGCAGGCACAGCCGGCCGCCCATCGAGTACCCGATCCAGGTTCCCTCGCCGCCGCGCAGGCCGAGCGTCTCGGCCGTCGCGACGAAGTCGAGCCCATCAGGGATCTCCAGCGGCTGGACGTCCCAATCGCGGGGCAGGCGCGCCTCCACGGTCTCCCACGACCGGATCGTCTGGGTGAACCCATGGACCAAGCGCAACCGCACCGGCAGATTCTCCCATGAGCGCCCCACCGTCCCGGGACGCAAACACCGCCCTGGCCCGGGCGTTTGTCGACGAGCTCGCTCGCGGTGGGGTGACTGACGCGTGCCTGGCGCCCGGTTCCCGCTCCACGCCAGTGGCGTTGGCGCTCGCACACGACGATCGCATCCGCGTGCATGTGCACGTCGACGAGCGCTCGGCGGCGTTCTTCGCGCTCGGGACCGCTCGCATGTCGGGTCGTCCCGCAGTCGTCCTCACCACATCGGGCACCGCGGCGGCGAACCTCCATCCCGCGGTCCTCGAAGCCCACCACGGGCGAGTTCCGTTGCTCGCGTGTACCGCCGATCGGCCACCCGAGCTGCGCGATACCGGTGCTGGTCAAACGATCGACCAGCACGCGCTCTTCAGTAGTGCGGTGAGGTGGCAGGCCGACCCGGGGCCACCAGAGGACCGCCCCGATGTCGGCGCGCACTGGCGGTCGGTCACGGCTCGAGCGGTCGCCCTGGCGCTCGGACCGCCCGCCGGTCCGGTACACCTCAACCTTCCGTTCCGCGAGCCGCTGGTCCCGTCGGGTGCGGAGCTCGTGCCTGCACGCGGTCGGTCCGATGGTCGGTCGTGGGTGAGCGTCGCACCCCCGACGCGCCGACCTGACGACGCGACCGTGGCGCGTCTTGCGGCGGCTGTGCGTGAAACGCCACGGGGTGCGCTCGTCGCCGGATGGGGTGCCGAGGTGTCACCGTCGACAGCACTGCGGTTTGCGGCGGCCGCGGGTTGGCCGGTGCTTGCCGACCCACTGTCGGGACTCCGCGTGGGCAGCCATGCCGTGTCGACCTACGACGCGTTGTTGCGTATCGATGACGTCGCGGCGTCGCGCCGTCCCGACATGTCCGTGCGTGTCGGGGCACCTCCCACCAGCAAGGTGGCTGCGGGTTGGCTCGATGGTGACGTGAGGCAGTGGATCGTCGATCCAGACGGGTGGCTGGATCCACATCGTGGTGCTGGCGACATCGTTGCTTGCGATGCCGAGCTGTTGCTCGGTGCGGTCGCCGACCTGCTCGGGCCACCCGCTCCGAGCAACGAGTGGCTCGAAGAGTGGTTGCAGCTCGAATTTCGCGCCCGGCGCGCGCTCGACGATCTTCTCGATGGATGGACGGATCCGTTCGAAGGTCGCGTGGCGCGCGACCTCGTGGCCGGGTTACCGGACGGCGCGAGCGTCGTTGTGGCGTCGAGCATGCCGGTGCGCGACGTGGAGTCGTTCGCTGCGCCTCGCGACGGTGTTCGGGTGCTGGCGAACCGCGGGGTGAACGGGATCGACGGCTTCACCTCGACTGTGCTCGGTGCCGCCGCCGTGGCGCCTGGGCCAGTCGTGGGCCTGCTCGGCGATCTGTGCTTCCTGCACGACACCAACGGGCTCCTCGGCGCCACGAGTCGTGACATCGATGCCACCCTCGTGGTCATCGACAACGATGGGGGCGGGATCTTCTCCTTCCTCCCGCAAGCAGCCGAGCCCGAGCACTTCGAGGCGTTGTTCGGGACGCCGCACGGCACTGACCTCGCGGCGCTCGCCGCAGTGCACGGCGTGCCCTGCGTGGAGGTCGAAAAGGCGGGGGCATTGCTGGCGGTCGTCGAGGACTCAAGGCGCGATGGCGGGGTGCGCATGGTCCTGGTGCGCACCGACCGAGCCGAGAATGTGACCCGCCACCGAGAAGCCTGGGCCGCCGTCGCGTCCGCGGTTGGTGCGTAACAGCGGCACCGACGCGGAGCGGAGGTGCTCGCAGTCGCAGGCGAGCGTCCCGAAGGGCGGTGCCGAGTGACGAGTGGCTTGCCGCTCGTCACTCACGAGACGGAGCTTGCGGAGTCGACCGGCAAAGAGGTTCCCGGCACCGAGCGAGCGCGACCGGAATTAGGGCCGGACCAACGCTCGGAGCATCGGGTCGAGCTTGGCCTCGGTCTCGGCCCATTCGAGGTCGGGATCCGAGCCCGCCACGATGCCCGCGCCAGCATGGAGCACGGCCCGCGCACCGTCGAGCGCCGCGCCGCGTAGCGCGATGGCCCATTCGCCATCGCCCCGTGCGTCGACCCACCCAACCGGTCCGGCGTAGCGCGCTCGGGCCGTGGGTTCGAGCCGGGCGATCGCGGCCAGAGCGGCTTGCTGAGGTGTTCCTCCAACCGCGGGTGTGGGGTGCAAGGCACGGGCGAGGGTGAGCGCGTCGGGCGCGGGCTTCCGCAACGTGCCATGGATCGGTGTGGCGAGATGCGCCACGTCGGCGAACTCGTCGACCTCGGGTGTGGGCGCCGCGTCGACGCGGACGCAACGCGCGCGCAACACATCGAGGATCGCCTCCACGACGAGTCGGTGCTCCCGCGCGTCCTTCGGTGAGTCAGCAAGTCGCTCGAGCGAGCCATCGCCCGGCACGGCAGTTCCCGCCATCGGGCGGGACACCACTCGGTCGCCGTGGCGAGCCACGAGTAGCTCCGGGCTTGCGCCCACCATCCCGCCGGCGGCGTACACGAAGCAACCGGGCTGCTGCGATCGGAGGTGCGCAAGCACCGCTCGGGGCTCGAACGGGCGGTTGGCTTCGACGCTGACTGCGCGTGCCAGCACAACCTTGGTCAGCGCGCCGCGCTCGATCTCCGCGAGCGCTTCGATCACGGCGTGGTGCCATGCGTCACGGTCGGAGAGTGCCGTCACGGTGAAGCTCGACGGCGGAGCCGGGTGTGCATGTGCGTCGCGCTCGGCGTGCCCGATCTCGGTCGTCCACGCACGTCCGTCGGCGGTTCGC
Source organism: Acidimicrobiia bacterium (assembly GCA_031406505.1). GTDB lineage: Bacteria > Actinomycetota > Acidimicrobiia > IMCC26256 > PALSA-555 > SHVJ01. The sequence continues at coordinate 23,440 of JANOHN010000179.1, read as the reverse complement.
CCGACGATGCGAGCCGGGACGACGAGCTCGGCCTCGGCCGCGGGATCGAAGGGCAGCGATCCCACGGCGCGCGGTCCCGCGCCCGGGAGGTGCGGGTCGTCGTCGTGCTCGATCGCGGCAAGCAGGGCGACGGCGTCCGCGGCGCGCACCGTGACGGCAACCCCGGCGGTCGCGAACTCCGCGCCATCGTGGAGCCAGGCCACACCCTGTGGTCCGAACGCGTCCAGGACGTCGGCGGGGCCGTCGGTCTCACGCGTGACCGCGCGCAGCCGCGGGTTTGCCGCGGTGGCAGCGGTCGTCACGACCGTGTCCCCGCGAGGAGCTGGACCGATCCGCCGGTGAGCAACCCACGCGTCACCGAGTTGAACCCCGCTCGCTCCATGGTTGCAATCAGCTCAGGACCATCGGGCAGGTACGCCGTTGATCGAGGGAGGTACCGATAGGCCGACGGGTCGCGCGAGAGCAGGCGCCCGAGCAGGGGCACCGCCCCGCGAAACCACACAGCGTTCCCCAGCCGCATGGCCAGATGCTCCGGAACGGCCGCGTCGAGCGCAACGAACCGGCCGCCGGGTCGCACGACTCGCGCGCACTCCCGGAACACCACATCGAGCGTCACGAAGTTGCGCAGCGCAAAGCCGCACACCACACCGTCGAAGGCGGCGTCGCCAAACGGCAACGCCGCGGCGTCGCCGCGCACCAGCGGCGAACGAACGTGGGCGGCGTGAAGCATCCCCGCCGAGAAGTCGACGCCGATGGCTTGGCATCCCACGCTCGTGAGATCGCGGCACAGGTCCCCAGTGCCACATGCGAGGTCGAGTACCCGCTCCCGGGCTGACAGTTCGAGGGCGTCGATCGCCCGCCTTCGCCACCGGCGGTCGAGACCGAGCGAGATGATGCGGTTCATCCGCTCGTAGCCGGGTGCAACCCGGTCGAACATCGCCTCGACGGCCTCGTGCTTGGCGTCGCCTTCGGGGAGCGGGTCGTTGCGTCCGAGGACCGGGACAGGGGAAGGCCGACTCACGCAGTCACTCCCCAGTCGGGATCAGCGCGCGCGGCCGCCAGCTCAGCGGGCTCGCCCACTGATTCGAGGTGCTCCGTGGCGTCCTCGAGCAGCACCCGCCGGAAGTGCTTCGCAACGAGCGTCGTTGCGGTGGGGAGCAGCGTGCCGAACGCGTCGACGAGCCTTTGCGCGCGCTCCTCGTTGGACATCGGGGCGTCGCGCAATGGCTCGCGCACGTGCTCGTCGAACATGCGGACGGCGTCCTCGGCGATGGCGCGCGTCATCGTGTGCTGACGGCGTGCGAGAGCGAGCAGCTCGTCGAGCGGGAGTCCGGCTTCGAGCAGCCGAAGCCCGGCCGCGACCAGTTCGGCATCGGCCGCCGCGTACACCGCTTGCCCGTCGCGCTCCTGGGCAACCAGCAAGCCTTCGCCGGCGACCGTGGCCAGGATCACCTCAGGCACGCCGGTACGTGCGGCCAGCTCGCCCAGCGTGAGTGTTGGAGCTCCGTCGTGGCTCTCGCCGCGCTGCGCACCGGCCACCGCAGCCACGAGTGGCTCGTCGGTCGCGTCGAGCTCTCCCTCGAGCAACCGCCGGATCACCGCAAGCGAGAACCCCCGTCCCTGCAGCTCCCGAATGCGCGCCAGCCGCTCCACATGGTCGGCCCCGTAGAACGCCACGCGTCCTTGGCGTACCGGGGGAGGGAGCACCCGCCGCTTTTGGTAGAAGCGGATGGTGTCCACCGACACCCCGCTCGACTGTGCGAGTTCTTCGACCCTCAGGTCTTCGGCCACCCTTGGATTGTAGGAGCAATCACTCCCACACTCCTTTCGGCCGGATCCCTCCGCCCACGAGAGCCGGCACGAGCTACGCGGGAGGGTCACTCCAGACGGGAGCACGCTTCTCGGCGAACGCCGTGGCGCCTTCGATCGGGTCGGGGCTCGAGAACAGATCCCGGGCGAGCTCGTTGGTGCGCTTGAAGCCGTCGGCTTCGGTGAGGTCGGCGGCTTCCTTCACCAGGTGCTTCCCCATGCGAACCGCGGTCGGTGAGTTGTCGTTGATGTGCTCGGCGAGCGCGACGGCCTCGTCGACGACTTTGTCGGCAGGCACCACGCGGTTGACGAGGCCGAGCTGGTACGCGCGCGCCGCGGGGATCTGGTCGCCGGTCATCACGATCTCGAGCGCGGTCGCCAATGCAATGCGCTGCGCGAGGCGGATGGGTCCACCGGCGGCAGCGAGGAGTCCGCGCTTGGCTTCGGGAAGACCGAAGGTCGCGTCCTCGGCCGCGACCACGAGGTCGCACGCGAGCACGAGCTCGAAGCCACCTGCCAATGCAGGTCCGTTGACCGCGGCGATGATCGGCTTCGGAAAGTCGCGCGTGACCAGTCCGCCGAACCCACCCTTCGGGGCGTTGATCTCGATGCCGCGGCCCTGGGCCACGACCTTGAGGTCGGCGCCCGCGCAGAAGACTGGGCCGGTGCCGGTCACGACCACGATCCACACGTCACGGTCGTTCTCGATCTCGTCGAGTGCCGACTCCATTGCGAGCGACAGCTCGGGGTTCATCGCGTTGCGCGCCGCAGGGCGGTTGAGCCGCAGGATCTCGACGCGCCCGCGCCGTTCTCGCTCCAGGATGCCCATGGGGCAGGAGGCTATTGCGCGGCGCTACTCGGTGGCGGCGATCGGCACGGAGTCGGCACGTGGCGCGATGTCGCCGAGCTCACGGTCGAAGCCGGGGTTCAGGGCGCGCGTCGCGGTCACGATGATCGCGAGGAGCACGGCTGCGCCTGCGGTGGTGGCGCGCAAGCCGATCGCGTCGGCGAGCGTCCCTTGGATCAACAGGCCGAGCGGGTACAGCGTGCCGAGCAGCACCATGAGCGCACTCATCACTCGGCCTCGGTACTCAGGCGGCGCGCGCAGCTGCGCGATCGACGTGAAGCTCGACAGGCATCCCAGATAGAGGAAGCCGACCGCGAAGATGGCCGTAGCGGAGAGCGCAAGCGATGGAGTCAACGCGTAGAGAAAGAGCGCGACTGGCAGCGCAGTGACTGCGGCGAGCACGACGCGGCGGTTTCCGTAGCGACCCGCGAGCCCACCCAAGAGCAGTGCCATGAGCACCGCACCGACCCCTTGCGTCGTTACCAGCACGGACGCGTCGCCCGCGTCGCCGGTCACGACCTGCGCCATCGGCGCGACGAGTCCGATGAACGGCGCCGCGAGCAACGAGTTCAGCGCCACGTAGATCATGACGGCACGGATACCGGGTTCGCGGATTGAGAACCGGATGCCGTCCTTGATCGCGCGGGGGATCGACTCGCCTACCTTCGGTGTCGGTGAAGGCAGCTTGAGCGGGGCGATGGCGGCGATCACCGCGAGGAAGCTCAGGGTGTTCACGGCGAACGCCCACTCGTAGCCCCCAGCGGCGATCACGACGCCGGCGAGTGCTGGGCCGACGACGCGTCCGAGGTTCCATTGCGCGGCACCGAGTGCGGCGGCCGCGGTGAGCTCCTCGCGTGGGACGAGGTCGGGCATCATCGACTGGTACGAGGGGAACCCGAGCGCTCCGGCGCATCCTGACGCCAGCACGATCAGCGTGACTGCCCATGGCTCGATCGCGTCGAACGCGGCGAGCGCCGTGAGCGCACCCGCAAGCGCGGTCTGCACTGCTGTGGTGCCGAGGAGCATGCGCCGTCGAGGCACTCGATCGGCCAGCGCGCCACCTAACGGGCCGATGATTGCGTTCGGCACGAAGCCCGCGGCGGCGACTCCTGCGGCCCACACGGCTTGGTGAGTGATCTGGGTGACGAGGATGCCGACGGCGACCGCCTCCATCCAGGTGCCGATGTTGGAGAAGAAGGCACCCGTCCAGACCGCGGCGTACCGGCGATGCCGGAGCGGCGCGAGCGAGCGGGGCAGCGCCACGGGCGAGCGCTACTCGAAGACGTCGTTCGCGGCGTGCCGCTCGCTGACTCCGATGCGCTTCATTCGTTCCGCCGCGCGCCATCAGTAGCCACACCGATCGGGCACGACAACCCGGTCCCGCCGAGACCGCAATATCCCCCCGGGTTCTTCGCCAGGTACTGCTGGTGGTAGTCCTCCGCGTAATAGAAGGGTCCGGCGTCGGTGATCTCCGTGGTGATCTCACCGAACCCGCCGCGTTCCAAGACCCCTTGGTACATGTCGCGCGATGCCTTCGCGGCAGCCCGCTGCGCGTCATTGAACACGTAGATGCCGGATCGGTACTGCGTGCCCATGTCGTTGCCCTGGCGCATGCCTTGCGTCGGGTTGTGGCTCTCCCAGAACACGCGGAGCATGTCGTCGTAGCTGGTACGACCGGGAGCGAACACCACGAGCACGACTTCGTTGTGCCCGGTGCGTCCGCTGCACACCTCTTCATAGGTGGGGTTGGGTGTGAAGCCGCCCGAGTACCCGACCGCGGTGGTGAAGACCGCCTCGACCTCCCAGAACTTGCGCTCGGCACCCCAGAAGCAGCCCATGCCGAACATCGCCGGCTCGAGACCGTCGGGGAACGGCCCGCGCAATGGGGTTCCGAGCACGAAGTGATGTTCGGGCACGGTCATCTCGTGGTCGCGGCCGGCGAGGGCCTTGTCGGGCGTGGGCATCTTGCTGGTTCCCATATGAGCTCCTTCGCCGCGTGCCATCGTCGAGGCAGGTGTCCGCGTGCCAACGCTACGGGAGCAGCAGACGTTCCACGGAGCGTCGCCTGCGGACGGCGACCAATGGCGGCGCGAAGCGCCACGAGCGGGAACTTGGACGCGAAACGGCGGCCGGCCCGGAGGCCGACCGCCGTGACGGGGGTGGTGCAATGGAGCGTTTAGGCCTTACCGCTCAGCCGGTCCCAGAAGCTGGGCTTCGCCGCCGTGGATGAGGGCATCGGCATCGATGTCGTCTTGGACGCCGTGCTCGCGGCGGGCTTCTTGGCGGCGGCCTTCTTAGGGGCGCGTCGTTTGGTCGCCTTGCGCTTGGCGGGCTTTCTGGCGGCGGCCTTCTTGGGGGCGCGTCGCTTCGTGGCCTTGCGCTTGGCGGGCTTCTTGGCGGCGGCCCGCTTGGTCGTCCGACGCTTCGCGGTGGTTCGCTTCGTCGTCTTCCGAGCCGCGGACTTCTTGGTAGTGCGACGCTTCGTCGCGGGGCGGCGCTTGGCCGCCTTGCGCTTCGCCGGCATGTACAGCTCCCTCACTCACGCGCCGAACGGCGCAGACAAACAAGATCGTGCCATGAAGCGCCCCAAAATGGGTGGACCCTCCACGGTTACGCTCGCCGCATGACCACGCTCCGTGGGCCCGTCGACGACGCGCGCGCGCCGTCCGTGCGCGTTCTTGCGCACCGGTGGCGCGTCGCGTTGGCCACGGGCAACGCGCCTCCCGGCCGACTCGACGTCGTCACCCGTTGGCTGGTCCTGTCGCGTGCGTCGGTGCTGCCGATGACCGTCACCGCGGGACTCGTGGCCGGGCTCCTCGCCTGGTGGAACGCCGACGAGGTGGACGTCGGGCTCTGGGCTGTGGCCGCGGTGGGCATCGTCTTGGCGCATGTCGCGAACAACCTCATGAACGACCTCTGGGATCTCCAAGTTGGCACCGACTCCGACCAGTACCCGCGGGCGCTCTACGCGCCGCATCCCGTGCTGTCGGGCATGACCACTCGCCGCGGGCTCGCGATCCGGGCCCTCCTCGTCAACATCGTCGACCTCGGCATTCTTGTGTTCCTCGTCGTCGAGCGCGGCTGGCCGATCCTCGCTTTCGCGCTCGGCGGGTTCCTGCTCTCCGTCGCCTACACCGCGCCACCGTTGCGCCTGAAGAAGCACGGCCTCGGCGAGCCGACCGTCCTGATCGTGTGGGGACCGCTCATGGTCGGCGGCACCTACTTCGCGGCGGTGGGCAGCCTTCCCGTCGAGGTCGCGCTCGCGTCCCTCCCGTACGCCCTGCTGTGCACCGCGGTGCTGATGGGCAAGCACGTCGACAAGATCACGTGGGACGAGGCGGCGGGCACGCGCACGCTCCCGGTCGTGCTCGGGGAGCGTCGAGCGCGGATCCTCACGCAATGGTTGATGGCCGCGTTCTACCCGCTCGTCGGCGCCGTCGTGGCGATCGGCACGATGCCCGTGTTGTCGCTCGTCTGCCTCGTGGGGGTGGTCCGGCTCGTTCGCGTGTGGCCGGCGTTCTCGAAGCCGAAGCCGGCGTCCCCACCCGAAGGCTTTCCGATCTGGCCGCTGTGGTTCGCGGCGCTCGCCTTCGTTCACACACGCGTAGCGGGGGCGTTCCTCGTGGCGGGGCTGCTCATCGGCGCCGCCGTCGACCTCTAGGGGGGCCGAACACCCTGCCGCGGGGCCGTTTGCCCTGCTCACGGCTATCGTTTCGACGTGCGTCGAGGCATCTTGATCATCTCGGCGTCGATGGGCGCCGGCCACAATGGCGCGGCTTACGAGCTCGAGCGCCGACTGCAGGCGCGCGGTCACGAGGTCCGCGTCGTCGACTTCCTCCCGATGCTGCCGTTCCGATACGGCTCGTGGCTGCGCTGGAAGTACCACCTCCAGCTGCGGCGGCTTCCGTCGTCGTACGAGCGGTCGTACAAGCTGTACAGCCGTCGCCTCGGGCGGTTCATCCGGTTTCCCGCGGCCTGGTACACGCACATGCTCGCTGGTCGGGCGCTGCGCAAGTCGATCGAAGACTCTCGGCCCGAGGTCATCGTGTCCACGTATTGGCTCGCGGCGCTCGTGCTCGGCCGCATGCGCAGGCAGGGCACCCTGAGCGTGCCGGTCGCGAGCTACTTGTGCGACTTTGCCGTCCATCCCCTCTGGGTGCATCCGGGAGTCGACCTCAATCTCACGGTGAGCCCCATGTCGGCCGTCACGGCCGACGCCCTGCGGGCGAGCGTGACCCGTGCGTCCGGGCCGCTCGTCGGCGAGCGGTTCCGCGCGTACGAGGGTGATCGCGAAGCTACCCGCCGAGAGCTCGGCATCGATCCGGATGAGCGGGCCGTCCTCGTGGTCGCGGGCTCGTGGGGTGTCGGTGATGTCGCCAAGACCGTCGAAGCCATCGATCGGTGTGGTGCGCAGTACCACCCGATCACCGTATGTGGCCACGACGAGAAGCTCCGCGCGTCGTTGGTCGAGCGCGCCCTCAAGGGAACCGTCATCGGATGGACCGATGAGATGCCGGCGCTGATGGCGGCGTCGGATGCAACCGTCGAGAACGCCGGTGGGCTCACCGCCATGGAGGCGTTCGCCGCCGGACTCCCCGTCATCACGTTCCAGCCGATTCCCGGGCACGGCAAGGACAACGCGAGCTGCATGGCGCAAGTCGGCGTCAACCGGTACGCCCACGACGAGAACGAGCTCGCCACAGCACTGTCCGACGCCACCACTCCTGGTCCCGCACGCGACGCGCTCGTTGCTGCTGGTCACGCACTCTTTGCCGGCGACCCCGCGGATGATGTGCTCGAGCTCGCTGAGCACACGCCGGCCTACGCGTTGCTCACGCCCGTACGGACGCGCCGGAGCCGACGACGGATCGGCTTCGCTGCTGCAACGCTTTGCGGGCTGTACCTCGCACTCACGATCGGCGCGCAAGGTGTCGCCGCGCTCGGTGTCGGCGTGGCCAAGCCTCCGAAGGGCGTGGTCGACAGCGTGTACCTCGGCGTCCGCGTCGACCACGTGGAGCTTCGCAACCCCGCGGTGGTCACCGCGATCCAGGACATGGGCGCCACGCTCGTGGTCGACGGTCAGACCGCGAAGCACGCTCCCGATGAGTTGCAGGCGCTCGCGGATGCCGGTGTGGATCTCGCAAACGGTGGTTGGGGCAAGGGGCGCTTCCTGCGCTGGGACCGCGCGCAAGACGACTGCGACAAGTCGTGGCGGGTGATCGCAGCAATGTCGGGGGAGCGGACGCACGAGTTCGTGCCGGGGCGCTCGTTCGACGCGTTCGACCAGATCTACTGCCGCACCGGGAAGGGCAAGCAGCGCTTGGTGCAGCCGAACGTGCAGTTTCGACCGAACGTCGATCCCAAGCTCGAGGCGCGCAAGATCTACCTGCTCGACGGCCGTCACCGTGACCCGGAGGCACTCGCGATCACGCTGGCAGAGTTCGCAGCCGACGCCGAGCACCTCGGCTTGGACGTGTGCCCACTCGAGGAGTTGCGCTGACCGTCGAGGCGGTCGCGGCGGCGTCGGCGGTGGGCATCGCCGGGGTCGGCGGGCTCGTGCACGCAGGCCCCGGCGTCATCGGGTTGTATCCAGCAGGCATGTACGTGCGGCCGTCACTCCACGGGCGCGGGCGCGCGGGTCACGTGGCACTCACGTTCGACGACGGTCCGGATCCGGCATCCACACCAGCGTTCCTCGCGGAGCTCGATCGACTCGGGTGGCACGCGACGTTCTTCATGCTCGGATCCATGGTGCGTAAGGCGCCGAGCCTCGCTGCCGAGGTGGCCGCGGCGGGCCACGAGATCGCCGTCCACGGAGACGAGCATCGGAACATGTTGCGTCGTTCTCCGTGGGCCGCGCGTGCCGACATCCGCCGTTGTCGCGACACGCTCGTCGAGGCCGCGGGGATGGTCCCGATGTGGTTCCGGCCTCCGTTCGGCACGCTCGCGTTCGGCGCGTTGTGGGGCGCGCGCCGTGAACAGCTGACGACGGTGTTGTGGACGAACTGGGGTCGCGACTGGCGTGGTGACGCGACGCCGGACCTCGTCGCCGCCGACGTGCTCAGCCGAAACGTCGATGGCGGGACCGTGCTGCTCCACGACTCGGACGGTCAGTCCGATCCTGGGTCGTGTCGCAACGGACTCGGAGCGTTGCGCATCCTTGCCGACGCGTTCGCGGAGCAAGGGTTGACGGTCGGGCCGCTGCGCGACCACGGCATCCGCGGCGCGCGCACGCCGACAAGTGTCTGACACGACACTCGCCGTTCTGCTCGCGCTCGCGGGCGGCCTCTGCTACGCCACCGCGGCCGTGCTCCAGCAGCGCGTTGCCGCGCAACAACCGCCGGAGCTCTCTCTCACGCCGCGCCTGATCGTCAGGCTCGCCAAGCGACCGCTCTGGCTGCTGGGGATCGGCTTCGACATCACTGCCTATGCGCTCGAAGCTGCCGCGCTCGGCGTTGGCTCGGTCGTCGTCGTCGGGCCGGTCCTGGTGAGCAGCCTCCTCTTCGCCATTCCGCTCGCCACGGTCGGCCAACGCGCCCGGGTGACGCATCGCGAGATGTCGGCCGCGGTGCTGGTGGTGGTCGGGCTCTCGGTGTTCGTCGCGGTGGGCGAGCCTCACGGCACGTCGTCGACCGCGTCCGCGACAGGGTGGGTGGTCGCCGGGGTGTTCGTTGGCGTCGTCGCGGCCATCGCACTCGCGATGGGCCGACGGGCCCGCACCGCCCCCGAGCGAGCGTTGTGCTTCGGCCTCGCCACCGGCACGCTTTACGCCCTGACCGCGGTGCTCACCAAGGCGACGGTCGACCTCTTCGACGGCGGGTTCTTCGACTCGTTCGGGCACTGGCAGCCGTACGCACTGGTCACGGTGTCGATCGCTGGGCTCGTGCTCAACCAGAGCGCGTTCCAAGCCGGCCATCTCGCCGCGTCGCTCCCGGCGATCGCGGTCACGAACCCCGTGCTCGCGAGCTTGCTCGGTGTGGTGCTCTTCGACGAGCGTTTCGGTGCATCGGACGTGCTCGCCGTGACGGGCACCGTGCTGGCCGTCGTGGCGATGATCGTCGGCACGCTGCGCCTCGCGCGCTCACCGCTCGTCACGAGTGTGCAAGGCGACGCGACCGTGGTTCCGAACCCCTGACGATCAGGTCTGGAGATCGAGGACGGCGGCAGCGATCCGGGTGAGCTCGGCATTCCAGTCGTCGGGCTCGGAGAGCGGTACGAGCACCAGCTTCGAGAAGCCGACCTCCACGTACTCGGCCAGTCGGTCGCGTAACGCGGGAAGGCCCACGGGGACGAGGTCGGCCGCGTCGATGTCGCCGCGGAGCACCGAGAGCCGCGCTCGCAACGCGTCGGGGATCTCGCTGTGTGAGAACGTCACCATCGCACCAAAGTGCTCAGGGTCGACGACGCGCCCCTCGCGTTCGGCTTCGGCTTCGATCACCGGTCGCGCGGTCGCGCAGTCAGCCGGCGTGAAGAAGCTCGCGAGCCAGCCGTCGCCGAGCCTTCCGCACCGGCGGAGCTCGCTCTTCGCACGGCCACCGAGCCAGACGTCGAGGTGCTTGTTCGCCGGCTTGGGGTGCACCGTGAGTCCCTCGTACTGGAACCACTTGCCGTCGTGGTGCACGTCGTCCTCGCTCCAGAGTCGACGGAGGAGCGGGAGCACTTCGTCGAAGACCGGTGCGCGGTCCTCGCGCGCGACGCCGAACGCCTGGTGCTCGGCTGCGATGGGGTTGCCGAGCCCGAACGCCGGCAGTGCTCTCCCGCCCGAGAGCCGGTCGAGGCTGGCCCATTCCTTCGCGAGCAACGCAGGGTTGCGTCCGGGCAGCACCTGCACGCTGGTGCCGAGCTTCAACCGCTCGGTGCGACCGGCTGCGTATGCGAGGCCGACGACGGGATCCGGCGCGTCGCCGGCGACTCGTTCCGAGAGCCACAGCGAGTCGAAGCCGTTGCCTTCGAGCGCATCGACGAGCTGGCCGAACCGTCCCTCGTCCTTCAGTCCGGCGACCCCAAGCCCGAACCCGATGCGTATCTTCATTCCGCTCTTGTTCTCATGTGCGGTACGCCTCGTACTTGCGGAGCTCGCGGCGAGCGATCTGCATCTTGTGCACCTCGTCGGGGCCGTCCACGAAGTGCAACGTGCGTGCGTAGGTGTACATCTGCGCGAGTGGCCAGTCCTCCGACAGGCCGGCACCGCCGAACACCTGAATCGCTCGGTCGACGACGGTGGTGGCCATGCGCGCCGCCACCACCTTGATTGCGGCGATTTCGAAGCGGGCGCCCTTGTTGCCGACGGTGTCCATGAGCCAGGCCGCTTTCATCGTGAGCAAGCGGGCTTGCTCGATCGCGATGCGGCTCTCGGCGATGTTGTCCTGCACGACGCCTTGGTCGGCGAGTGGCTTGCCGAAGGCCACGCGCTGCTGGGCGCGCTGACACATGAGCTCGAGCGCGCGTTCGGCTACACCGACGGCGCGCATGCAGTGGTGGATCCTTCCTGGACCGAGGCGTGCTTGCGCGATGGCGAAGCCGCCGCCCTCTTCGCCCAAGAGGTACTGGGCGGGGATGCGCACGTTCTCGAACAGGGTTTCGCAGTGGCCGCCACCCGCGTCGTGGCTGAGCACCGGCAGTGTGCGCACCACGCGAAAGCCGGGCGTGTCGAACGGCACAACCACCATCGAATGGCGGTGGTACGGGTCGGCGTCGGGATCCGATACGCCCATCACGACCGCGACCTTGCAACGTGGCGACGCCGCGCCGCTCGTCCACCACTTGTGCGCGTTGACGACGTAGCCGGTGCCGTCGCGTTCGATCCGGCTCGAGATGTTCGTGGCGTCGCTGCTCGCAACCCACGGCTCGGTCATCGCGAAGCACGAGCGGATCTCGCCGTCGAGGAGCGGTCGGAGGAACTGGTCCTGCACGAGTGGGGTGCCGGAGCTCGCGAGCACCTCCATGTTGCCGGTGTCGGGGGCAGAGCAGTTCGTTGCCTCGGCGGCGAGCGGGCTCGCGCCCATCAGCTCGCACAGCGGGGCGTACTCGAGGTTCGTGAGCCCAGCGCCATGACGGTCGTCGGGAAGGAAGAGGTTCCAGAGCCCGCGGGTGCGGGCTTCGGCCTTCAGCTCCTCCATCACCGGCGGGTGGAAGTGCGGGTCGCCAGACTTCTCGACCTCGTCGTGGTACCGGGAGGTTGCGGGGTCGACGACGCTGGTGATGAAGTCGCCGAGTTGCTCGCGCAGCTGCTCGCATCGTGCGCTCAGGGCGAAGTCCACGTCGCGCACCCTAACGAACCTCTGCCTCTCAACGGGAGGCTCGACGCCGAGTGGCCGCCCGCGCTCAGCGAGCCGTCGTCGCGGCGATGATGTCGGGGATCGGTGGCTCCCCGAGACGGGGCATCGCCGCGGCGAACTGCTCCTCGGCGTCCCGCCGGTCCTCGGCTGTGAACGCCCGTGTCGTGGCACAGAACTCGACCGCGATCCCGTTCGGATCGTCGATGTAGATCGACGTGCACCAGCCATGGTCGAGGCGGAGCACGTCGTGGCCGTGCTCGAGCCAACGTGCTTGCACCTTGTCGAGCGCGGCGAGGTCGTCAGCCATGAACGCCACGTGGTTGGTCCACGACGGGAGCCCGAGGCCGTGGCTGATCGACGGGTCGAACATGTCGGGGACGGCAGGGTCGTCGTGCACGTCCCAGATGGCGAGGTACTCGCCACCACCCGTGTCGTAGAAGCAGTGGCGCGCCCAACCACCCTCGGGTGCCGGCGCGGCCTCGACCTTCACGAGCTCGAAGCCCATGACCTCGGTGTAGAAGGCATGCGTTGCCGCGAGATCACGGGTGGTGATCGCCACGTGGTGGAACGCCATCGACGACTCCTTGCTCGACCGAGCGGATCGTTCGCTATTCGTTCGTCGCCGCCAGCCGGATCACTAGCCTCGAGATCGCCGTGGACGAGCTGCGCGAGTCCGATGTTGCTGCGGAGCCCATGGAGCAGGTCGCCCGCTGGATCGGCGAGGCCCAACGGGATGGCGTGCGCGAGTGGGACGCGATGGTCGTGGCGACGGCCGACGCCGACGCCCGTCCATCCGCGCGCATGGTGTTGCTCCGCGGTCAGGACGAGCGCGGGCTGTGCTTCTACAGCAACTACGAGAGTGAGAAGGGGCGCGATCTCGCCGAGAACGCGCGCGCCGCGCTCATTCTCTATTGGCGTGAGCAGGGGCGTCAGATGCGAGTGACGGGCACGGTGACTCGCCTCTCGGACGATGAGTCCGTGGAGTATTGGCGCAAGCGTCCGCTCGCGAGCCGCCTGAGCGCATGGGCTTCGAAGCAGAGCGAGCCGATTGCCGATCGGGCCGCACTTGAGGCCGCCGCGGACGATGTGCGAACGCGCTTCACGGGAGCCGGCGACATCCCACTTCCTCCCTTCTGGGGTGGATATCGAGTCGAGCCCGACGAGGTCGAGCTCTGGCAGCGCCGTGACGACCGACTGCACGACCGGCTGCGGTATCGCCGCGTAGACGGCAGGTGGGTCTTGGAGCGGCTGCAGCCTTAGGAGCTCGTCGCGCGCGACTCGCCGCGCTTCGCTTCGATCACCGCGACGTACACGGTGACGCGGCCGAAGACGAGCAGCCAGAGCAGGATCGCGAACACCACGCCGAGCGTGCCGTACAGCTCCGACGACGTCGTGACGTAGTGCGGCACCACATACGCACCGAGCACCTTCAGGACTTCGAGCGCAAACGCGCCGATGATCGCCGGCACGAGCATCACCGACAGGCTGGTCCGACGACTCGGGAGCACACGCGACGTCCAGAGCCAGACGCCGAGGTTGCCGGCCAGCGTGGTGAGCACGACGAGCGGTGCGAACGCGCTCGGCAAGAGATCCCAGAGCGCAGTGGCCCACCCCGAAGCTGCGAGGAGCACCGTGGCTCCGAGGAGCCACACGAATCCCCTCGCTCGCGAGCGGACACCTCGGCCGGGCACGCGCCATGCCGCGTCATACGCGGCTCCGATCGTCATGGCGAAGCTCGTGCCGATCCACAGGATCCCGACGACACCCACCACCGTCGTCAAGCGACGGCTGCTCTGAGCGGCATCGACTGCATCGCGCACGATCCGTGCTGCGTCGCCATCCAGTCCCAGGTCGTGCGAGAGGTCTCGGGCGAGTCCCTTGTCATCCACCGAGATGAACCCGAGCACGGCAACCGCGAGCACGAGCAGCGCGAACAGCGCGAGGAATCCGTACAGCGCGATGCCCGCGGCCAAGGCTTGCCCGCCCATCTGGGAGTAGCGCCGCTGCACATCGCGGGCCCAGTCGATCGTCCTGCGGATCACGTCAGCACGGTGAGGTCTGCACGACGAACGACCCAGATGACGCGCTCGGGTCGCCGACCGCGTCGCGCGCGGTGACATTCCACGAGATGGTCGTTGGCCCGCTGTTCCAGCCGATCGCCGCTGCGTACGTACCGCCAATCGCCGGATCGGGCTGCGGCGACCAGCTCGGCGTCGCCTTCCACCCCTCGATGGTAGAGGCCCGAGTGGTGGAGAGCGGTTCGAGCCGCGCCGGGGCAGCCAGCGTTTGGACATCGCATACCGGTGAGAGGTCCGCGGCAGCCTCGATCTTGCGGAAAGATCACCGCAATGACGACCGCGTCGGGTGTGCTGCTGGCAGCTGCCGTGCTGGCCATGCTGGGGGACTGGGTCGCGGTCGCTACCGGCCGGCAAGCCCTGGAGTACATCTGCAAGCCGCTCGTGATGGTTGCGCTGATCGCGACGGCGGGAACGCTCGATGTGGACTCGTCCGACCAACGACTCGCGTTCGTCATCGCGCTTGTCTTCTCGCTCGGTGGTGATGTCGCGCTCATGATGCCGGCCGATCGCTTTGTCATCGGTCTTGGCTCGTTCCTCATCGCGCATGTGGCGTATATCGCGGGGTTCGCGCTGATCGACGCAACCGCGACTGGGTACGCGATCGGCGCAGGAGTCGTCCTGGTGTTGGTGGTGCCCCTTGCTCGCCGGTACGTCGGTGCGCTCGCGCGCGCCGGCCGCCGCGATCTATTGGTGCCCGTGATCCTCTACATGGTTGCCATCGGGCTCATGGTCGCGAGCGCGATCGCGACGGGCAATACGCTCGCAATCATGGGCGCGACACTCTTCTTTGTGTCCGACGCATTGATCGCGGAGACGCGCTTCGTCGGCCCGCGCGCGTGGGGTCCGATGGCGATCATCGTCACTTATCACCTCGCTCAAGTGAGCCTGGTGCTCTCGCTCGCGTCCTGACTGCGAAGGAGCTCACATGCGCCGTTCGATCGACGACTCCACCGATGATCACCCGGCCGGGGAGGACGACCGCCCGCCTGCCTCATGGGCGGTCGCAGTCACCGACGATTGCGAAGCATGCGGTGAAGGTGACCTGCGCGTCGCGCTCACACTCGAAGAGGTGGGACGGTCAGGTCTCGGGCTCGTCGCGCACCTCGCGCCGGCCACGGCGCGCAGGCTGCGCGCGGCGCTCGCTGCGGCACTCCGCGAGATCGGGGAATCCCCCGACTAGCGCTTACAGGAGAAGCGTCGCGGGGGAGCGGCTGTCGGCGCCGCGGTGGCCGGCGATCTGATCGATCGACACCATCGCGATCCGGTGACGTTCGGCGAACGCAAACAAGAACTCGCCACTGGCGGCGTCGCCGTCGTCGTCGAGGACCTCACAAGTCACGGCCACGGGAGGCAGGCCGGAGAGCACCGCCAAATCCACCGCGGCCTCGGTGTGGCCGCGGCGTTCGAGCGTTCCTCCCGGAGCGGCGCGCAACGGGAACACGTGCCCGGGCCGGCGGAACTCGGCCGGTTCGGCGTCGCGATCGACCACGCGGCGGATCGTGAGGGCGCGGTCGGCGGCACTGATGCCGCTGCCGGCGTCGACGTGATCGATCGGAATCGTGAAGGGCGTGTCGCAACCAGCGACGTCAGGCGAGACCATCGGAGCAAGCCCGAGCGCGTCCACTACTTCGGGCGCCGCCGGCATGCAGATGAGGCCGCGCGCCCACCGCAACATGAAGTTCAACGCGCCCGCGGTCACCCAGCTCGCGGCCATCTGGAGGTCACCCTCGTTCTCGCGGTCTTCGTCGTCGACGACGAGCACCATCTCGCCGCGCCGGATCCGCTTGAGTGCCTCTTCGATGCTTGCAAGTTGCATGCCTTCTTCTTTCTCTTTGGTCACATTCTCTCGGCGTCCGGTTACCCGACGCCGCCCTTCGGGCCGTTCATCGTTCCCGCGAGCTCGCTGCGCTCGCCGCCATTGGGGAGGTTGACCACCATGCGGCAGCCGTGCGGCTCACGTCGTTCGGGATGGATGTCGCCGCCGTGCAGGTCGACGATCCAACGGGCGATCGCGAGGCCGAGCCCGGCACCGCCGGCGGTCGACGACCGCGCCGCGTCGGCGCGGTAGAAGCGCTCGAACACGCGCGTGCGCTCGGTCTCGGGGATACCGGGACCTTCGTCGAGCACCTCGATGGTCACGCCGAGGTCGCTGCGCCGGGCGCGCACCTCGACGGTGCCGCCAGTCGGCGTGAATCGAACGGCGTTCTCGAGCAGGTTGGCGACCACCTGGTGCACACGCTCTGGATCGCCATCGGCGGTCAGGTCGTTCGGCTCTACGAGCACGGCGACATCGACAGACGGCTCATGGAGCTGTTGCTCGCGCACCGCGTGCTCGATCAGTGGCTCGACGCGGAACTCCTCCCGCGCGAGTGGCACCACTCCGGCCTCGAGTCTCGACAGGTCGAGGAGCTGCTTGACGAGGCGACCGAGTCGCTCGACCTGAGCGAGCATCGTTCGGAAAGTCGCGGGGTCGGCGTCGGCCACTCCGTCGACGAGGTTTTCAAGGGCCGCCTGCAACGCCGTGATCGGTGTTCGGAGCTCGTGCGAGACGTTCGCTACGAGGTCTCGGCGCACGCGGTCGGTCTCGGCGAGCTCGGCGGCCATCTCGTTGAAGGCGCGAGCCAGCGTCCCGACTTCGTCGTGCGAGGTGGTGGTGACGCGCCGCGAATAGTCGCCGCGCGCCATAGCGTCGGCCGCGGCCGCCATCTCGCGCAAAGGACGAGTCATACCGCGCGAGAGGAACCAGACGAACACCATTGCGGCGACTCCGGCGAGCACGCCGCTGATCGACGGCCAGAGCCCGATCGTCACGCCGACCCAGAACACGAAGATGGTCACCGCGACTGCAGCCGCGATCACGAACCCGAGCTTGAGCTTCATCGAAGGGATCGGGTCGAGCGGTCGGCGCATATCGATGTGGCGGAGCTGGTCGACGTCGATGGGGAGGCGGCGACTCACGCGGAATCTCCCGCGGCGTAGCCAACCCCGTGCACGGTGCGAACGATCTCGAGTCCGAGCTTGCGCCGTAGCGCGCGCACATGGGAGTCGACCGTGCGTGCGCCGGATCCGTCGCGATACCCCCACACTTCATGGAGGAGCTGTTCACGCGTGACCACGCGACCAGGGCGCTTTGCGAAGAAGGCCAACAAGTCGAACTCGGTCGGGGTGAGGTGCACCTCTTCGCCGGCGTGCTCGACCCGGCGCGTCTCGAGATCGAGGTCCACGCCGCGCAACCGCAAGGCCGTGGTGTCGGCACGATCCGGGGCGCGGTCGACGCGACGCAGGAGGGCGTGGACGCGTGCCGTGAGCTCGCGAGCGCTGAACGGCTTCGTGAGGTAGTCGTCGGCGCCGACCGCGAGTCCCACGACGAGGTCGGTCTCGGAGTCGCGGGCCGTCAACATCAACACGGGAACCGGACGGTCGCGCTGGATCTGCTTGCAAACCTCGAGCCCGTCGAGCCCGGGAAGCATCAGATCGAGCACCACGAGATCGGGCCGCAAGCGCGCGCACGTTTCGACGCCGGCGGGCCCGTCACCGACGATCTCGACGGCGAACCCTTCACTACGAAGTCGTGCGGCGACTGCGTCGGCGATGGTCGGCTCGTCCTCGATCACCAGGATCGTGCGGGTCTGCGTAGGCGCAGGTCCGTCCGGACGGAGAGTCGCGAGCACGAGTCCCATCGTACGGATCGCTTGTGCGGGAGTCCTGTCGAAGATGTGCGGATTGTGTGCAGGCTAGAAATCAGGGAGCGAGAGGGACCAGGCCGTCGGCGTCGACTGCAAGGCGCACAGAGTCGCCCGGCGCGGGCGGTTCGGCGTCGCGGATCGCCACATCGAGCGTCTCGTCTCGACCGCGCAGCGCCACCCGGACGAGAAAGTGGTCGCGGTGGAACGTCCGCTCGACGACGGTCCCCGCGAACGCGCCGTCGGGCGTGAGTCGCAGTGCATCAGCACGGACCGCGCACCGCGCGCCCAGGGCGTCGGTCACGTTCCAGCCAAGGAACCGAGCGACGAACTCAGACGCCGGACGCCGCCACATTTCGACCGGTGTGCCGATCTGCTCGATGCGCCCGGCACGCACGACTGCGACCCGGTCGCCGAGCGCGAACGCCTCGTCGTGATCGTGAGTGACGAGTAGCACTGCGACGCCAAGCCGCTGGAAGACCTGGCGCAGCTCACCGGCCAGGTCGTCGCGTAGCGCTCGATCGAGTCCGCTGAGCGGTTCGTCGAGCATGAGCAAGCTGGGCTCTGGTGCGAGGGCACGCGCGAGCGCGACCCGCTGCTGCTCGCCGCCCGAGAGCTCACGAATGCTTCGATGCTCGAAGCCGGCGAGGCCCACCAATGCGAGAACCTCGCGCGCGCGTCGCTCGACTCGGTCGCGGGCCACGCGCTGCATGCGCAGACCGAACGCAACGTTGCCGATCACGTCGCGATGTGGGAACAGTGCGTGCTCTTGGAACATCAGCCCGAGGCCGCGACGGTGAGGTGGGACGCCCGCGAGGTCGGCACCGTCGCGCAATACGACGCCGGTCTCGATCGGCTCGAGGCCGGCGATCGCGCGCAGCAGCGTGGTCTTGCCGCTCCCGCTCGGCCCGAGCACGCACACGACCTCGTGGTCGCCGACCGTGAGGTCGAGGCCGTCGACTGCGAGCGTTTCGCCGTATCGCACCGTGAGTCCACGAACCTCGAGCATCAGTCGCGCGCCATCAGAAGGTCCCGAGCTCGCCGGCCCGCAGCCGCTCGATCCCGAGCACGGCGGCAAGGGTCAGCACCACGAGGATCGTGCTGGCTGCCATGGCTGCACCGAAGTTCTGCGCACCCGGTTGGCCGAGCAAGCGGAACACCACGACCGGAAGTGTCGGTCGATCTGGCCGCGCGATGAACGCCGTCGCGCCGAACTCGCCGAGCGAGATCGCGAATGCGAAACCTCCGCCCACCAACAACCCTCGGGCGGCAACCGGCAGGTCGACCTCGCGCCAGACGCTTCGTGGCGACGCGCCGAGCACAGCAGCGGCTTCTCGGAGACGGGGATCGATCGAGCGGATCACCGGCAGCGCGATGCGCACGACGAACGGGATGGCCACGAGTGCGTGTGCGATCGGCACGAGGATCCACGAGCTGCGAAGGTCGATCGGCGGATCGAAGGCGATAAGGAACCCGAATCCGATCGTGACCGCCGAGACGCCGAGCGGGAGGGCCACCGCCGTGTCGAGCACGCCGCCGTGGCGCGAGCGCGCCACTACGAAGGCCGCTGCTCCACCGACGAGCACAGCGATCACCGTTGCGGCCGTCGCGTACAGCAATGAGTTGCCGATCGCTTCGGCGGGGGCAACGAACAGCACGCTGTCGTCGCGTAGCGTGCCGAGCGCGCGGTAGAAGCCGAATCCGAACCCGGTCTGCGTGTCAAGCGATCGCACGATCAAGACGGCGATCGGTGTGCCGAGGAGCGCGCCGGCGGAGGCGAGCACGGCGAACAGCACGACCCGATCGCCGCGCTCGCGGACCGGTCGTGCGGCCTCCCCTGCGGGAGCGAGGGTCATCGCGACTGCTTGGCGACCCTGCAGTCGTCCGGTGACGACGAGCAGGACGATCACCGCGACGAGCTGCATGATCGACAAGGCGGCGGCGAGACGAAGGTCGAGCAGCTGCGTCGTCTGCCGGTAGATCTCGGTCTCGAGCGTCGCGCGACTCGGTCCACCGAGGATGAGGATCACGCCGAACGACGTGAACGAGAAGAGGTAGACGATCGATGCGGCCGCGAGGATCGCCGGACGGAGTGCGGGAAGCGTGATCGAAGTGAAGGCCCGGAGCCGCGTGGCTCCCAGGACGCGTGCCGCGTCCTCCTGGCGCGGGTCGAGGTGCGACCACAGCCCACCGACCGCTCGCACCACCACGGCGTAGTTGAAGAACACGTGGGCCAGCAGAATCGCAGTGATCGACGTCCCGAATCCGAGCGCGCGAAACGACGAGCCGACGACGACCGTGGGCAGCACGAACGGCACGGTCATGAGCGCGCGCACCACGGTGCGCCCGCGGAAACGCAGGCGCGCCATCACGAATGCCGCAGGGAGCGCGGCCACCAGGGTGAGCACCGTGGACACCGCGGCTTGCCAGATCGTGAACCAGAGGATGCGACGCAGCCCCGGATCAGTGAGCACATCACCGACCGGCGAGACGTCGAGGTTCCCGCCCGGCCACAACCCGCGCCCGATGATCGTGACGACGGGGTACACGAAGAAGAAGCCGAGGAACGCCAGCGGTAAAGCCCACGTGAGTCGCCTCATCGTTCGACGGTGGTCAACGCAGCACGGTCTCGGTCCACTCGCGGATCCACCGCTCGCGGTTCTGATCGATCTGGTCGGATGGCAGTGTCAGCGGATCGCTCGGGATGTCGGCGAACTCGGTGAATGCCGGTGGCAGGGCTGCGCCGTTGCGGATGGGAAACACGTACATCTGCTCGGGCATGTCTTCCTGGAATCGTTTCGACAGCATGAAGTCGATGAGCTTGCGCGCGGCACCGCGATGCTCGGTGCCCTGGAGGATGCCGGCGAACTCGATCTGTTCGAAGCAGCTGGCGAGCAGCGTTCCCGCTCGGGCGTTGGTTCCCGAACGGTTCACGGTCGCCACTGGGCTCGATGCGTACGACGCGACCAGCGACCGGTCACCGTGCTCGGCCCCCGCGGTGAAGTGCTCGTACCAGGCCTGCTCCCAGCCGTCGACCACCAACACGTCGTTGGCGCGCAGGCGCGTCCAGTAGTCGCGCCATCCCTCCTCACCGAACGCGGCGATGGTCGCGAACACGAAGGACAAACCGGTCGACGACGTTGCCGGGTTCTCAACCACGAGCAGACTTCGGTACTCGGGTTGCGTGAGGTCTTCGAGCGTGGCTGGTCGCGGCACGTCGTGATCCACGAACCATCGCTTGTCGTCGTTCACGCAGACATCGGCGCGATCGATCGGTGTCGCCCGATGGCTGTCGTCGAGGAGGTACTCGGCGGGCACGGTTGTGAGGCCCGGCGACGTATACGACTCGAAGATGTCGTTGTTGAGCGCGCGCGACAGGAACGTGTTGTCGACTCCGTACAGCACGTCGGCGAGCGGATGATCCTTCGTCAAGATCGCCTGGTTGAGCGCCTGACCTGCGTCGCCGGCGCGCAGAACGCGCACGGTGACCCCTGTCGATCGCGTGAACGCTCGGAGCACCGGCTTCGACACGTTGAAGGAGTCGTGTGTCATCAGCGTGATGGTCACTCGATCGCCGGCGCGTTCCGACGCTGCGGATCCGGCTGCGCCAGAGATTGCCGATGTGAGGCCAACGGCGACCACGAGTGCCAGGCCGCGACGAATGTTCACGTTCGTTCCTCCAAAGCGTGCGGTTGGATGGTGAGCAGCGTGCCGGCGCGCAGGGCGACGGTCGCGGTCGAATCGATGAGCACGTTGCTGACGCCTCGAGTCGATCCCGGCATCAAGGTCTCGTCGTCGAGCGGGAAGCGCAGGCCCTGTGTGGTGACTCCGAGCGCCGGACCGCCGACTGCCAACAGTGTGCAGAGCGAACCCGACGGACCATGGAGGTCGGCGCGCGCCCGCACAACGGTCGCATGGGAGGGTCCGATCCAGGCGTCGATGTCGAGGTCCGAGAACGCGTCCGACGTGAGCAGCAACGCGTTGGCGAGGAAGTGGTCGACCCGCCCGCCGTGGCCGCCGACCACCGTGACGCGGCGTGCGCCGCGAGCGAGTGCGGCGTCGAGCGCGAGTTCGAGGTCGGTGGCGTCCTTGCCGGCGGGGTGGCGCTCGACCGACGCGCCGCGCGCTTCGGCATCGGCGAGCGCGGCCGGGTCGACGGAATCAAGGTCGCCAACCACGAGATCGACGATGTGTCCGAGGGCCCGAGCGTGCTCGAGACCCGAGTCGGCGGCGATGACGAGGTCGGCCGGTCGCAACCGCCCCACAACTTCGGCCGGCATCTGGTCGCCGCCGGCGAACACGAGCGCCGACGCTGCACCCGAAGGCGGTGCACTCATCGCTGTCCCTTCGCCGGCATTACCC
This sequence comes from Acidimicrobiia bacterium, assembly GCA_031406505.1. Classification (GTDB taxonomy): domain Bacteria; phylum Actinomycetota; class Acidimicrobiia; order IMCC26256; family PALSA-555; genus SHVJ01. The sequence continues at coordinate 1,383 of JANOHN010000179.1, read as the reverse complement.
GGAGCAGGTTCGAGGGGTCGGCGGCGCTGCGGTGCCTGGCGGCACGGCGTGGTCGCCCTCTCAGCCCGGCTGTCCCGAGCTCCCCATGGGGTCCGCCGCGGCGTGATGTCGCGGCGTGTGACGATGGTACCGGAGGGGAGGGCCCGAGTGACGACCGAGATCATCGTGGTCCGCCACGGCGCGACCGAGTGGAGCGAGAACGGTCGCCACACCAGTCGTTCAGATCTTCCGCTCACGGTCGAGGGCCGGCACGAAGCCGAGGGGCTCCGTGCCCGCATCCAAGCGTTGGATCTCGAAGTGGTGTTGACGAGCCCGCTGCAGCGCGCTCGAGAGACCGCAGAGCTCGCGGGGGTAGGTGATCGCGCCGAGATCGTCGACGCGCTGCGCGAGTGGGATTACGGCGAGTACGAAGGTGTCACCACCGCCGAGGTGCGCACGACCATCCCGGGCTGGTCAGTGTGGTCTGGTCCGTGCCCGGGCGGCGAGAACGCACACGACGTTGGCTCGCGCGCCGACGCGGTGCTCGCTCGTGCGGCATCGGTCGAGGGGGCGGTCGCCATGTTCAGTCATGGGCACTTCTTGCGCGTGCTCATCGCCCGGTGGCTCAGGCTCGCGCCGGAGGACGGTCGGCTGTTCGTGCTGGCAACGGGAACGCTGAGCGTGTTGGCGTACGAGCGCGAGCAGCCGGTGCTGCGGCAGCTCAACGGATAGATCGTCGCGCCCGCGGGTACCTTGACCCTCAGGGACGAGAGGACGTCATGGACCAGCTGATTGGTGACCACGAGAAAGCGCGTCAAGGGTTCACGAAGGTCGTGAAGGGGGTTGACGCCTCGCGATGGCACGCACCATCACCTTGCACGGAATGGGACGCGCGGGCCGTGGTAGAGCACGTGATCGGCTCCCACGAAATGTTGCTCCTCAAGCCCCTCGAGGTTCGCGCTGACCGACCTCGCGAGGATCCAGTCGCGCGGTGGAGTGCAACCGATGCCGCGCTCACGCAAGCGCTGTCGAGCGACGAGATATTGGACCAGGAGATCGATGGGCCGATGGGCGCCACGACCGCGCGGTCCCTGCTCCCCGCGCTCACCAGCGACGTGCTCGTGCACTGCTGGGACCTGGCGCGCGCGGCTGGGATCGACGTCGAGCTCGACGAGGGTCTGGCCACCGCTGCGCTCGTCATGGCCGAGCAGCACGCCGACAGCTTCAAGACGTCCGCCATGTTCGGCGATCCGGTCGCCGTCCCCGACGACGCACCGGTCACCGATCGCCTGCTCGGGTTCTTCGGCCGCGATCCTGCGTGGCGCCCGCCGGGCTGAGACTCCCGACGGTCCTCCCCACTGCGTCCGTCGCGTAGCGTCGGTGCAGTGATGAACGTGAGCGAGG
>JANOHN010000070.1:0-9334 GCA_031406505.1 Acidimicrobiia bacterium | reverse complement strand
CTGCTCGAATGCGAGTTGACGGCAAGCTGGAGTTACTCCGCGTTGCCGAGCCGGCGAAGGCACACCGACCGGGACGTCGCGAAGCGGCGTCTGGTCCATGGATGGATCGGGGATGAGCAGCCGATCGAGCGGCGGGAGCTCCGCGAAGTCGGGCAGCGGGAGCCACGCCGTCGCATCGTGCGGCTCCGCGCGCGCAGGCGACTCATGCACGGCATCGGCAACGTGGGCGCTCGACGGACGGACTGCACGTCGGCGCACATGCCGATGCAGGAAGCGTCCACGGCGCGGTTCCGGCTCGCTGATGTTCTCCGCCCTCCGTGCGTTGGGCCGATCGCGCCCGCGACGGGACGCCAACGACTCAATGGGTACGCGGTGACGGTAGCAAAGCTTCACACGGGGAGGGCAGGCCCTCCCCGTGGGCCCCTCCCGGCGCCGGCCGGTCCTCGCTCCTGAGGTTTGTCGGCCGGCCAAGCCGGCCGACGGGCGAGCCCCTGACTTCGGACCAGGGCTAGAAACCGAAGGCCTCTACCGCGTTGCTTGTCGTTGCTTGGGCCACAGTCTCGTCAGCTTCGCCTCTCGCCTCGGCTAGTGCGGCGCCTACTAGGGCTACGTAGGCGGGTTCGTTCTCTTTGCCTCGGTGCGGGACGGGCGTCAGAAAGGGGGCGTCCGTCTCTACGAGCAGGCGGTCGAGGGGGCAGATGGCGGCTGCTTTGCGCACGTCGTTCGCATTCGGGAACGACACGATCCCGCTGAACGAGAGCCGCGCGCCGAGGTCGAGCGCGCGGCTCGCCTCGGTGGGGCCGCCGGTGAAGCAGTGGAAGACGGTGCGGGCCGGAGGGCCTTCGTCGCCAAGCACACGGAACGTGTCGTCCCAGGCCTCGCGAGAGTGGATGACAAGCGCGCGATCGAGGCGGTGCGCGAGCCGGATCTGCACTCGGAACGCCGCTTCCTGCTCGGACGGCTCCGAGTTTCGGTAGTGGAGGTCGAACCCTGCTTCGCCGACAGCCACCACCCCGTCACGCGCCGCGAGCGTCTCGAGCTGGGCCCACTCCTCCCCCAGACGCGACGCATCGTGCGGATGGAGTCCGACGGTCGCCCGCACGTCGGGGTGGCGCGCCGCGAGCTCGACCGCGACCTGCGACGACTCCAGGTCGGTGCCGACGACCACCACGGCGGTGACGCCCGCGTCGCGGGCCCGCTGGAGCACCGCGTCCGAGCCGTCGGTCGCCATCTGCACATGGCAGTGACTGTCGACCCATTCGATGAGCGCGTTCATGTGTCAATGCGAGGAAAGAGCGGGTCGCCCTTTTCGAGCGTGGTGCCGACGGGGCCGAGACCCCACGCCGCGGCTTCGGGGAGCTGCTGGTCTTCGGGCCGGCCGTCGAGTCCCAACCGTCGCCACAGCTCGGCTGCCGCTCGCGGGATGAACGGCGACGCGAGCAACGCCACGATTCGAAGCGCCTCGAGGCAATCACCGAGGACCGACGAAGTTGCCGCGGCGTCCCCCACTTTGTGCAGCTTCCACGGCTCGCTGTCCTCGATGAACGAGTTGGCGGCTCGGATGAGGTCCCACACCGCGCCGGTCGCGCTGGCGTAGTCGAGTCGGGCCATCCCGTCACGGGCACCGTCGAATGCCAGCGCGCTGGCCATCTGGAGCGGTCCGTTCGAACGCTCGGACGGCGCGACACCACCGCAGTATGTGACGGCCATGTTCAACACCCGGTTGGCGAGGTTGCCGAAGTTGTTGGCGAGGTCCGCGTTGTAGCGCGCCACCATCGCCTCGTGACTGAAATCACCATCGGGCCCAAAGCGTTGGTCAGCGAGGAAGTGGTAGCGGTAGCCATCGGAGCCGAACTCGGCGACGAGGTCAGCCGGTGCCACTTGGTTGCTCCCGCTCTTGGCCATCTTCTCTCCACCCATGAGGAGGAACCCATGCGCAAACACTCGCTGGGGCGGCGCCTCGCCGCCGGCCATGAGCATGGCGGGCCAATACACGGCGTGGAACCGGAGGATGTCCTTCCCGATGAGGTGGTAGTCGACCGGCCAGTAGCGATCGAAGCGCTCTCGGTCGGTCCCGTACCCGATCGCGGTGCAGTAGTTGAAGAGCGCGTCGAACCAAACGTAGGTGACGTGTTTGGGGTCCCACGGCAGCGGGATACCCCAGGTGAGCGACGTCCGACTCATCGAGAAGTCACGCAGGCCCTGCTTGATGAAGCCGAGGACCTCGTTGCGACGCGTGTCGGGTTGCACCGCTTCCGGGTGCGCCGCGTAGTGCTCGAGCAATCGATCCTCGAAGCGCGACAGCTGGAAGAAGTAGTTCTCCTCGGTGACGCGCTCCACCGGACGCAAGTGGATCGGGCACTTCTCGTCGACGAGCTCGTCCTCGGTGTAATAGGCCTCGCACGGCACGCAATACAGGCCCTCGTAAGTTCCGAGCTCGATGTATCCGTTGTCGTAGACCACCTGCAAGAACTGCTGGACCGCCTGGTAGTGGCGCGGCTCGGTCGTACGGATGAAGTCGGTGTTGGTGAGATCGAGCAGCGAGGTGAGCTCGCGGAACGTGGGGCTCGTGCGATCGACGAGCTCTTGGGGTGTGATCCCTTCGGCCTCGGCCGTGCGTTGCATCTTGAGCCCGTGCTCGTCGGTGCCCGTGAGGAACACGATGTCGTCACCCCAGAGTCGTCGCCAACGCGCGAGCGCGTCAGCTGCGACCGAGGTGTACGCGTGTCCTATATGGGGCACGTCGTTCGGATAGTAAATCGGAGTCGTCACATAGAACGTCGAACCCATGCAACGTACGATACCGACCGCATGTCACGTGGCCGGACCGGTTTGACGTGAGCACACAAGATCGCACCCGACACGTCGACTCACTCGGACGCGTCGTGTTGCCAGCCGATCTCCGTCGTGCGCTCGGGATCCGCCAGGGCGACGTACTCGATGTCTCGGTGCAGGAAGGGCGGATCATCCTCAGCCGCCACGAGCACATGTGCGTGTTCTGCGGGGCTCGCGACGACCTTCGCGAGCACTCCGGGCGCTTCGCGTGCTCGGCGTGCGTCAGCGCGCTGAGCGCTGAGCGATGACTGCGTCGTAGGCCCGCCGCCTCGACACGCGAAAGCGGGCCGCGAGTCTGTCGGCCGCCTCTCGAGTCGGCATGCCGGCGCTCACGAGCGCGAGCGCCTCGGCTGCGAGCTCATCGTCCGTCGGTGCCGCGGCTTCCTCACGACTGGGCTCCACCACCACCACGATCTCGCCTCGTGGCGCGGTCTGCTCGAAGTGCTCGATCGCGTCGTGCAGCGTGCCGCGCCACACCTCTTCATGGAGCTTGGTGAGCTCTCGTGCGACCGCGACACTCCGCTGCTCACCACACACCTGAGCGAGGTCAGCCAGCGTGCGGACGAGGCGATGCGGCGCCTCGAAGAGCACGGTGGTGCGCTCCTCGCGGTCGATCCCCCCGATGCGCTCATCGCGCGCGCGGCCCCTTGTAGGCAAGAAGCCCTCGAACACGAACCGATCGGTCGGGAGGCCCGAGAGCACCAACGCGGTGAGCGCCGCGCTCGGTCCGGGGATCACTTCCACATGGAGTCCGGCGTCGACGCACGCGCGTACGAGCCGCTCGCCAGGATCGCTGACACCCGGCATCCCGGCGTCGGTCACGTAGGCCACCAACGCGCCGGAACGGATCTCCTCCACGATCTTCGCTGCGCTCGCTCGCTCGTTGTGGCCGTGCACGGCCCGCAAGCGCCGACCACCGGCCACGCCCGCATGCGTGAGCAAGCCGCGCGTTCGGCGCGTGTCCTCCGCCGCGATCACATCAGCGGCATGCAGCACTTCGACGGCGCGCGGTGAGAGGTCGCCGAGGTTTCCGATCGGCGTGGCCACGAGCACCAGTGAGCCGTTCCCCTCACCCTTCCTCATACGCCGGCCTCCTCGGTGATCGCGAGGACGTCACCCACTTCGAGCCCCCAACGAGCGGACGCGCCGTGGTCGGCTTCGATGACCCAACGCGCCTGCCACACCGGACGAGAGATGCGTCGTGGAAGCAGTGACGCGGTGCGCAGCACGCGACCGTCGTTGGCGCACCAGATCACGTCGAGCGGGAAGCGCATCCCGAGCGTGTGCACCTGTCGGCATGGGCGCAGCACCAGCACTCCTTCGAGTGAGTCGCGGCCGAGCAGGCCCCGCCGCCGGGCCGCTCGAGTGGTGGCCTCCTCGGCCGATGCCAGCACTTCCCCCTCACGCATGAGCCACGGCATGAGACCCTCAAACGTTGAAGCGGATCTCGAGCACATCGCCGTCCTCGACCACGTACTCCTTGCCCTCGACCCGGATCTTGCCGAGCTCCTTGGCCTTGGCCCACGAGCCGATCTCGAGCAGCTCGCGCCAGTCGATCACCTCCGCGCGGATGAACCCCCGCTGGAGATCCGAGTGGATTGCACCGGCGCACTCCGGTGCTTTCGCGCCGGTGCGGAACGTCCACGCGCGGCTCTCGTCCTCGCCGGTCGTGAGGAACGTGGACCGGCCGAGCAGGTGCAGCGCGGAGCGCGCGAGACGGGGCACCACGCTCTCGGGCACGCCGAGGTCGGCGAGCAAGCGGGCGCGCTCCTCCCCGACCGACGTGACCACATCAGGGTCCGCTTCCAGCTCGATGCACACGGCAAGCGCGTCGACACCGAACTGCGTTGCGTGCTCCTGGGCCGCGTCGATCTGGTCGACCCCGACGTTCACGACCACGAGCGCGGGCTTGTTGGTGAGGAGGAACACTTCGTGGAGGAGCACGCGATCGGCTGGCGTGAGCTCGGAGCGATAGATCGGGATGCCGTCGGAGAGCGCCGCTTCGGCACGCTCGAGCGCCTCGATCTCGGGCACGAGGGTCTTGTCGCCTTTGGCGGCGCGTCGTTGCTTGTAGACCCGTCCCTCCACCGATCCGAGATCGGCGAGGATCAGCTCTTCTTCGATCGATGTGAGCTCGCGGGCGGGATCGTGCCCCTCGTCGGCGCGGACCACGAGCATCAACGCGTCGCTGTCGCGCAACGTGCCGAGGAGTCGGCTGCCGAGGCCCTTGCCCGCCTCCGTCGACAGCCCGGGGAGGAACGCGATCTGGAACGTGGCCGCCACCACCTTCTTCGAGGCCGACATCGCGGCGAGTCGATCGAGGCGCTCGTCGGGGAGGTGCACCACTCCCAGCACGCGGTCCGCGGCATTCGAGACGTCGGCACCGGTCAGCGCAGTGAACAGCTCCGCATGCCCTGAGTCGGAGAGTCCGATGAGGCCGAGATGCTCCACGACTGCTGAGGATACGTTGGGACCCGCACGGATCCAGGAGGGGGACCGATGGCTGACCTGCAGGCAATCTCGGACCGGATCGAGATCGAGGACGTGCTCACGCGCTACGCGTGGTCGATCGACAGCCAAGAGTTCGACGGGCTCGACGACGTCTTCACTCCCGATGCCTTCGTCGACTACACGAGCGCGGGCGGGATCAAGGGTCAGTACCCCGAGATCAAGGCGTGGCTGTCACAGGTGCTCCCGCATTTTCCCGCGTACCAGCACTTCGTGACGAACAGGGACATCCGGATCGACGGCGACACCGCAACGAGTCGCGCTGCCTTCTACAACCCGATGGGCCAAGCCGCCGGCGACGGGAGCCTGAGCTTCTTCTTCATCGGCGGCGAGTACCACGACCAACTCGTGCGCACGCCTGCAGGGTGGCGGATCAAGGAACGGATCGAGAAGACGGTCTGGGCCGACGGAAACGTCCCCGCCACACCCCCGGCGTAGCTAACAGGCCGCGGTGACCGCGGCACCGGTCTGGATGCGACCCACGGCCAGCCCCGCTCCCGGAGTCGTCGCCGTTGCTTGGAGCTTGGCGAGGACCTGCGCCGGCGTGTACGTGGGGCAGTGCTGGCGCACGAGTGCGGCCGCGGCAGCCACGAAGGGTGTGGCCATGGACGTGCCGTTGAGGAATGCATACGCGGCAGACGGCGGCTGTCCACTGACGTCTTTGTACGTCGACTTGATCGACGTGGACGTCGAAGTGGATTCGCCCCCCGGCGCGGCGATGTCTACCGACACGCCGTAGTTCGAGTACGAAGCCTTCGCGCCGACGTTGTTCGTTGCGGCCACCGCGATGACGCCTTCGACGTCGTACGCGCCTGGGTAGACCGTCGCGTTCTGGTTGTTGTTGCCCGCCGCCGCGACGACAACGACGTTCCTCGTCGAGATTGCGTACGCAATCTGAGACTGCATCGCGGCTGAAGGGTTGCAGCCGCCGAGGCTGAGGTTGATCACCGTCGCACCGTTGTCGGCGGCCCACTTGATCCCTGACGCGACGTCGGAAGAGAACCCGCTGCCGCTGGCGTTGAGGACCCGCACCGGGAGGATCTTCGCCCCCGGCGCGCCGCCTAGCCCGCCCTTGTCGTTGTCGCTCGCGGCCGCGATCCCAGCGACGTGGGTTCCGTGTCCGTTTTGGTCGGCCGTGCCGTCACCGCCGACCAGCACGAAGTCGATGCCGGGAAGGACCTTGGTGGTGATCCCCAGGTCCTCATGATTCGCCTGCACGCCGGTGTCGATGATCGCGATCACCTGGCCGGTCCCGTCAGCGGTGGCCCACGCGCTGTCGAAACCGCCTCCCGCTGCGCTCAGGCCCCATTGCTGGCCAGCCGCATACGCAGGGTCGTTCGATGGATCGACCGCGGTGGCGTAAACGAGAGCGTCGGGCTCGACCGACAGGACGTCGCCCGTCGTCGCGAGTTCGGCAATCTTGGCGTCGACTTCGGCCTGGTTCGCGGCCTCGAAGGCGACGATCTCGTCGGCGACAGCTTCCGGTGTATCTACGACCGCCACGAAGTCATCGGACGCGACTTGCTTCCCACAAGGAGGCGGCACGGAGGTGGCGCCGCCGCCGCTCCCGCCGCCCCCGCCACCCCCGGCAGGGGGTGCGGGCTCGACGACTGGTTGGCAGGCGACGAGGCCGGCCACGGCCATCGCCGCGATCGAGAGGAATCGTGTGGAGGTTGTTCTGCCCATGCGTATCAACGTCACCCGTCTGGATTCTGGAGGTCACGGAGATGCCCGCCGCTGTGTTGCCAAGACCGCCCGCGGGTCGAGGGTAGCCGCAGGGCTGTGGGCAGGGTCGGCTAGAAGATCGATCTGACCGAGTGTTGGGCAACTGTTGGCTCAAGTTCGGGACGGGTCGCGCTGGCTTCTACAACCGGCCCCACGGGAACATGCCCGCGACACCCCCGGCGTAGCTAGCAGGCCGCCGTGGCGTTCACCGCGTTGACCATCCCGACGGCGGCTTGGAAGCCGTTCACCGCTTGGGTTCCAGTCAAGACTCGCGTGCGGACTTGCGCGGCCGTGTATGCGCCGAAGCCACATTTCGACTTGATGAGCGCGGCGACCGCGGCCACTTCCGGCGTGGCCATCGACGTGCCGGACAGCGTTGTGTATGTCGGAGTGTGACTCGGCTGCTGCGCGTACGTGGAGTAGATGCTGGTGCCGGGTGCCGCCACGGTGACGTAGGTGTTCGCGTTCGAGTAGCTCGCGCGGGCGAACGGGTTGTGGCCAGAGGCGTTGGAGTCGGTCGCGCCGACGGCGATCATGCCTGGGTAGGTGACCTGGTCACCTGCCAACGCGGCCGGGTAGTTGATCGAGTTGACGCCACCGGGACACTGTGACCCTGAGCCGCCAGCACCGCAGTTGCCGGCTGACGCGACGACAACCACATTTTGGTCGAGCGCGTAGTCGATCGCACTCGCCAATACCCCACCAAAATCTGACGGTCCGCCGAGGCTCAGGTTGATCACGTCGACATGACCACCTGTCGGGTCGGCGGCCCACATGATCCCGTTCGCTACGGCGGTGTTCGAGCCAGATCCCGAGCAGTTCAAGACGCGCACGGGCACGATCGTTGCGTCGAGCGCACCGCCGACGACACCGTTGGCGTCATCGCTCGCGGCAACGATGCCCGCCACATGTGTGCCGTGACCAAAGCCGTCGATCCGCCCGTAGTTGCTCTGCGACTCGTCGGCGAGGACGAAGTCCCTGCCTTGAACCACACGAGCAGCGAGGTCGGGATGGCTGGCTTCGACCCCGGTGTCGATGATCGCGACGCGAACACCCGAGCCGGTGGCGCTCGGCGTCGCGTTCCACGCACCCGCGAAGTTGACGTAGGCCGCCCCAAAGCTCCATTGGCTCGTGGCGTAGCTGGGATTCGAGCCTTGCGGATACGCCTGCGCGCTGACCGTCGCCTCCGGACCGACCGCAAGCACGTCACCCTGCTGCTCGAGGGCGTCGACCTCGGTCTGCACCTCGGCGGCCGTCGCGGCGTCGAACTCGACGACCTCAGGGCGGCTCCCACCCGTATCGACCACTGCGACCTGATCGGTCGCGCCGGGAGTCGGCTCCGACTGACACCAGACCGGAGGCGGAGGGGGTGGCGGAGCTGCCGGCGCCGCACCGCCACCGCCACCACCGCCGGCGGGCGGTGCTGGTTCGACGACGGGCTGACAGGCGGCGAGGCTGATCGCGGCGATGGCCGCGACCCACAGAACTCTTCGTGGCGTTCCTTGGCCCATGCGGTCGTTCGCCCTCTGCCCCGTCAGGTCACGGATCTCTTGGAAGATGTGTCGCCAGAAACCGCTCGGGGCTTGAGGTAATCCGCAAGGCTTGGGCATCCGTTGTCAGTCGGCCTGGGCACTAGCCTGCGGCCCTTCGCCCCCAACCGGATGGCCCAGATGTCCAAGAAGACCAAGAAGCGCAAGCTCAAGGCCCGCCGCAACAAGGCGAACCACGGCAAGAAGCCGAACGCGGGGAGCCGCTGAGCGGCTTTCAGGCCCGGCTCGGCAGCGATCGCGAGGCCACGAGCAGCACGACCGCCACGACCGGCGCCAGCCCGAGGCCGGCCAGGATGCCCACCTGATCACCGGTGTCGTAGTGGTCGAGGTTGAGGGCGTGGTACGCGACGTGCGGCAGCGGGTACACGATCCACGCCACCGCCGCGGCGATCACCATCGGCCGCAGCAGCCAGATCGCCGCACACACGGTGAAGACGCCAAGCGCCAGGTTCAGCGCGCCGAAGTCGCGCATGAGGTGCTCGTTGTAGGGCCCATCGGGCGAGATCCATTGACTGCCGAGACCAGGAAAGTCGTCGTAGTACGCGCGAGGCGCGATCACCGCCCACGCGCCGATTGGCAGCGCTGTCACCGCCAGCAGCGCCAGCCCGATCCGCGACACCCGGGTTGCCGTGTCAGGCGTCATCGACACCCTCCTTCTTGGTGGTGGAACGGGTTGCCGAGACGGCAACCCACCCTTCTCGCGCACTGGGATAGGC
>JANOHN010000054.1:0-4684 GCA_031406505.1 Acidimicrobiia bacterium | reverse complement strand
CCCGCCTGGCCATGACCCGCCTTCTCGCTCTCGGCCCTGTGGGCCGGGCCGCTCGGGCCCCGGCTCGCTGCGCCGCAGGGTACCTGCGTCGCGGGCGCTCGCCTCTGGCCGGATCACGATGATCCTCGTCGTCGACGTGGGGACGTCGTCGGTGCGCTCCGTTGTGGTTGACGCCGACGCGCGCATCGTGGCCGAGCACCGACGGCCGCTGCTCCCGTCGTCTCCCGCTCCCGGGCTCGTGGAGTTCGACGCGGCAGCGATGGCGAACGTGGTGCTCGAGGTCGCCCGTGCGGCGATCGACGAGGTCGGCACGGTCGCCGCGGTGGGCGTGGCCAACCAGCGAGGCTCCGCGGTCATCTGGGACCGCGCGACTGGCGAGCCGCTCGCGCCCGGCATTGGGTGGCAGGACTTGCGGACGGTGGTGCGCTGTCTCGAGCTTCGTGCGTCGCATGTGCGCGTGGGCCCGAACCACTCTGCAACCAAGTTCGAGACGCTCCTCGACGCGGCCGATCCCGAACGCACCCGCGACGTGTGCATCGGGACGGTCGACTCCTGGGTCGCGTGGACTTTGTCGCAAGGCGCGATTCACGTGACCGACGCGTCAAACGCGCTGATCACCGGGATGCGCGCCCCGACGAACGTCGGGTGGGACGCGTCCGTGCTCGAGATCCTGCGCATTCCCGACGCTGCTCTCCCTACCGTGGTCGACTCATCGGGCATCGTCGGCCAAGCGACCGCCCTTGCGGGCGCACCACCGATCACCGGACTGCTCGGCGATCAGCAGGCGTCGCTGCTCGGACAAGGTTGCGTGCACCACGGCGACGCCAAGATCACGTTCGGCACCGGCGGGATGCTCGATCTCGTCCTCGGCCCCGATCGACCGGCGTTCGACCTGCGCGGCGACGCCGGAACGTTTCCGATCGTGACGCGCCGCGTCGGCGGCACCGACCTGTGGGGCCTCGAAGCCGTGATGCTCTCGGCCGGGACAAACGTGGAGTGGCTGCGCGACGACCTCGGCCTGGTGGGCTCGGCAGAAGAGACCGACGCGCTCGCGGCGAGCTGCACCGACACCGGCGACGTCTGGTACGTCCCCGCGCTCCTCGGCCTCGGCACGCCGCGCTGGGACTTCGGAGCGCGCGGCACGTTGCTCGGGCTGACTCGCGGCACCGAGCGTGCGCACGTGGTGCGAGCCGTGCTCGAAGGCGTTGCGCACCGCGGTGTCGACCTGATCGAAGCGGCGGAGGCCGACAGCGAGTGCCACATCGAGGTCGTGCGGGTCGACGGCGGGATGACCGCTAACGCCACGTTCGTCCAGGCACTCGCCGACGCGTCGCAGCGGCCGATCGAGATTGCACCCGTCCGTGAAGCCACCGCGCTCGGTGCCGCGTTCGCGGCCGGACCCGCGGTCGGCATGTGGATGGACGACGACGCGGTGGCGAGCACGTGGAGCCCAGGGACACGCGTCGAACCGCGTGCGCCGCTTGATCGCGATCGCTGGTACGACGCAGTTGCGCGTGCTGAGCACTGGCTCCCCGACCTCTCGGCGATCGACTTCTAGTCGTCGCCACTTCTTCACCGCTTGCGGTCACCCCGGTCGGGCGGTCGTGTCCCGGGCACCATGTCCGTTCCGATCCCGCGACGATCTTGGATCCCCCTCACGCTCCTCGTCGCGGCGGTTGGGACGTCGGGCTGCGACGGTGCTCCCCGTGCCGCGCCGTCGCAGCCCTCCTTCTGCACCTGAGCGCACCGATTGACCTGCGGCCGCCCGGGTTCCGCCTCGACGGCCACCGGTACGCTGCCGCCCCGTGACCACCCGGCCCGCGTCCATCCACATCGACGACCTCGCAAACCCGGAGTTCGCGCCGAACATCGTCGAGATGATGCGAGCGGTCGAGCCGATCGCCGCTGAGCTCGATTTCGCACCCGACGCGCTGATCGCACAGGCGAAAGCCGACACCGGGCTCGACGACTTCGGCGACGACCGGTTCCGTGAGCCACTCGGCGTCATCCTCGGCGCGCTCGACACCCAACGCGAACGCTCGGCCATGGGGCGCGTGAGCACGCATGCCCAAGTGATGCAGCTCTTGAGGAACCGGCTGCTCGTCGAAGACCTCGTGCGCGCGCACCCAGAAATCCTCGACGAGCCGATCGAACGGCCGATCGTGATCGCGGGTCAGCCGCGCACCGGCACGACGCATCTCCACAACCTCATCGCGTCCGATCCCGCCATGCGCTCGTTGCCGTACTGGGAGAGCCTCGAGCCTGTCCTCCCGGCGGACGAGCGCGCCGCCGTCGCGGCGGGCGGCGACGACCCTCGTCGCGAGCGAACCGGCGCGGGGCTGGGCATCGTCGACGAGGCGATGCCGCAGTTCAAGCGGATGCACGAGATGACCGTCGATCACGTGCACGAGGAGATCCAGCTCCTGGCGATCGACTTCTCCACGATGCTCTTCGAGACGATGGGCGTGCTCCCCGCGTGGAAGCAGTGGTACGTGACGCACGACCAGACGCCGCATTACATGTACCTGCGCAAGGTGCTCCAGGTGCTGCAGTGGCAGCGCCCTGCGGGCGAGCGGTGGGTGCTCAAATCGCCGCAACACCTCGAGCAGTTCGCGCCGCTGTTGCAGGTGTTCCCCGACGCGACGTTCGTGGTCACGCACCGCGATCCGGTCGCGGTCATCGCGTCGAACGCCACGATGCTGACCTACACCGCGCGCCTCAGCCATTCCGAGGTCGATCCGGTGCACATCGGGCACTACTGGTCGGACCGCATCGAGGAGATGCTGCGCGCCGGCATGCGCGACCACGACCTGCTTCCCGCGGATCGCACGATCGACATGCCCTTCGATGAGTTCATGGCCGACGACGTAGCGATGGTGGAGCGCATCTACGATGTCGCCGACCAGCCGTTCACATCTGACGTGCGGGCCGCGATGGACGCGTTCATGGTCGAGCACCCACGCGGTCGCCACGGTGGCGTGCTCTACGACCTCGAGGGCCACTTCGACATCGACCCCGCCGAGCGTCGAGCCGCGATGCGCGACTACACCGACAGGTTCGACGTCACGCTGGAGACTCAAGTGTGAACTAGGCGAGCTTCGGCACGTCCTGCAGCTTCACGACCTTGGTCTCGGGTCGGTCGGGTGTGGCACTCGGGGAGAACCAACGGAACCAGATGCGACCACGTGGGTGACCCGCGGTCGAGAGCCAGTTCGGGTGTCCCGGGTCCTCGTGCGCGACGACGAGCGTCCACGAGCCGTCGGCTTCGTACTTCGTCTGCGCACCGTTGATCGTGACGCGCTCGTAGTCGTAGTTGTACGTGTGCATGAACTGGTTCCACAAGCAGCAGTTCCAGAACGCACACTCGGGTGAGCGGCCCGTGATCACCAGCGCCTCGTCGGGCGCGAGGTCGAAGCTGCCCATCGCGTACGCAGCATCGCCCGCGGCCCAACCGAACGTGACCTTCTGCACCGGATACGGCTCGTCGATGTGGTTCGGCTCACCGAGTCCGAGCGGCACCATCTGCGCTTGGTCACGCACCCACGTGAGCGCGGCGCGGAACCGGCGCGCGAGGTCGGCGTCGTTCTCGCGATACGTGGACGGCGGATCGATCGACTCGATGTGCCACGTGCAGCGCTTCCCCCGGAACGGGTTCTCCAGGTAGTCGCGCGTGATCGCGGCGACGGCATCGTCCTCGAGCTGGATGAACGGGCCCTTCCAACCCTTGGGCCGTTCCCTCGCCATCATGAGCTCGAACGTGCCGTCCGGACCTATGTCGAGGTCGTCGCGATCGTTCACGCTCCCAACGATGCGCTCCGAGTAGTGCCCATCCCGCGGGCCGCCGTACACGGTGAGCGACAAGTACGCCGCGTCGCCCTTCACGCCGGTGACGCGGTACACGACATCAGGATCCACGGGCGCGAACTGGTAGAACGCGTCGGCGTTGTCCCCACCCCACTTCTTGTAGTGGCCGACGATGTCTACGAAGCGCGGGTTGGCCGGATCGCCCCACACCTGCGTGTCGAGCGCAACCTGGAGGATCGAGAAGATCCACTTGTAGCCCTCGAGGATCTGCTGATCGTCGCCGAGCGCGTTCGGACCCTCGAAGAACCTCGCGTCGAGGGTCTTGAGCGTGTCGATCAGCTCGTGGACGACACCAGTGGTCTCGAACTTCTTGTCCGGCATGGTCGGCGAGGCTACTGATCCGCGCCCGCGAGATCAGACGGACGTGATGCGGTCGCCGATCTGGATCTCGCCGTCGGCGAGGATCTCAGCCCGCAGGCCGCCGCGATCGATGAGCGCCTTGCGCACACCTGGGCGCGTCTGCTCCTCGAGGTACGCGCACGGATGCGAAAGGTCGAAGCCTCGGAAGCGCACGTCGCCGACCACGAACTCCTGGCCCACGAGGCCGTTGAGGCGAACGCCTTCGGTCACGAGGTTGCGGCGGGTCTCCTGCTCCGAGAGCTCGATACCGTGCTCCTCGACTGCGCCGAGCACCGCTTCGCGTTCGATGAGCGTGACCGCGCGCTGCGCGTCTTCGACGCGGGTGCCCGAGAACTTCCCGGCTTCGACGGCGTACCGGTCGCCTTCGAGCCCCTTGCCGGCGATGGCGCGCACGACGTCGCGTGCCTCCATCGGCGCGCCCTCTCCCGGCGCGACGTAGATCCCGACGATCCGTCCTTCG
>JANOHN010000333.1:0-2625 GCA_031406505.1 Acidimicrobiia bacterium | reverse complement strand
CGCCGGCGACCGCGCCGAAGCCATCATCAACTTCAAGGAGGTCGGCGAGAAGCGCTTGCTCCTCGCCTGGGCACCGCTGACGAAGGGCTGAGGTCGCCAACGCGGCTGGCTACTCCGGCGCGGGTTCCACCTTGCGCAGGTCCACGTACACGGACTTCTTCGGTGATCCGTTGCGTGGCCCGATCGTCACCCGGTACCGGTCGAGCTGGGTGCTCTGGAATGCGTCACCGTTGCAATCGATGTAGGCGTCCTGCTGGTCCTTCCACTTCTGGACACAGTCCTTGGAATCCGGCCGGTCGAGCACGAGCGCGACGAGCTGGCCGTCTTCGATGTCGAGCCAGAACCCGTCGCCGGCGCTCGGGTTGGCGAAGTACAGGGGACTGCCCTCGTGGATGTGCGTCTTCAACGGCCGCTCGAGCCCGATGAAGAAGGCACCCTTGCTGCTCTCGTCGCGCATCGTCGCGAGCCACAGCACACCACCGAAGAACACCGCGGCGACCACCAGGAAGCTGCCGGTCAGGAGGAGGAGGCGGCGATCCGAGAGGCGGGGCGGCACAGCCGTGAGTCTTATCGCTAGATTGAGCGGCCCTGGAGTCGGGGTCGACTCGGTGAAAGGAACCTGTCAATGCAGCGGCGCTACCGCGTCGTCATCGCCAAGCCCGGCCTCGACGGGCACGATCGCGGGGCCAAGGTGATCGCCCGGGCGCTGCGCGATGCGGGGTTTGAGGTGATCTACACGGGCTTGTTCCAGACGCCGGAGCAGGTCGCCGAAGCCACCCTCCAGGAGGACGCCGACGCCGTCGGGCTGTCGATCCTCTCGGGAGCGCACCTCACGATCTTCCCGAAGGTGGTGCAGCTCCTCGCCGAACGGGGCCGCGGCGATGTGATCGTCTTCGGCGGAGGCATCATCCCCGGCGCCGACGTGACCACCCTCGAAGCGGCCGGGGTCGCCCGCATGTTCACGCCCGGCGCGCCCCTCGCCGACATCACCACCTGGCTCGAACAAGCCCTCGACGAGCGTGAAGCGAGCCTGACCGGCTGACTGGAGCGGACTGGCACCAGGAGCGGGATCCGAGTGAGCGCCCGCGCCGCAAGTATCTTGCGGCGCAGCGAGCGGTCGCCGAGGTGAAGTGGAGCGGCCCGGTCCACAGGACAGAGAGCGGGAAATTGGACCTGTACGAGTATCAAGGCAAGCAGCTGTTCGCGCGTTACGGCATCCCGGTGTCGGCGGGCGAGGTAGCCACAACCGTCGACGATGCGGTCGCCGCGGCTGACCGCATCGGGTACCCGGTGGTGGTCAAGGCCCAGGTGCAGGTGGGCGGACGCGGGAAGGCCGGCGGCATCAAGCTCGCCGCCAACTCCGACGAGTGCCGTACGCACGCGTCGAGCATCCTCGGCCTCGACATCAAGGGCCACATCGTCGAGATCCTCTGGATCGAGCAGGCCAGCGACATCAAGCGCGAGTACTACGCGTCGTTCACGCTCGACCGCGCCGCGAAGCTGCACCTCGGCATGTTGTCGGCCCAGGGCGGTATCGACATCGAGCAAGTTGCCGCCGACAGTCCCGACGCCATCGCGCGGATCCACGTCGACCCGGTCGACGGACTCGACGAGGCCCGCTGCCGGGAATGGGTCGTTGCCGCGGCACTCGATCCCGAAGCCACCGACGGCGCGGTCGACCTGCTGCTGAAGCTCTGGCACTGCTACGTCGATGCCGACTGCGACCTTGCCGAGGTCAACCCGTTGATCCTCAAGCCGGACGGCAAGGTGCATGCACTCGACGCCAAGGTCACGCTCGATGACAACTCGGTGTTCCGGCACCCGGAATACTCGGAGTACGACGCCACGCAGGTGCGCGACGAGCGTGAGGAAGCCGCGCACGAGAAGGGGCTTCAGTACGTAGGCCTCGACGGCTACGTCGGCATCATCGCCAACGGCGCCGGGCTCGCCATGAGCACGGTCGACATCGTCAGCCAAGTGGGCGGGAAGCCCGCCAACTTCCTCGACATCGGCGGCGGCGCGAATGCCGAGGTGATGTCCGGCGCGCTCGAAGTGATCAACAACGACCCCGACGTGCGGTCGATCTTCATCAACATCTTCGGTGGGATCACCAAGGGCGAGGAGGTCGCGAACGGCATCGTGGAAGCACTCAAGCGGGTGTCGATCGAAGCGCCGATCGTGATCCGGCTCGACGGCACGAACGCCGACGAGGGCAAGGCGATCCTCGAACCACACCTGTCCGAATCGCTCCAGATCGAGCCCACGATGGTGGCGGCGGCGCGACGCGTCGTCGAGCTCGCGAAGTCACGAGGAGCGTCGTGAGTGAGCGTCAGTGCCGCAGGTACCCTGCGGCGCAGCGAACGGGGCTTGAGCGGCCCGGCCCACAGGGCCGAGAGCGGGAGTAGGGATGGCGATCTTTGTCGACGAGAACACCAAGGTCGTCTACCAAGGATTGACTGGTTCACAAGGCAAGTTCTACGGATTGCTCAACCGCGACTACGGCACGCAGGTTGTGGCCGGGACGAACCCGAAGAAGGCCGGCACCGACGTCGACGGCATCCCGGTGTTCGCGTCGGTGGCCGAAGCCGTCAAGGAGACGGGTGCGAACACGTCATGCGTGTTCAT
>JANOHN010000331.1:0-1681 GCA_031406505.1 Acidimicrobiia bacterium | reverse complement strand
CGAGATCGTGATCCCGCGCGCCTTCTCCTCAGGGGCCTTGTCGATCTCGTCGAACGCCGTGAACGACGTGTTCGAGTTCTTGTCCGACAGCACCTTGGTGATCGCCGCCGTCAACGTCGTCTTGCCGTGGTCGATGTGACCGATCGTGCCGATGTTGAGGTGCGGTTTCGTCCGCTCGAACTTCGCCTTGCCCATGAGACCGTGCGGTTCCTTCCGTGAGGTGGTGAGAGGGGGCGGCTATTCGCCGCGCACCCGAGCGGTAATCTCTTCTGCGATCGACACCGGTACCTGTTGGTACGAGTCGAACTGCATCGTGTAGGTCGCGCGGCCTTGGGTGCGCGAACGGAGATCCGTAGCGTAGCCGAACATCTCCGCGAGCGGCACGTGGCACTTGACCACGTGCGAGGTCCCCCGCTGCTCCATGCCCTCGACCTTGCCCCGGCGCGACGACAGGTCGCCGATCACGTCGCCCATGAAGTCTTCCGGGGTGACCACCTCGACCTGCATGATCGGCTCGAGCAATGCCGGCTTGGCCATCCGAGCGGCCTTCTTGAAGGCGATCGACCCGGCGATCTTGAACGCCATCTCGCTCGAGTCGACGTCGTGGGACGACCCACCGTTGAGGATCGCCCGCACATCCACGAGGGCGTAGCCGGCGAGCACGCCGCCCTCCATCGCCTCCTGGATGCCCGCGTCGACCGCAGAGATGTACTCGCGAGGAACGTCGCCGCCCTTGACCTTGTCGACGAACTCGAACCCACCACCCGGGCCGGTGGGCTCAAGGCTGATGATCACGTGGCCGTACTGACCGCGGCCACCGGTCTGGCGGATGTAGCGCTCCTCGATCTCGTTCACCGGCTCGGTGATCGTCTCGCGGTACGCAACCTGGGGCTTCCCGACGTTGGCGACCACGGCGAACTCGCGCATCATGCGGTCGACCAGCACGTCGAGGTGCAGCTCGCCCATGCCCGAGATGATCGTCTGACCCGTCTCGTCGTCGGTGCGCACCTGGAACGTGGGGTCTTCCTCGGACAGCGCAGCGAGCGCGCGCCCGAGCTTGTCCTGGTCCACCTTGGTCTTGGGCTCGACGGCGACCGAGATGACCGGCTCGGGGAACTCCATGCGCTCGAGCAGGATCGGGTGTGACGGGTCGCACAGGGTGTCGCCGGTGCTCGTGCTCTTGAGCCCGACGGCCGCAACGATGTCGCCGGCGAAGACGCCCTCTTTGTCTTCACGGTGGTTGGCGTGCATCTGGAGGATGCGCCCGATGCGCTCCTTCTTGTCCTTCGCGGCGTTCAGGACCGGGCTCCCCGCGGAGAGCTTGCCCGAGTAGACGCGGAAGTAGGTGAGCTTGCCGACATACGGGTCGCTCATGATCTTGAACGCGAGTGCGGCGAACGGCTCGTCGTCGTCGGCGTGGCGCTCGATGGGTTCACCCGACTTGAGATCGGTGCCGATGATCGCGGGGATGTCGAGCGGGCTCGGGAGGTAGTCGACGACCGCGTCGAGCAGCGTCTGCACACCCTTGTTCTTGAACGCCGTGCCGCACAGCACCGGCACGATCTCGTCGAGCAGCGTGGCCGTGCGGATCCCGCGGCGAAGGTCTTCGGCTGTGATCTCTTCGTCGCCGACGTACTTCTCGAGCACCGTCTCGTCGTAATGACTCACCACGTCGACGAGC
>JANOHN010000330.1:0-1804 GCA_031406505.1 Acidimicrobiia bacterium | reverse complement strand
GGCGGCGATCCGCGGCCCGGCCGAGGCGCTCGGGTCACGCATCCACTTCACCGGCCCGGTCCGGGCCGACCGGCTGCTCGCGCTCTACCGCGGTGCCGATCTCTTCGCGTTTCCCAGCCTGCACGAGGGCTTCGGGCTCCCCGTGCTCGAGGCGATGGCGCAGTCGACTGCGGTGCTGTGCGCCGACATCCCAGTGCTGCACGAGGTGGCCGGCGACGCGGCACGCTTCGTGACCGCACACGACGCGGAGGCGTGGGCGCACAAGATCTCCGAGCTACTTCGCGACGACGACGCACGCGAAGTGCTCGCACGAGCCGGCCGCGTGCGCGCCGCCAGCTTCACGTGGGAGCGCTGCGTGAACCGCACGAGGGCCGTCTACCGCGACGTCCTCGGCATCAGCTGACGTTCCTATTTGGTCACGCGGCAACACCTGGGGTTGCCGAGTGTCCAAATAGGGCGTTGGCAACGGTGGCCACGATCTCGTCGTCTGTGGATCGAGACGTGAATCGAAGAATGGTCCATCCCGCCAGGACCAGGGCGTTCTGCCGGATCCGGTCGACGTCGAACGCTGTGCGAGTCCCGTGAGGACCGAACCCGTCCACCTCGATGGCAATGCGGGGTTCCGGGTACGCGAGGTCGAGTGTCAATGTTCGAGTACCCACCCGAACTTGGTACCGACGAAGCGGCACGGGAAGGCCGGCGTCTCGGACGACTTCCCAGACGTGGGTTTCGAGCTCGCTGTCGCCTGGGTCGTAGCCCGGGGTCCGAGTTTCGAGAACGGCGGCGAGTCTCTTCGGACTTCTACCGGGTGAGATCGCCACAAAGCGCTTGCTGACTGCATGCATGGCGGTGAGCGACAAGATCCTTCTCCGTAGCCCGTCGTCCAGCGCTCGTCCTAGCTGTTCGACGGAAAGTGCTGATGACAGGTCGACAAGCGTTCGCGCTGGCGAGGTCACGGGGATCGGTCCGAGACCCGAGACGTCTCGCTCCGAAAGCGTTCCGCTTCGATGCGCGACGACACCGTCGATACGCACGCGCCGCTCGAGAGGAATCGTGAGTTCGATCTCGGGAGCGGAATCAATTGGCAACCCCCAGAGTCGTGCCGCGGTTGTGTGCGACGCGAACGCTCCGTCGCCGGCCGCGAGTACAGCACTCAAGACTGCTTGCGGCGACGAGCGCGGCGAGCCCCGGAGCAAGTAGACGCGCGGACGCATCCGCTCCCAGATCCCAACATCGACGCGATGCTGGATCTGGCGGTGGGACAAACCGATGCGCCCAGCCTGCGCATGTGTGATCAAGCCGAGCTGCTGTTCAGCGATCTGGGCGATGGCGATGTCGTGGGTCACGCCGCCAAGACCCGTATTTGGTCAGAAGGTCACGTCAGATGTTGTCGAATGACCAAATAGGAGCGTTACCAGCCGCGGTCGGCCCACTCCTGGAGGTGGGGGCGCTCCTCGCCGATGGTGGTGTCGAGGCCATGGCCAGGGAGCACGAGCATGTCGACCGGCAGCGTGAACAGCCGGCGGTCGATCGACTGGAGGATCTCCTCGAAGCTCGCGCCGGGCGTGCTCGTGTTGCCGGGCCCGCCGGGGAACAGCGTGTCGCCGGTGAAGATCAGCGGCTCGTCTTCGAGCAGGAACGACGTGGAGCCCGCCGTGTGGCCGGGAGTGTGGATCGACCGCAAGCGAAGGTCGCCGACGGAGAACACCTCGTCGTCGGCGATCACGAAGTCGTAGGCCGGCAGCATCTCGGCGTCGGCCGCGGCGATCCCCACGTCGATCCCCGCGTCTCGCACCGCCTCGAC
>JANOHN010000329.1:0-2094 GCA_031406505.1 Acidimicrobiia bacterium | reverse complement strand
CGCGGCGATCCTCGCGACGCACTCGGCGCAGGCTGGAAGGCCGGGGTTCACCCGAACGACCGAGCCAAGGCGAGAGCCGCGTGGAACGCAGCAGCAGCTACATCGAGTGTCTTCGACGCCGAGTACCGGGTCCGCCGACCGGCCGGCGACGTGCGCTGGGTGCACGCCCGAGCGACCGGCGTCATCGACCTTGCCGGCACTGTGACTGGGTACGTCGGCACGCTCGAAGACACCACGCAACGGCGCGTGGCCGAGGAACAGTTCCGCACCGCCTTCGAGTCCGCACCTATCGGGATGGCGCTCATCGACCGCAACGGCGCGTTCTTGCAGACCAATGCCGCGCTCAGCGACATGATGGGTTACAACTCCAACGAACTACAATCCATGCAAGCGTCGACGCTTGTGCACCCCGACGATCTTCGTGTCATCGAGGGCCATCGGGCAGGACCGCTCGGCGGAACCAACAACGACAGGCGGCTCGTGCGCGCCGATGGCACCGAGTTGTGGGCGTCGGTGCGACTCGCCCCCCTCGTTGGCCAGGCCGGCCAAGCGGCGTTCACGCTTGCCCAGATCCTCGACATCACCGAGAGGCGGCGGACTGAGGCTGAGCTGTTCCATCTGGCGAACCACGACCCGCTCACCGGGCTACTGAATCGGCGCAGGTTCGAAGCCGCCCTCGAGGCGCATGTTGCCAACGGTCGCCGATACGGCCCCGACGGCGGCCTTCTCTTCGTCGACATCGACCACTTCAAGAGCGTGAACGACGCCCACGGTCACCACACGGGTGACGACGTCATCGCTGCAGTGGCAAACGCGATGCGCACGCGGCTTCGCAACACAGACATCATCGCCCGCGTCGGCGGCGACGAGTTCGCCGTCCTGCTTCCGTCCGGCGATGCCGACGTCGTTCACCGCGTCGCCGACATGCTCGTGAGCATCCTCCGAGATGACATCGCAAACGTCGCGGGCAAAGACCTAGGACTTACCGCGAGCATCGGCCTCGCTCTGTGCGACGATGCGAGCCTGACCGCTGACGAAATGCTCATCAAGGCCGATCTCGCGATGTACGACGCCAAAGCCCGGGGACGCGACCAGTGGGCCGAGACACCGTTTCACGATCGCTCGACCCCATCGCAAGAACTCATGGCCGAGCTGCCTCGCGCCTGACGGCCAGGCCGCCCGTCCAGGATCCATCGCGCGCGACGGTGTCAGGCCGTGTGCGCTGGCCTTCGAGGTCCAAGGCCGGCGCACCGCGGCCATTGATCGGACGTCAGCATTGACAGGGAATCGGAAACATGCAAAGCTAAGCAAATAGAAACGGGTCGATTCGGAAATGGAATCGGCGGGGAGCAGCGCTTGAGGGGGTGCCGTGTTCGCTGAGGAACGTCAAGCGGAGATCGTCCGCCGGGCACGAGCGCGTGGGCGGGTTGATGTGATCTCGCTGTCGGAAGAGTTGGGCGTGACGCCCGAGACGGTGCGCCGCGACCTCACCGTCATCGAGCGTCAGGGTCACGTCCGCCGCGTGCATGGCGGTGCGATCTCGATCGAACGGCTTGCCTCCGAGCCTGGGCTCGCCGCTCGCGAGACGCTGTGGACCGCCGAGAAGGAGCGGATCGCCAAGGCCGCCATCGACGAGGTTCCCCGTGACGGGGCGATCCTCATCGACGCCGGCACGACGACCCGTCGCTTCGCCGAGATGCTGCCCCGCGACCGCGAGCTGTTGGTGGTCGTCAACTCGCCAGACATCGCCCTCATGCTCGGCGGCCGGGCGGAGCTGACGGTGATGATGCTCGGCGGGCGTGTCCGCACCCGCACGATGGCGATCGTCGACGGTTGGGCGCTCGAGGCACTCACGAGAATCCATGTCGATGTCGCCTTCATGGGCACCAACGGGATCAGCGTCGAGTGCGGGCTGACCACTCCGGACCCTGCCGAGGCATTGGTCAAGCAGCGGATGATCGCCGCCGCCCGCCGGGTCGTGCTGCTCAGCGACCACAGCAAGATCGGCAACGACTACTTCTCGGCGTTTGCCGCCCTCGATGATGTCGACACGTTCGTCACCGACTCGGGTGCTGACACGGGCTTGCTCGAGGA
>JANOHN010000313.1:0-6347 GCA_031406505.1 Acidimicrobiia bacterium | reverse complement strand
AGCGGGTTGTCGCCCTGGAAGTTCATCGACTTCTGCCAGGGCATGTTCGGGAACGCCTGTTGGAGGTTGCGCGAGAGCTGATCCATCTGCCAGCGCAGGTCCATGTCTTCCAGCAGGCTCTCGGCCAGTCCTTGGAGCTGGGCCCGCTGCTCGGGCGTCATCGAGTTCATGAGCTGCTGCATCTGCGCCATCGACTGCGCCATCTGCTCGAGGAGCTCGTCGAGGGTCTGCGGGTTGCCCGGGAAGAAGTCGCCGTAGCGCTCCATGAACCCCTTGAAGTCGGGTTCTTCGCCGCGCTCACGCTGCTCGAGCATCTGATTGAGCTCAGCGAGCATGTCCTTCATCTGCTGCATGCGCTCGGGGCTCATGTTCTGCATGCCCTCGGACATCTGGTTGAAGTAGCTCTGCATCAGCTGGTCGCGCAGCTCCTGCATGAGCTCTTCGAACTTCTGGCGCGCCGCGTCGTCCATCCAGTCGTATTCCTGGAGCTGCTGCACCTTGCTCGCGAGGTCGGGGGGGAGCTGGTCGAGCTGCTCGCGGCGCTCCTTGGCGAGGTCGTCGATGATCTCTTGGCGGCGATGGTCGCCCGACTGGAGCGCCTCGTCGATTCGGCGCTCGATGCCCTCGCGCTCCTGCTGCTCGATCTCGCGGAGCTTCTCAGCGATGTCCTCGTACACCCCGCCCAAGTCGTAGTTCTCGAGCATCTCCTTGCGGCGTTCCTTGAGCTTCTGGAGCATGTCGCGCAGCCCCATGAGCTCTTCGCCGTTGCGGTCCTTCATGCCCTGTTGCATGAGGCGACGCAGCGACGCGTGCAGGTCGCCGTGGTACAGGAGGTCGTCGGTCATCTCGTCGAGGAGCGCGTCGGCGTCGAGATCGAACCCACGCTGCGACCCGTCCCACGCCGAGTACTTGAACCCACGTTTGTCGCCGCGCTCGCGACGGCGTAGACGCACGAGCCCGAGGGTACACGGCGACCCGTCAGGGCCCCGCTGGAGATCGACTCCTCTGGTCCATGCCTCGTTCGACCCCGTACCAGGCCAACAACGCGAACGCGAACATCGCCACGTCCGCGCTGGCCGCGCCGATCGCAGCGCCTTGGAACTTGTCGATCTCGAAGCCGATCACCACCGCCGCCAAGAGCCAGGCTGTCCCGCCGAGCTGGATCGCAAGGACGAACGCGGAGCGCGCGATCGCGACGAACCCCATGATCAGGATCCTCCCGGCCAGGATGAACGGGAAAGAGATCACGAAGATGCGAAGGATGGAGACGGCTTCCGCGAGTGCCGGCGTCGTGCCGTACAGCGTCTCGATCACGGCCCGGGCGAGCAGCACTCCAACACCTGCAGCCACGGCAGCTGCCACAAACGTGACGAACGCGATCCGCCGCGCCTCTCGCCCCGCATCCTTCGCCGGTGCCGCGCTCAACCTCGGGAACGCGAAGACGAGCAAGATCGCCGCCAGGTTGCTGAGGGCAACGGCAACAACTGCAGCCGCGACATAGGCGGCGCTCGCGCCTGCTCGCCCACCTGGTGATGTGGACGCGGCGAGCATCGCCACCAGCACCACATCCAACCTCGAGGCCACGCCGCTCACGGCGACCCGAGCCCTGAGGTCTTCCACGTCCACGACCGACGCCCTCAGCGTCAGCGCCCCGCGGAAATGTCGGCGCAGTGTGCCGACGAGCACGCCGAGCGGCGGCAGCGACATGCGGAAGCCCGCCCGAGAGAATGCCCACCTCACCGATGTGACGCCGATGACGACCGTTGCGATCGTCAACGCGATCGCCACGACCTCGAGATCGCCGCTCGTTGCGGCGGCAAGGACCACCACCAGCATCGTGATGCGGTGCGCAAGGGTGATCACGGCCGCCGCGACATACCGCTCCTGTCCCCGCAAGACCGCGCCCGCGAGATCGACGTAGAGAAATGCGGATGTGTTCAAGACGAGCAGGCCGAACACCGTTGACGACGACAGCAGCATCGCGGGTGCGATGAGCACCAGGAGGAACGCGGTCCGTGCCCAGAAGCTCGCGATGCTGAGGTTGCGGAACTCGTCGGGCCGAGTGGCTCCTTCGCGCACGATGAGCGCCGAAGTCCCGAGTGAGCCGACCACGAGTAGGAGGAGTCCGACCGCGGTGGCGATGCCGTAGACGCCAAGGGATGGAGGGTCAAATGTGCGCTCGACGGCGACGAAGACGCCGATCGTGCACAACACGCTCGCGACTTCAAGCGGCACCGCGAGACCACCGCGGCGAATGATCGCGATCGGTCGCCAGTCGGCGTCGCTACTCCGAGGCATGGTTGAGCATCCCGCTCTTTCGCGCATCAGCTACGACTGGGAACCACTCGCAACGAGGGCACACTAGACGCCGACGATGACACCGGGGGCGCCGTCACGATTCGGTGTCGGGCGCGAAGCCCCGCGAGACTCGAGAGATGGCGCCGCGCGGATACTTGTTCGCAACGGTGATCGTGCTGATCGTCGGAGTGAGCGTTGGGTGTAGCCGGAGCGTGACGCCGAAGGCATCGAAGGCGTTCTGCTTGGCGGCCGATCGGTACGACAACGAGATCACGCGGCAGCAGAAGAAGGGCGAGCTCGACGTCGACCGCCAGATCGAGCGGGTTGCCGAGATCGCTCGCACCGCGCCGGAGGAGATCAAGGCCGACGCCGAGGTCTTCCTCGATGCGCTCCAACGCGTCGACGAGGACAAGTCGCTCAAGGACGATCCCAAGGTGCGTGAAGCCGTTGACGACGTGAACCGGTTCGCGAACCAGGCGTGCGGCGTGTACCGACGGCAGGGCGGGATCTAAGGCAGCGGGAGCTAGCCCCGACCGCGGTACGCCGACTTGCCACCCATCGCGTCCTTGTTGAGGCGCTTCGACAGGTGCAGACCTTCGAGCACGAACTCGACCGCGGACGCCACGCCGGCCGGCGTCTCGGCCACCTCGAGATCGGCGAGCGTGTCACGCAGCCCGGGCAGGCTCGACAACGTCTTGGCGTACTCCGCCGCGGGCACATCGTCGCCGGTGTGGATGATGAGCCCCTCGTCGAATGCGGTGACGAGCTCGGTGAGCTTCTCAGGCTTGCAGTTCGCGCGGAACGTCTCGAGCACCGCAGCCTTCACGATGCGATCCATCACCTGCTCCTCACGCCCGTCGTCGACCGTCTCGAACTCGATCTTGCCGGCGGTGCTCGGCGCGAGCGCCTCCAGGTCGCTGACCCTCGGCACCACCTCGTCTTCGCCGTTGCGGAGCGCGCGGCGCATCGCGTTGGCGACGAGCGTCTCGTAGTTCGCTACCGACATGCGCACCGACACACCCGAGCGCTGGTTGATGTGCGGTGACCGGCGCGCCTGCTGGCTCATCTCCGACACGATCTCGGCCATGAACGGCGGCACGTTCACGCGCAGTCCGTCGGGCGCCGTGACCGTGGCCTCCTGCTCCACCACGTCCATCTCGATTTCGACGTCGAGCGGGTAGTGCGTGCGGATCTGCGCGCCGAACCGATCCTTGAGCGGCGTGATGATCCGGCCGCGGTTCGTGTAGTCCTCGGGGTTGGCCGACGCGACGAGCATGAGGTCGAGTGGCAAGCGGATCTTGTAGCCACGGATCTGCACGTCGCGCTCTTCGAGCACGTTGAGCAGACCAACCTGGATCCGCTCGGCGAGGTCGGGGAGCTCGTTGATCGAGAAGATGCCGCGGTTGGTGCGTGGCACGAGCCCGTAGTGGATCGTGAGCTCGTCGGACAGGTAGCGCCCCTCGGCAACCTTGATCGGGTCGACCTCGCCGATCAGGTCGGCGATCGACGTGTCGGGGGTGGCGAGCTTCTCGCCGAAGCGCCGGTCGCGGTGCACCCACTCGATCGGGGTCTCGTCGGCGCGCTCGGCCACGAGCACGCGCGCGTGGTGCGAGATCGGGTTGTACGGGTCGTCGTTGATCTCGCTGCCGGCCACGATCGGCATCCACTCGTCGAGGAGCCCGACGAGTGAGCGGATCATGCGGGTCTTGGCCTGGCCACGTTCGCCCAAGAAGATCACGTCGTGCGCGGCCAGGAGCGCGTTCTCGAGTTGCGGGAGCACCGTCCCCTCGTACCCGAGGACGCCTTCGACGACGGGTCGGCCCTCCGAGATGGCGCGCACCGCGTTCTCGCGCACTTCCTGCTTGATCGGCCGCGACGTCCAGCCGCTCGCTCGTAGCTCGCCGAGAGTGCCGGGTCGGGTCATGGTGCGCGTCCTCCGAGGGTTCGGCGCGGGAGCGTACCAGCGGCTTCGCGGCACTCATTCTTGCGCCGGTCCCGATTCGGAGTGGCGGCGGCACCTGGCGCTAGCGTCACATCGGGCTTGGGTCGCCCGGAGGGACGATGACGAAGGTCGCGGGGGAACTGACCGAAGCACCGGTTGCGAATGCGCCGCGCCGCCAAGCTCCCTTCCTGATCACGTTCTACCGATCGGCCGTCGCCAAGAAGTGGCTGATGGCGATCAGCGGGATCATGTTGCTCGGCTACGTGCTCGTGCACATGGTCGGCAACCTGAAGGTCTTCCTCGGCAAGGACGACATCAACGAGTACGCCGATTGGCTGCGCCGACTCGGTGAGCCCGCGCTCCCGCGCGAAGTGGTGCTGTGGGGCCTGCGCGTCGGCCTGCTCGCCGCGTTCGTGATCCACATCGTCGCGGCATACCAGCTCACGATGATCAACCGGCGCGCGCGTCCCACGCAGTACAAGTCGCCGAGGGACTACGCGGCCGCGAGCTTCGCCTCTCGCACGATGCGGTGGACCGGCGTCATCGTCTTGCTGTTCGTGATCTTCCACTTGCTCGACCTCACGTTCGGCACGGTGAACCCCGGGTACGTCGGCGGCAACGTGTACCGGAACCTGCTCGCCACGTTCGACCGAGAGCCGGTTGCGATCGCGTACATCGTCGCCAACCTCGCGCTCGGCATCCACATCTTCCATGGCGCCTGGTCGATGTTCCAGAGCCTCGGGTTCAACAACCCCCGATACAACGCGTGGCGGCGCTACTTCGCCGTCGGGTTCGCGGGCCTCATCACCACCGGCAACGTGGCCATCCCGCTTCTCATCACCACAAAGGTCTACCCGTGACCGACGCCGCCGCGCTTGACTCCCGGGTTCCCGTCGGCCCGATCGAAGAGAAGTGGGACCACCACAAGTTCGACGTGAAGCTCGTGAACCCGGCGAACCGCCGGAAGTTCCGGGTGATCGTGGTCGGCAGCGGGCTCGCGGGCGCGTCGGCCGCGGCATCGCTCGGAGAGCTCGGGTACGAGGTCACGATGATCACGTTCCACGACTCGCCGCGCCGCGCGCACAGCATCGCCGCGCAGGGTGGGATCAACGCCGCGAAGAACTATCGAAACGACGGGGACAGCATCTACCGCCTGTTCTACGACACGGTGAAGGGCGGCGACTACCGCTCGCGCGAAGCCAACGTGTACCGGCTCGCGCAGCTCAGCGTGAACATCATCGACCAGTGCGTAGCCCAGGGCGTCCCCTTCGCCCGCGAGTATGGCGGGCTGCTCGACAACCGCTCGTTCGGCGGCGCGCAGGTATCCCGTACGTTCTACGCCCGAGGGCAGACCGGCCAACAGCTCCTCCTCGGCGCGTACCAAGCGCTGGCGCGGCAGATCCACCTCGGAAACGTCCAGCTCCACGAGCGCACCGAGATGCTCGACGTCGTGGTCAAGGACGGCCGAGCGGTCGGTGTGGTCACCCGCAACCTCGTGAGTGGCGCGCTGCGCTCGTTCTCGGGGCACGCGGTGGTGCTTGCCACCGGCGGCTACAGCAACGTCTTCTTCCTCTCCACGAACGCCAAGAACTCGAACGTCACCGCCATCTGGCGCGCGTACAAGCGGGGTGCCTACCTCGCGAACCCCTGCTTCACGCAGATCCACCCCACGTGTATCCCGGCGAGCGACGACTTCCAATCGAAGCTCACGCTCATGAGCGAGTCGCTCCGCAACGACGGCCGCATCTGGGTGCCGACGGAGCTCGGCGACCAGCGTCCGGCCGACCAGATCCCGGAAGCGGAGCGCGACTACTACCTCGAACGTCGTTACCCCGCGTTCGGAAACCTCGTGCCTCGCGATGTCGCATCGCGCGCGTCGAAGCGTGAGGTCGACGCCGGACGCGGTGTCGGTCCGTTGAAGAACGGCGTGTACCTCGATCTCACCGGCGCGATCGGACGGCTCGGCCGCGAGGTGATCAACGAGCGCTACGACAACTTGATGCAGATGTACGAGCGCATCACGGGCGAAGACCCGTACACGATGCCCATGCGGATCTATCCCGCCGTCCACTACACGATGGGCGGTTCGTGGGTCGACTACAACCTG
>JANOHN010000295.1:0-2681 GCA_031406505.1 Acidimicrobiia bacterium | reverse complement strand
CGAGCGCGCGCCGCTGCGGATTGGAGACGCGTGGGGCACACGCTCGGGCAGCACATGGAGTGCATGCTCGTTGATGTCGACGCCGATGGTCGCTCGATCAGGAGTCGCGATCCACTGGAGGTTGGCTCCGATGTTGCAGCCCACTTCGAGCGCAGAGATGGGCTTGGTGCGTCCGAGGACCTCCTGCCAAAACGGCTCACGTACATTGCCCGCGTCGGCATTGCGGTCGACGTACTCGCGGCCGAACTCGCCACCCCACAGCGCTTCGAGACGCGCCGCTTCTACGTGTGTCGATTCACTGCTCACAGTCGCACCGGGAATCCCGAATCATGCAGATGGCGCTTCGCCTCCTGTGGCGTCTGTTCGGTGAAGTGGAACATCGCGGCTGCTGCGACCGCGGTAGCCCCGGCCTCCAGCGCTTTGACGAGATCTTGGTAGGAACCGGCGCCGCCACTCGCGATCACCGGGATGTTCACGCTCTCAGCGACGCTCGTGATGGTGGCGAGGTCGTAGCCCGTCATGGTCCCGTCGCGATCGACCGACGTCAAGAGGATCTCGCCGGCGCCGAGGTCGGCCGCGCGGCGGGCGAGCGTCGCGGCATCGAGCCCGGTGGGCTGCGTTCCTGACCGGACCCATGCTTCGTCCACGCTCACATCGGTCGACTTCGTGTCGATCGATGCGACGACACACTGGGAGCCGTACCGCGCCACGCTCTCCTCGACGGTCGCCGGTGCCTCCACCAACGCAGTGTTGATGACCACCTTGTCGGCGCCGACCGCAAGCAGGCGGCCCACGTCGTCGGCGTCACGTACGCCGCCACCAACCGAGAACGGCATGAAGCAGTCGTCGGCGAGGTCGTCGACGAGGTCGAAGTCAGGACCGGCCCCGCGAGCCGTCGCCGCGATGTTCAGGAGCACGAGCTCATCGACCCCACGCATCTCGTAGACCTTGATCGCCTGGCGGGGATGGCCGATGTGGCGGCTCCCGTCGAAGCGCTCCCCCTTGACCAGGCCGTAGTCGCGATACAGGAGCGTGGGGATCACGCGCGTCTTCAGCACTGCCACGCCAAGAAGTTCTGGAGGAGCCTGCGGCCGTAGCCCTGGCTCTTCTCCGGGTGGAACTGCACACCGACCACGTTGTCGCGCGCCACGACCGACGTGAACCCGCCGCAGTAGGGCGTAGTCGCGAGCACGTCGTTCGGGTCGAAGCAGCGCACATGAAAGGCGTGCACGAAGTAGAAGTCGGGCGCCGACGGCAGGCCCTCGAGTACGGGATGGGGACGCACCGATATCACTTCGTTCCACCCGACGTGCGGCACCCGCTCGGACTCGCTCGGCTCGAGGCGGACGACATCGGCATCGAGGATGGCCAGCCCGTCGCACGGCGTACCTTCGGTTCCCTGCTTGGCGAGAAGTTGCATGCCGAGGCAGACCGCGAGCAGCGGCACACCGTCCTCGACCGCATCGCAGAGCGCGGTGTCGAGGCCCTGTGAGCGCAGGCTCTCCATGGCCGCGGGGAATGCGCCGACGCCAGGGAGCACGATCCGATCCGCGGTCGCGAGATCGCTTGCCGTTTGGGTCACGAGCGGTCGGGCGCCGCACTCCTCCAGCGCGCGCCGCGCGGAGTCGAGATTGCAGACCCCGGAGTCGATGAGCGCGACCGAGCTCACGACGTCTCTGGGTTGTCGTCGTTGATCTTCACGACATCGCCGGCGCCGTCGCGCATGAGGTTTCCCTGGCGATCCGTCCGGAACAGGCTGCGGTTGGTGAACCGATCGCAGATCTCGTGGAACTCCTCGAGGCTGACGTCGATCGCGGTCAACACGTCCTGGATCGGGTGGCCTAGGTACGTCCACGGGAACTTGCCATCGTGACGACGGACGAGCGCAACCGCGGCGGAGCGGCTGAGCCGGTCGCGGCGAACGTGCATGCACGCGAGATCGGTGGCGCGCCCGAATCCGTACTTCAGGAACTTGAAGTAGTCGTGGATCCCGGTCTGAATGTTGTCCAGGTTCTCATAGTTGACGAGCGACCCTTCTACCGTGGTCGGGAGCGTCTCGAACCCGTACGCCTGCGCGGTCAATGCGTTGCCGTAGCCGTCCCACGGCACGTAATAGCCCAGGAAGATCCCGGTGACGCCAACGTCCTGCATGCGCTCGTCGGTCGGGTACGTGTACTGAACGAGGTGACGCGCCTCGATCCCCTCCCTTCCGATGAGATCGCTCACTCGCAGTCCGATGAGCCCACCGAACTCCTCGAGCCAGCGCCGGCTGAGCACGCTGTCCTTGGCCGCGGCGGCGGGCCCGCCGTACTCATTCTGTGAGTTCTCGCCCCACACGACCAGGGGGACCCGGAGGTCGACCGCGAAGCGGATTGGGATCGTGAAGATCGTGACGTGCTCGGGCCACGAGATGTCGCCGACCTCGCGGAGCGCGAACCGGTTGAGCCGGCGGCGGACGACGGGGTTCGTGGTCACCTCGATGTAGTCGACGCCCAAGCGCTTGAGGTTCTCGATGTTGCGCCGCCCGAGGTCCGAGAGCTGGTCGGTGGTGGCGGTGATGCACAGCGGGTTGAGCCCGAGCTCGAGCAGCTTGATCGTCTGGAACGTGGAGTCCTTGCCCCCGCTGACCGGGACGATGCAGTCGTAGTTCGAACCATCCGCACTGCGGTGGCGGCCGGTGA
>JANOHN010000243.1:0-8985 GCA_031406505.1 Acidimicrobiia bacterium | reverse complement strand
CGTGCTTTCCTTCGCGATCGGCGCGGCGGTCGCGTCCGCGACCGCGTTTCTCGACGGTTCGGTCGCGCTCCAATGGGTGCTGTTCGTGGCCGTCTCCGCAGGTGCGCTGGCCCTGCTCGCCCCGCTCGGGCGGCGCTTGGCCCGTCACGAGAGTGGCGAGGCGCAAGAGGGGGCAACGCGGTGGGTCGGGCGGGTGGGCGTCGTCATCGAGGAGCTCCCCGAGGCAGCGCACGCCACCGGTCGCGTCCGGGTGGAGCGCGACGAGTGGCGCGCTGAGACCGACGAGGCCGTAGCGATCCCGGTTGGCGCTCAGGTCAAAGTGCTCGCAGTCCGAGGTACCCGACTCGTGGTCGCAACCGACCCATCCATCGACAAGGAGTCGAGATGACCGGCGTGATCGTGCTCGGCGCCGTCGCGTTGATGTTGTTCCTGATCGCGCTCCGATCGGTTCGTATCGTGCGTCCCTACCAGCGAGGTGTCGTCGAGCGACTGGGACGGTTCAAGCAAGCCGTCGACCCCGGTCTGCGCATCATCTTCCCGTTCATCGACCGGATCCTGTTCGTCGACATGCGCGAACAAGTCACCGACGTGCCTCCGCAAGAGGTCATCACCTCCGACAACGTCGTGGTCTCGGTCGACGCGGTCATCTACTACGAAGCCACCGACCCACAACGCCTCGTCTACAACATCGCCAACTTCCAGCTCGCGATCACGAAGTTGGCGCAGACCAACCTGCGAAACGTGATCGGCGACATGGAGCTCGACGACGCGCTCACCTCCCGGGAGACGATCAACACCAAGCTGCGCGAGATCCTCGACGACGCTACCGACAAGTGGGGAACACGAGTTGTCCGGGTGGAGATCCAGAGGATCGATCCCCCGCCCGACGTCGTCGCGTCGATGCACCACCAGATGAAGGCGGAGCGCGATCGACGCGCGGTCGTCACCGAGGCCCTGGGCGTTCGAGAAGCCGCCGTGACGCGCGCCGAAGGTGAGAAGCAAGCGGCAATTCTCGAAGCCGAAGGCCGCGGTCAGGCGATCGAGCGGATCGCCACCGCCGAGAAGATTCGCCAGGCCACAGTGGCCGAAGGCGAAGCCGCGGCCGTGCGCTCGGTGTTCGCCGCCATCCACGAAGGCGGCGCCACGCAAGACGTGCTCGCGCTCAAGTACATGGAAGCGCTACGCGCAATCGCCGACGGCAGGGCCACCAAGATCTTCTTGCCAACCGAGATGTCCGGCCTCTTCGGCGCCGTCGGCGGCCTCGCCGAGCTCCTGAGACAAGACCGGGACACAGCAGCACCCCCCGCGGTCGCACCCGCACCCGCGCCGCCGCCCGGCCCCGCATAGCGCGCGAGTCGCGCGCGGGCTCTAAGGGACGGGGACGGGTGCGTTGGTGGCGGCGGACTCGGCTCTGGTTCGGTCGGCTTCGTCGAGCATGACTGCGAGGCCGGGTTCGTAGGTGGCGTTGGTGAGAGCGTCTTCTCGGGAGACGAGACCTCTTCGGTAGAGGTTGGCGAGGCTCTGGTCGAAGGTCTGCATGCCCCACATGTCACCTTCGGCGATGAGCAGCTCGAGACGCGCGGCACCCTCGGAGTCGGCGACGGCTTCGGACACCGGACCATTCGCCATGAGCACTTCGACGGCCGGGACGCGTCCTCGTCCACCGGCGCGCGGGAGGAGCCGTTGACAGAGGACGCCGCAGAGTGTGCGGCTCAAGAGCGCTCGGACCGGTGCGCGTTGGGCTGGCGAAAAGCGGTCGACGAGGCGCGTGACTGCGTCGACCGCGCTGACTGCCTGGGTGACTGCGAGCACGAGCCGTCCCGCGTCAGCCACTTCGAGTGCACCCATCGCGGTGTCGGCGTCGGGGAGCGCGCCCACGACGACCACATCGGGATCCTGATGCGCGACCGCGGCCAATCCGGTTTGGAAGCTCTGCGTGTCGACGCCAACCTCGCGTTGGTCGACGACACCGCGCTTGTCGGCGTGGACTACTTCAACGGGCTGCTCGATCGTCACCACGTGGGCGGGCCGCGACGCGTTCACGTGATCGACCATGGCTGCGAGCGTGGACGTGCGGCCCGATCCCGCGAGACCGGCCACGAGCACCAGGCCTGATGGCGACTCGGCCATCCGCGCGGCCGCGGGGGGCAAGCCGAGGGCATCGACGCCAGGGACTCCGGGCACGATCCGCCGCAGCACGAGTGCGATCCGTCCTTGCTGGCGGAATGCGCTGGCTCGGAAGCGGCCGAGTCCTGCGATCGCGTACACCGCGTCGGCTTCACCCTGAGTGCGGAGCAGCTCCACACATGCTGGCGACAGGATCCTCGTCGCGGCCTGCTCGGTGTCTTCGGGCTCGATCACATCGAGCGGGGTTTCGCGCAGGACGCCATCCACTCGAACATGTGGTCGCGCACCGACCTTCAGATGCACATCCGATGCGCGCTCGTCGACCGCGAGGTGGAGCAATCGCTCGAGATCCAGCACGACATGACGTATCGACCGAACTGCCGTCCCGCTTGAAAACCGCTGAGCTGGGTTCGGCTGGGCTCAGCGCGCCCAGAGCCCTTGGGCGGCATCCACCACGGAGCCGCCGGGACCGTGGCTGGTCTGGGCCTCGTCGGCCCGCGCTGGCTCGCCGAGCAACGGAGGCAGCGTGGCGGCCACCGACGCCCGCAGCGCGTCGAGGTCGTACCCACCCTCGAGGAACACGACCACGCGGCCTGGAGGCGCAAGCGCGACGGCGCGGGATGCCAGGGCGCCGTAGTCGCCCGCGCTCAGCGCAAGGTCGGTGAGTGGATCGGCTCGGTGCGCGTCGTATCCGGCGGACACGAGCACCCAGTTGGGCGCAAAGTGCTCGATGAGTGGCTCGATCACTCGGTCAAAGGCGCGGAGGTACACATCGCCGGTGGTGCCGGCGGGGAGCGGGACGTTGCAGGTGGTGCCCAAACCCGCGCCGGCCCCGCAGTCGTCCAACCGGCCCGTGCCGGGATAGAGCGGCCATTGGTGCAGCGACACGTACATGACGCGCGGGTCGGTCCAGAAGATGTCCTGCGTGCCGTTGCCGTGGTGCGCGTCGTAGTCGATGATCGCGACCCGGTCGCCCCGTTCCGCCAGCGCTGCCGCGGTCACCGCCACGTTGTTGAGCAGGCAGAAGCCCATCGGCACGTGTGCCGTCGCGTGATGCCCGGGCGGTCGCAATCCGAGAAACGCAGCGCTTGCCTCACCCCGCTCCAACGCGTCGACCGCAGCCAGACCAGCGCCCGCGGCGCGAACCGCGGCGTCCCACGAGCCGCTCGACGCCACGGTGTCGGCGTCGAGCATGCCGCCGCCCGCGGCACTCAGCCGCTCGACCCGGTCAAGCAACGCGGCGTCGTGGACGCGCTCGAGCTCGGGCCGCGATGCGACACGCGTCGGGAGCTCGATCAGCGCATCGTCGACATCCGCGGCGTGCACTCCCTCGCTCACCGCTCCGAGGCGCGCCACCCGCTCGGGATGACCGGGACCCGGGTCGTGAGCGGCGAACTCAGTGCTTTCGGCCACCAGGAGCACGATCGTGACGCTACAAGTCCCCGGCGCAAGCGTCGCCAGTGGACCCGCGTGCCCCTCCGGGTACGCTCACTTGCCGTGGCCGAGCGCATGAGAGGCGAACGTGCACGGCGCCACTCCTTTGGTTGGGCTCGAGTGGCTCCGTGGCGCGGACGCAACGACGTTGCGCATCTCGTGCTGGCCGAGGGCACACCGCCACCGCGATCGCAGGTGGAGGAGTGCGTCGAACGACTCCGCCGTGCGGGGTACACCGCCATCGTCACGAGCGCATTGACCGCGGGGGACTCACTGCCGTTCGTGGACGCGGGGTTCGGGATGCGTGAGCGCCTCCATCTCCTGGAACACTCGCTCTACGACATCCCCGGACCGAGCGGCGCGGATCCCGCGCTGCGTCGCGCTTGGCGAATCGACCGCAATGCGGTCCTCGATCTCGATCGGTGCTCGTTCGACGACTTCTGGCGCCTCGATCCCGATGGTCTCGTAGACGCATTGCACGCAACCCCGGCCGTCAGGTTCCGCATCGGCGACGGCCCGACTGCCGGACCGACGGACGGGCCGATGGCCTACGCGATCACGGGACGCGCCGGACGGCGTGGCTACTTGCAGCGCGTCGCCGTGCATCCCGTCGCCCGCCGTCGGGGTTGGGGCCGAACGCTGGTGATCGACGCGCTGCGCTGGCTCGACCGCCACGACGTCACCCGCGCGCTCGTGAACACGCAGTGGGAGAACCGGAGCGCCTTGGCCCTCTACGAATCGTGCGGTTTCCGACGGCTCCCGGTCGGGCTCTGCGTGCTCGACCGGGCCCTGTGAACGCGGCCGCCGAGAGGCGGACCGCTCACGGCCGACGCATCGCGGCGTTGTTCCTCGCCGCGATCGCGGGTGGCCTCATCACTCCCGTCTCTGCGGGTGCCGGGCCGGCCGCGCCTGAGCTCACGCTCGTCTCGCAAGACGCGTGGACGGCCATGGGCGGGGATCTGCACGCGAAGCTCGGCGTCGAGCAGGCCGGTGCGGGCTTCACGCTGAGCGTGGTGGCACACCAAGCGCTCGCGACGCGCAGCGCCTTCGATCGCACGGTCGAAGGCGCCAACCTCGGATCCGTGCTCGACCAAGTCGTGATCCCGCTCGAGACGCTCCCGAGCGACGCGAACGGCAGTCGCGAGCTGTCGCTCGGGCTCGAGCTGCCCGATGGTCCTCGGTTGGCCGAGCGGCTCGGCACGCGACGACCGGGCGTGTATCCGCTGGAGTTCGAGCTTCGCGATGCCAACGACGAGACCCAAGCCGGCTTCGTCACGTACCTCACCGCGGTGGCGTCGTTCGGAACCGTTGACACCGTCACGAGCCCGCTCGGTGTGGCGTGGGTCTGGCCATTGAGCGCGGCACCGGCAACGTTGCCCGGCGACGGCGCGAGCCCTGAGGTCATTGCGCAGCTCGAACCCGACGGTCGGCTTGGCCGCCAAGTCGACGCGCTCGACCGCAGCGCAGGTGTGCCGATCACGGTGGTACCCGGTCCGGAGACCGTGCAGACGTGGGCCGCGCTCGCGCAGACCACGCCGGCGCTGGCCGACGGAGCCGCGGCGCTGCGACGAGCGCTCGGAACCCACCAGATGGTCGCCGGCCCATACGTGCCCGTCGATCTCCCGTCTCTCATTCGTGCCGGGCTGACGGCTGCGGTCGACGCGGAGCTCGTCGAAGGCAACGAAGCACTGAGGGACTTCTTCGGGACCCGCCTCGATCCCCGCACCGCGGTCACGCAGCCGATCGACGGCGCCACCGTCGATCGACTACTGGCCGGCGGCATCGACCGTGTGGTCGTCGACGCGAGCGCGCTCGTCCAGCGATCGACACGCCTCACCGTGGCCCAGCCGTTCGCGCTCGAGGAAGTGACGTCGCTGGCCACCGGAAGCCAGGTGACGGCGGTCGCGTCCGACACCGGACTCGCCGGATTGTTGAACGGCGACGGGTCCCCCGCACTGCGCGCGCAACGGCTCCTGGCCGGGCTCGCCGTGGTCGCCCTCGAGGATTCCGATTCGGCGCGGGCTGTGACGATCGTGAACCCGTCCGACTTCAATCCGAGTGCCGACCTGATCGATGCAGTGCTCACCGGCCTGCGCGCCAACCCTTGGCTCACACCGATGACCATCGACACCGTGTTCGAGCAGATTCCGACCGAGACCAGCGGCGATGGAACGCCGGTGACGCGTGAGCTCGTGGCCTACGAGCCGCCCGTCTCGCACGTCACCGCGGCTGCGTACGACGCGGCCCAGCTCCGGCTCTCCGCGCTCCGCGCATTCGCGCCCGACACCCCGACCATCCCACTCGCCGATCATTCGCTCCTTGCGTCGGTGTCGTCGGCGTGGAACCGATCGGGTGGCGCCGCACGCGCCGCCGCCGAGCTGGCCAACATCGACAACGTCATCGGCCTGCTGCTGGCAAAGATCCACGTGCCGAGCCGATCCACGATCACGCTCACCGACCGGTCCGGCGCGATCCCCCTCACGTTCCGCAACGACACCGAAGAGACCGTGAACGTGCTCGTGGAGCTCCAAAGCCCGAAGCTCTCGTTTCCCGACGGCGTACAGCGGATCATCGAGCTGCCGCCGAAGAACACGACGGTGCGGGTCGCGGTCGAGTCACGCACGTCGGGCTCGTTCCCACTCCAGCTCACCGTGCGCTCCGCCGACGGCGTGCTCCCAATCGCGCGGAGCGAGTTCGAGGTCCAGGCCACTGCGGTCAGTGCGGTCGGGCTGGTGCTCATCATCAGCGCGCTCGTGTTCCTGACACTCTGGTGGGCGCTCCACATCCGCCGTGATCGCGTCCGTCGCCGCGTCGCGACCCAGGGCGCGGCCGCATGACCGACACGGCGACCGATCACGGACGCCACAACACCGCGCGCTTGCTCCAATCGAGCGCGATCGTCGGGCTCGGCACTGCGCTCTCGCGCCTCACCGGCCTGATCAGAGTGCAGGCCATCAGCTTTGCGCTCGGCGCGACCACGCTCGCCGGCGTCTACACATGGTCGAACGAGACACCCAACATCGTCTACGAACTCCTGCTCGGCGGTGTACTCACCGCCACGCTGGTCCCCCAGTTCGTTCGCCACGTCCACGAGGACGACGACGACGCCACCAGCGCGGTGTTCACCGTCTCGATGCTCGGCCTGCTCGTCATCACCGTGATCGGCGTGGTTGCCGCCCCGTTGATCGTGCGCCTCTACCTCCTCCAGGTCCACGGACGCGTGCGCGACCAGCAGGCAGAGCTCGGCACGGCGTTCATGCGCGTGTTCATGCCGCAGATGCTCTTCTACGGCCTCACCGCGCTCGCGACGGCGATGCTCCAGGCGCGCCGGCGGTTCGCGGCAGCCGCCTTCGCACCGATCCTCAACAACCTCGTGGTGGTAGGGATCTTCTTCGCGCTGCCGCGCGTCGTGGACGGCCCGTTCACCGTCAATCAAGTGCTGAACGACGACGCGCTGCTCCTTTTCATCGGGCTCGGCACGACTGCGGGCATCGTCGCAATGGGGTTGATCCTGCTCCCGGCACTGCGTGCCGCCAAGGTTCGCCTCCGCTTCCTTCCGGCGTTCCGCCACGCGGCAGTCCGGCGCATGATGCGGCTCTCGGGCTGGACAGTCGGCTACGTGGCCGCAAACCAAGTTGCGCTGGCGTACGTGTTCATCCTCGCGAACGGGCTCAAGCTCTCCACCGGCAACGGTCATGGCGGCGCGTTCGTATACACGAACGCCTACCTCTTGTTCGTGTTGCCGTACGGGCTTCTCGCCTTCCCGATCATGACCGCGGTTGCACCCGAGCTCGCGGCCGCCGGTCGGCGCGGTGATCCACCGGCGTTGCGGCATCGGTTCGCGCGCACACTCCGCTTGAGCCTCACGGTGCTGATCCCGGCCGCCGCAGTCGCTGTGGCACTGGCCCGCCCCATCGTGACGGCGCTCCTCCAACGCGGCGCCTTCACGAGCGCCGACGCGCACCTCGTCGCGGACACCCTCGTCGGATTCGCCGTAGGCCTTCCGGTCTTCTCCATCTACTTGTTCGCGTTGCGCGCCTTCTACTCACTCGACAACACGCGTACGCCGTTCCTCCTCGGTTGCATCCAGAACGCGGTGAACGTGGCCTTGGCAATCGCGCTCTTCGATCAGCTCGGCATCCCCGGCCTCGCGTTCGCTCACTCGGGCGCGTACGCGGTGGGCGCGTTCCTCACCATCCTCGTGCTGAACCGGCGGATCGGGAGCCTGCGGGGTCGCGGGATCGGCCTCTTGGGGGCGCGCGTCCTCGTGGTCGCGGCGGCGGCCGGCGGGGCGGCCTGGGTGGTCGGCCGCGAGATCGGCTGGGACAACTCCGGCACGGCCCTCGTCGGCACGCTGCTCGGTCTGCTGGTTGCCGGCACGATCACCGTCGGTGGTCTCTTGGCCTTGCAGGTCGAGGAGTTCTCCGAGGTCCTCGACCTCGTGCTGCGGCGGTTCCGGCGCCGTCGCGGCCGCGGAAGCGACCCGTCCCCTCCGGAGCCAACCCTCGAACGGGCATGATGAGCGCATGGGCGTGCGGGTGGTCACCGACAGCGCGTGCGATCTGCCGCAGGACCTCGTCGACGCGCTGGGCATCGAGATCGTGCCGCTCACGATTCGCTTCGGCGACGAAGAGCTCGTCGACCGTTTCGAGCTGACCACCGACGACTTCTGGCGGCGCCTGCGCGTCGCCGAAGCACTTCCCGAGACGTCCGCGCCCTCGGCCGGCGCGTTCGAGCAGCGATTCCGCGACCTCATCGCGCAAGGTGCGACCGGCATCGTGTGCGTGAACCTCTCGTCGCGCCTATCGGCAACGATGCAAGCAGCCCAAGTCGCGGCCGCGGCCGTCGGCGCGGAGTGCCCGATCCATGTGATCGATTCGCTCACGTGCTCCCTCGGCCTCGGGAGCCTCGCGCTCACGGCCGCTCGGCGCGCGGCCGACGGTCAACCCGTCGACAAGATCGTGAGCGAGGTGACCGACTTGCGCGATCGCACCAAGCTTTTCGGAAGCCTCGACACCCTCGAGTTCATCAAGCGCGGCGGACGCATCGGCAACGCCCGCGCGCTGCTCGGCACGATGCTGTCGCTCAAGCCTGTCGTCGAGGTACGCGACGGTGCCGTCGAAGAAGCGGGCCGGGTGCGCACTCGCTCCAAGGCGTTGCGACTACTCGCCGACAAAGTCCGCGATCAGCCCGTCGAATCCGTCTCGCTGCTCCACGGCCAAGCATCCGACTTCGAGGAGCTCCTCGACCTGCTCGACCCCATCGTCCCCCGCAACGAAATCGTCGTCGGCATCGTCGGTCCAGTCATCGGCACCCACGCCGGCCCAGGAGTCATCGGCGTCACCTTCCAAACCGCTCGCTCGTAGAACTTCGCGCACCGCTTCGCGCACGGTGGGCGCTCCGGGCCGGCTGTCACCGCGTCCG
>JANOHN010000236.1:0-5356 GCA_031406505.1 Acidimicrobiia bacterium | reverse complement strand
CCACGACCGACGAACGCTACGTGGACATCCTCGGGCAGCGCTTCGAGCGCGCTCACCACCTGCTCGACGGCCATGTGAGGCTTCGCATTGCCGACGACGACGAAGAGCCGAACGCCGGGCGCGAGGTCGAGGCGGGCGCGGACTCCGCGGCCGACGGCGGCTTCGATGCGGGCGTCGTGCGCGTTCCGAATGACTGCGGGGCGTCGACCGTAGGCCTGCTCGTAGAGGTCAGCGACACCTTCGCTCACCGTCACAAAGACAGCCGCCGCGCGTATCGCGTGCCGCTGCCAAAACCTCTTGGCCGCGGCGCCAAGGCCGGGTCGCATGAGCTCGTCGTAGAAGTCGTGGGCGTCGTACACGAAAGACGCCCGGTGTCGTCTCCGCAGCCACGCGACGCCGGGGTAGGGCTGGTGCGAATGCAGGTAGTACAAGTCGGCGCTCGGAGCGGCTCGAGCCACATCCACGAGATCGCGCCGCAGCACCCTGATCACCTTCGACAACCTGCCGGATGATCCCGAAGCGTCCCGCCGCGCTCTGACCGAAATGAGCGCGAACGGGGGGTCATGACGGAGATTGCTCGGCTGACCCTCGACAACCACCGATCGATGACCGGCCCGGGTGAACGACGCCGCGATCTTGTACGTCCGGCTGTCGGACCCGACCGCGGCCGGCGTCACACTCACGATCGACCGGCGCGGGCCCTCGTTCAATCGCTTGCCCGGGTAGTACCATCAGCCTGATGGGTGCTCGGAAATTGCGGTGGTACTCGGTCGCGCCCGCTTGCGAATGCTGAAGACCTATTACCGCGCGCTCGAAGGGCACCGGCGATTTGCAGCATGGACCGTCGTGCTCCTGATCTGTTCTGGGCTGGCGGAGGCTTTCGGGATCGCCGCGCTCTTGCCCCTGCTGTCGAGCCAACTGAGTTCCAAAGCGGGAGGCCAGTCCTCATGGTTCGGCCTCTCGGGCGACGAGCTGACTCTAGTGGCGTTGGGTTTCTTGGTCGGGCTCGGTTTGGCGTCGGCGCTGTTGCGATACCTGGGCGAAACTCGATCGTATGTGCTGCAAGTAGAGGTCGAGCGGTCCGTGCGCTCGCGCACCGTCAGAGCGCTCCTCGGCATGCGGTGGAACGACTACATGAGCACCGTCGTGGGAGAGGGCGTCAAGTCGATTCTCATCGAGGCCGAGCGAGTCGGTACCGGCGCGATGTCGATGGTGATGGCGATCGGCAACACGGCGATCGTCGGAGCGTTCCTCGTCATCGCCCTCGTGGTCAACCCGGTGATGACATCGGCCTTCATGGTCTTCGGAGTCTTCGGTGCGCTGCTGTATCGACGAGTCGGCAGTCGAGCGCAACACGCCAGCCTCGATCTCTCCAATCGTCAGGGGGAGATGACGGAGTCTGCGACCGACCTCTTGACGAACGCGAAGTACTACCGGTCGACCGGCCTCCAAGACCGTGTCGTCACGCGACTCGATGTCCAGTTCTCGGAGTGGGCGCACCACTTCGGGAAGGTCCGCCGCTATGCACCAGCGACCCGTCTCGTCTTTGACAGCGTTGGGCTCGCGTTCATTGGTGTTGTGCTGGCCGCGACGCTCGTCGTGCTCGGAAACTCGATCGCCGGTGCTCTCGTCTTCCTCGCGCTCTTCTATCGGCTCACGCCGCGCCTCCAAGCTGCGCAGTCGAGCCTCCTCGAAGCGAGGATCATCGTTGCGTGGGTCAACACATGGACGGAGCAGTACGAGGCGGCGCTCGCAGTGGCTGACACGCAGTCGGGTCACGCCCTGCTCGACCACCCACCGACCATCGAGTTCGGCGATGTCAGCATCACGTATCCCGGTCGGTCGACGCCCGCGCTCGCGTCGGTGTCGAGCACGATCGCACCGGGGGAATGCCTCGCGGTGGTCGGCGATTCCGGGAGCGGCAAGACCACCATGCTCGATCTCGTGACTGGACTGCTA
The DNA here is from genome assembly GCA_031406505.1 of Acidimicrobiia bacterium. Classification (GTDB taxonomy): domain Bacteria; phylum Actinomycetota; class Acidimicrobiia; order IMCC26256; family PALSA-555; genus SHVJ01. Next base: position 3,397 of record JANOHN010000236.1, on the reverse strand, counting down.
CGCCCGACCTCAGGCGCGATCCGTCTCGATGGTCGCGACCTCGCCGACGTCGACCTTCAGGTGTGGCGCGAGCGAATCGGCCTCGTGATGCAAGACGCGCCGGTCTTCCAGGGCACTGTGCTCGAGAACATCGCCTGGACCGAGCACGAGCCTGACGACGGTCATGCGTGGGAGGTCGCCGAGATGGCGAACCTGGCTGATGTGATTCGTGCCCTCCCGGATGGCATGCAGACCGAGGTGGGGCAGCGAGGAGGGCGATTCTCCGGTGGCCAGCGGCAGCGCCTCGCCTTGGCTCGCGCGCTGTATCGCGACCCTTGGCTCCTGGTGCTCGACGAGGCGACGAGCGCGCTCGACTCGAAGTCGGAGCAGGTGATCCAAGACGCCCTCGCGTCGCTGCGCGGATCGGTCTCGATGCTGCTCGTCGCGCACCGACTCAAGACGGTGGAGCTCGCAGACCGTATCCTCGTGCTCTCTGCTGGGCATGTGGTCGAAGAGGGGACGTGGAACGAGTTGTCTTCGCATGACGGCCTCTTCCGACGGATGCTGAAGGCGCAGCGAGCTGGTGCCGCGGTGGCGTCGTGAACCTCTCAGGATCGACGATCCTCCTCACCGGCGGGACCGGTTCGTTCGGCAACGCGTTCGTCGCTCGCGTCATGCATGAGTGGCCTGACGCTGTGGTCCGCGTGTACTCGAGGGACGAGTTCAAGCAGATGGAGATGCGCGACCGGTACCCCGGGGGCAATCTTCGGTACTTGGTCGGCGACGTGCGCGACCGCCGGCGCGTTGCCCGTGCGGCCGAGGGTGCCGACATCGTCGTGCACGCGGCAGCCATGAAACAGGTGCCAGCCTGCGAGTACAACCCGTTCGAGGCAGTCAACACCAACGTCCTCGGTGCCCAAAATGTGGCCGACGCCGCGATCGATGCCGGCGTCGAGAGAGTGCTCGCGTTGTCCACCGACAAAGCGGTCAATCCCGTGAACCTCTACGGGGCCACGAAGCTGTGTGCCGAGAAGATCTTCGTCCAGGCCAACGCCTACGCCGCGTACTCGAACGCGAAGCTCTCATGCGTCCGATACGGCAACGTCGTCGGATCGCGGGGCTCGGTGGTCCCGTTGTTCCGGGAGCAAGCACGTACGGGCAAGCTCTCGATCACCGACGAACGAATGACCCGCTTCTGGATCACCCTTCCCCAAGCGGTCGATCTCGTGCTGTTCGCGCTCGAGAACATGGCCGGCGGTGAGGTGTTCATCCCGAAGATCCCGTCGATCGGTGTCTTGGATCTTGCCGAGGCCGTTGCCCCCGGTGCCGAACGAGAGATCATCGGCATCCGACCGGGCGAGAAGCTGCACGAGCTGCTGCTCACGAGCGACGAGACCCGCCACGCGGTCGACGCGGGTGAGGTGTACGTCGTCCTCCCCGAGCACGAGTGGTGGAAGCACGATCACTGGATCGAGGGCAAGCCCCTGGACGAGGGGTTCGTCTACTCGAGCGACACCAACGATCAATGGCTGTCGACCGAGGACCTGCGCGCGCTGCTCCCATGATTCCGTACGGCCATCAGTCGATCGGCGACGACGATCTGGCGGCAGTGGCCGCGGTCCTGAAGAGCGACTGGCTCACCCAGGGGCCGGCCGTCGCAGACTTCGAGCACGAGCTCGCCGCCGTGGTGGGAGCCCAGCACGCGGTTGCCTTCGCGAACGGCACCGCCGCGTTGCACGGCGCGGCTGCTGCCGCGGGGTTGGGTCCGGGCGACCTCGTGGTCACGTCGCCTCTTTCATTCGTGGCCAGCGCGAACTGTGCGCGCTTCGTGGGTGCCACGGCTGGATTCGTCGACATCGATCCGGCCACGCTCAACCTCGACCTCGCCGCGGTGCCGACGACGGCAGCGGCGGTCGTCGCCGTGCACTACGCGGGGCTTCCTGTCGATCTCGCCGGATTGTCGACGCGTCCGCGGGTCCTCATCGAAGACGCCGCGCACGCGCTCGGGGCCACGACTCCCGACGGGCCGGTGGGGAACTGCGCGCGCTCCGACATGTGCACCTTCTCCTTCCATCCGGTGAAGACCGTGACCACCGGCGAAGGCGGCGCGGTGACCACGAACGATCCCGGCCTCGCCGAGCGGCTGCGCCGGTTTCGGAACCACGGGATCATCCACAAGCCCGAGCAGGGAAGTTGGTACTACGAGATTGAGGAGCTCGCGTTCAACTATCGGCTCACCGACCTCCAGGCCGCGCTCGGGTCGAGTCAGCTCGCGAAGCTCGACCGGTTCGTTGCGCGGCGTCGTCACCTCGCTGCTCGTTACCGAGGGCTGCTCGCGGATCTCCCAGTCGAGCTCCCGCCGAGTCCACCTGCCGGCTTCGAGCACGCGTACCACCTGTTTCCGGTGCGAGTCCCCGATCGGCGGCGCGTGTTCGAGGCGCTGCGCTCTGGGGGGATCGGCGTGCAAGTCCATTACGTGCCTATCTACTGTCATCCGCTGTACGCGGACGCGGCGGGTGGTCCGGGGTCGTTCCCCAACACCGACGCGGCGTACGCCGGGCTCATGTCGCTTCCTCTGTTCCCCGATCTCACCGAGCCGGAACAGGACCAAATCGTCGCCGCGCTCCGCGCGGAGCTCGCATGAGCGCGCCTCGCATCAAGTTCGGAACGCGCGTCGTCGGGTCGGGTGAGCCCAGCTATCTGATCGCCGAAGTCGGCGCGAACCACGACCGCGATCTCGATCTTGCCCGCCGGCTCATCGACGAAGCTGCCGATGCCGGCGTCGACGCGGTGAAGTTCCAGACCTACACGGGAAAGGCGCTCTACTCCACGCGCACACCGAAGTTCGAGTACCTCGGCGAGCTCGCCGACGAGCCGGCGCACGAGTTGCTCGAGCGGATCTCGCTTCCCCGTGAGTGGCAGCCGATCCTCTCCGAGCACTGCGCCGGGCGCGGGGTCGCGTTCATCTCCACCCCGTTCGACCGTGAGGCGGTCGACGAGCTCGACGAGCTCGACGTGCCCGCATACAAGGTTGCGTCCTTCGAGATCGTTGATCTTCCGTTCCTCGAGTACATCGGGTCCAAGCGGCGACCCGTCATCGTCTCGACCGGGATGGCCGACATGGAAGAGATCGGCGAAGCGTTGGGCGCGCTCCGCAAGGGTGGCGTCACTGAGGTCGCGTTGCTCCAATGCGCGTCGCTCTATCCCGCGCCGCCGACGGTGATGAACCTGCGTTCGATCGAGACGATGCGCGAGGAGTTCCAAGTCCTGGTTGGCCTCTCCGACCACACCCTGGGCATCCACATCTCGGTCGCGGCCGTTGCGGAGCGCGCCCAACGCTTCGCCGATCTCTTCCATGTCGGCCATCCCGGTCGAGACGATGACGGGTCGCCGCTTGGACCCGATGTACTCGAGGAAC
>JANOHN010000145.1:0-11464 GCA_031406505.1 Acidimicrobiia bacterium | reverse complement strand
TGAACGACGTGTAGCGCGAGCCGAACGTCTCGCCCACGATCAAGGTGGAACCGTCGGAGCTGATCACCGATCCGTTGGGGAAGCGCAGCTCGTCGGCTGCGATCGACGCCGTGCCGTCGGGATCCACGCGGACGATCGATCCAGGCTCGAACTTGTCCCCGCCGAAGAAGTCGAAGCCGAACGTGCCAATCCACGCCCGGCCGAAGGAATCGACGACCATGTCGTTGCACGCTCCCTTGGCGAGGCCGCTCAGATCGGCGGCGACCTCCATCGCTCCGTTCGCGGCGCGACGCAACAGCCGACGGTCGAGCATCGAGATCACCAGCAGCGTGCCGTCGGGAGCCCAGCCGAGCCCCGACGGCTGACCGTCGACGATCGCCTCCTCCCGGACGCTGCCGCCGTCTGCTTCGAAGCTGAAGACGGCGCTCCGATAGAAGTCGGACACCCACCATCTGCCGTCGTGCCACCGCGGGCATTCGAAGAACGAGCCACCCTCGAGGACGACGCGCGTGTTGGCCACCGGACGGGAGCCGGTCAACCGGCAGCTCGACCGAAGGAAACGCGTCGCATGCGCACCGTTAGCGCAGGGCCCATCCGGCGGACGGTAGCGCGCGATTGCGCGGGCGTTCCAGAATGCGACTACAACGTTGCGTGCACGCAACAACTTCGGGAGGGGAAGCAAATGGGCGAGTTGGACGGGAAGGTGGCCGTCATCACCGGAGTCGGCTCCGGGATGGCCCGGGCCGCAGCGACGGTGTTCGTACGCGAGGGCGCGAAGGTGCTCGGCGGCGACATCACCGGAGGCGAGAACGAGACCGCAAAGGAGCTCGGGGACGCCTTCGTCCCGTTCCACGTTGACGTGTCGAACGAAACGGACGTCGAGGCGATGTTCGCCGCCGCGCTCGAAGCCTTCGGAAAGGTCGACGCCGTCTTGAACGTGGCCGGCGTCGCCGGCGCAGAGGCCCTCGCCGACATCACCCTCACCGAGTTCAACCGGATCATGGACGTCAACTTGCGCGGCGTGCTGCTCGGCACCAAGCACGCCATCCGTACGATGCTGCCCACCGGTGGCGGCGCCATCGTCAACTGGTCTTCGACCGGTGGGATGAACGGCACGAACTCGCCGGTCGCTTCCTACTGCGCGTCGAAGGCTGGCGTCATCGCCATCACGAAGCAGGCGACCATCGAGTACGGAGCCCAGGGCATCCGCGCCAACGCCATCGCGCCGGGGTACATCGTCACGCCGATGTCAGGCGGCCCCGAGGCGGCAGCGTCAGAGCGGGTCCAGCAGTTCCGCATCGAGCCCACGCCCCTGAAGCGCGCCGGTCAGCCCGAAGAGGTCGCCGAGCTCGCCTGCTTCCTGGCCTCCGACCGGGCGCCATTCATCACGGGCGCCGTCATTCCGATCGACGGCGGCATGTCGGCGATGATGGCGTGACGAAGGGCCAGCAGCAGCGATACCGGGTCGCGCAGTGGGCGACGGGGCATACCGGGATGAACGCGCTGCGCAAGATCGTCGAGCACCCGCTCTACGACCTTGCTGGCGTGTACGTGTACTCGGACGAGAAGGTCGGCCGCGACGCCGGCGACCTCTGCGGCACCGAACCGACGGGGATCATCGCAACCCGCGACATCGAGGACATCATCGCGGCCAAGCCCGACTGCGTGCTGTACATGCCGCTGCTGGATCACGAGTCGATCGACGACATGTGCCGCCTGCTCGAGTCCGGCGCCAACATCGTGACCCCCGTCCCTAGCTTCTACCACCCGCCCAGCATCGACCCCGCGGTGCGGAAGCGCCTCGTTGCGGCGTGCGAGCAAGGCAAGACGTCGCTGTACGGCACGGGAGGAGCACCCGACTTCATCACCGAGTTGTTCCCGCTCGCAGTGACCATCCTGCAACGTCGACTCGACCGGTTCTCGGTCGTCCAGTACGCCGACGTGTCGGGGCGCGGGTCGCCCGACTTCCTCAAGCGGTTCTTCGGCATGGATCCGGCCACCGTGGACATCGCCGAGATGACCAAGGGCATGGCGCGGACCGACACCGACGGCGCCTCGCTCCGGCAGTTCGCCGACGCAGTCGGCGCGCCGCTCGACGACCTCACGGCGACGGCCGAGCCGGCGGTGGCCACGAAGACGGTGGAGCTCAAGCTGGCCACGATCGAGGCCGGCACCGTCGGCGCCTGGCGGAACGTCGTCACCGGGCTCCGGGCCGGCTTGCCGTTCCTTGAGTTCTCCCGCACGTTCTACGTCACCAAGGACGTCGACAAGGACTGGAACATTCGCGACAGCGGTTGGCACGTTGTCGTCGAGGGCGATGCCCCGCTCGACATCGAGATCCACTTCCCCAAGGAGAACTACGCCGCCGTCACCGCGGGCTACAACGGCCACACCGCCGTGAACGCCGTACACGCGACGTGTTCAGCCCCGAGCGGCATCCGCACCACCGACGAGCTCCGGCTCGTGCCGTACTTCGGGTAGGCATTCCTCGGCCGAAGCCGGAGGGAGGGACCATGCGCGGAGAGGAGACGTGGCCGCTGGCGTCGGTCGGCCGCGCGTCGTTCGAAGGCAAGACCGCCGTGGTCACGGGTGCGTCGCAGGGCATCGGCGAAACGGCCGCGATCGGGCTCGCTCGGCTGGGCGCCAACGTCATCTGCGCGGCCCGCCGCACCGACGTGCTCGAGAAAGTCGTTGCCGCCATCAACGCCGAAGGCGGGGAGGCGACCGCCGTCACCGCCGACGTCACGGTCGAGGACGACGTGGCCCGGATGGTCGACGTGGCCGTGGAGACCTATGGCGGGCTCGACCTCGCCTACAACAACGCCGGCATCGCGTTGGCCGGCAAGATCGCCGACATCGACGTCGAGGAGTTCGAGGCCGAGATCGGCGTCAACCTCCGGGGCGTCTTCCTCTGCATGAAGCACGAGGTGCGAGCCATGCTCACCCGGGGAGGCGGCGCCATCGTCAACTGCGGCTCCGTGGCCGCCCATGTGGGTCGACCCGGGCGCTCGATCTACGCGGCGAGCAAGTGGGGCGTGGTCGGCATGAGCAAATCGGTCGCCCTCGAATACGGCGCCGACGGCATCCGCGTCAACGTAGTGTCGCCCGGGCCGACCTGGACGCCACTCTTCGGCGAGACGCACCCTGATCTCGAGGCGGTGTTTCGGGCCAACCCGCTCCACCGCGCCGGCACCGCCGAGGAGCAGGCCGGCGCGGTGATCTGGCTCCTGTCCGATGCTGCGGCGTTCGTGACCGGAGCAGTGATCAACGTCGACGCCGGGATCACGGCCGGCCCCGTCGAGCCCGGGAGCTGAGGTTCGCCCGAGGTGAGCGGAACCGGCCCGATCACGTGGGTGTCGGGCCGCTCCGGCATCACGGCAAGAGGATCGGCACCTTTTCCCAGCCCCGGACCGAAGAGGTCCACCCCATCTTGGCGTTGTCCGTGTCGATCTCCCAGACGGGGAATCGCTTCAGCATCTCCTCCAGCGCGATCCTGCCTTCGAGACGCGCCAGGTTGGCACCGAGGCAGTAGTGGAGGCCGTAGCCGAACGTGAGGTGCTGGATGTCCTCGCGGTGGATGTCGAACGTGTCGGGGTCCGGGTAGCGACGCTCGTCGCGGCTGGCCGCCGCGTTGATGAGCAGGGCCGCGCTTCCCGCGGGGACTGCGACGCCGTAGTACTCGACGTCGTGGGTGATGTACCGGGCAGTGTGCGGCCCGGTCGGCTCGTACCGGAGCGTCTCGTCGATCGCCTTCGGAACGAGCGTGTGGTCCTCGGCCAGCTCGCGGCGCTGGTCGGCGTGTTCGGCGAGCAGCAGGGCCAGCCACCCGATCAGCCGGCCGGTGGTCTCGTTCCCAGCGCCGGCGACGACATCGGTGTAGCTGAGCACCTCTTGGCGGGTCAGCTTCCGAACCGTGCCGGTCTCGTCCTCGAACTCAGCGTTCAGCAACGAGGTCATGAGGTCATCGGACGGGTGCTCTGAGCGCCACTCGACGTACTCGGCGAACATCGAGCCGCTGACCAGGTCCTCGCGTTCGACGTCCATCGGCTTGCCGACCTCGCCACCGTCACCACCCAGACGGTCGTCCGTGTGCTCCCTGATCGCGACCTGGTCCGCCTCCGGGATGCCGAGCAACATCCCGATCACCCGCATCGGCATGACCGTGCCGAGCTCCTCCATGATGTCGAAGCCGGGGCCGCCGACGTGCGGGTCGAGGCTCCTGGCGCAGAACTCGCGCACCTGGTCCTCGAGCTCGGCCATGCGCCTCGGCGTGAAGACCCGCGACATGAGGGCTCGGTGCATGGTGTGCTCCGGCGGGTCCTCCCACAGGATCACACCCGGCGGAGTTTGGATGTTCGCCTTGATGACCTCGAGGATGTCGCCGCGAGCACTCGAGAACGTCTGCCAGTTGAGGAGCGCCTTCTCGACGTCCTCGTAGCGCGACAGTGCCCAGAAGTCGTGCTTCTCGTTGTAGTAGATGGGCGCTTCGTCACGAAGTCGCTTGTAGGTCGGGTACGGGTCGGCGTAGATGTCGAGGTCGTAGGGGTCGAAGTAGACGTCGCTCTTGCTGGCGATGGTCATCGTTCCCTCTCATCGGCCGGCGTGGTCGAGTTGAACCGCCGTTCTACCAAGTTCCATCCGGCATGTCATGCCAAGGACCCACGCGACGCCTTTGTCAGTAACAACCGTTACTGGTATCTTACCGCCGACTTCCACCGCCACAACCGGAGGCAGCATGAGATTTCGTCGGTCAGGTGGGGCTGCGTTGGTCGCGGCACTTGGAATGAGCGTGGTGATCTCCGCCAGCGCGGTCGCCGGGGCGGGTGGCAGTGCGGGCGACGTGCGGACCCCGGAAGTGAGCGGTCCGGTCACCGGCGGCGCAGGGATCAGCGACGTCGCGACCTCCATCCTCGACTTCGAGTCGGTCGGCTACGCGCGCGACGAGTGGTTCGTCGAGGGTGAAGCCAGCGCGTACGAGCCTGTGGGCACCCTGAACTCCGACGGCAAGTGGACGGTCGAAGCGGCCGAGACGGCCCCGTTCAAGACTCGGATCGAAATCATCAAGCCTGAAGATCCGGCCGACTTCAACGGGACGGTGTTCGTCGAGTGGTTGAACGTCACCGGCGGCTTCGACGCCCCGGTCATGTTCATCATGGCGCACAACGGGATACTCCGCGAAGGTGCCGCGTGGGTCGGCGTCACAGCACAAGCCGTCGGCGTCCAGGGCGGCATTCCAACTGCGCAGTCCGACGAGGTCGACGTCCCCCAGGGCGGTCTCGTCGGCGAGGACCCGGCGCGTTACGGGACGTTGACCCATCCCGGTGACTCGTTCTCCTACGACATCTTCTCGCAGGCCGGCGTGGCCGTGAAGGGTGACGGCGAGGGCGCCAACCCGCTCGACGGCTACGCGGTGAAGCGCGTGATCGCGGCGGGCGAGTCGCAGTCGGCCGGCCGGATGACGACCTACGTGAACGCCGTGCATCCCATCGCCGGCGTGTACGACGGCTTCTTCATCCAGAGCCGTTTCCGCAGCAGCGCACCGCTCGCCGGCACCCAGGTACTCGGAACCCCCGACGCGGCCATGCCGGCGGTGACGCGGACCCGCAAGGACGTCGATGTTCCCGTGCTGACCTTCGAGACCGAATCGGATGTCGGCCTCCTCGGCTACGCCAACGCCCGCCAGCCGGATTCCACGAACTTCCGGTTGTGGGAGGTGGCTGGTACATCGCACGCGGACGCATACACCGGAGGGCCCGGAGTTCCCTTCCTCGGGGATCTCGGACAGGGTGCGGCCGAGGCCAAGCTCTTGGATCCGACGAACACCGAAGGTGGGCGCTGCCCCACACCGTCCAACGCGGGTGGCCAGCACGTAGCGGCGATCGCGGCGCTGCTCCAGCTCGAGCAATGGGTCAAGACGGGCACGGCTCCCCCGAAGTACCCGCGCATGAAGACCACCGGCACCAGCGGCGCGATCGAGATCGCGCGCGACGAGCAGGGCATCGCGCTCGGCGGGATTCGCACACCGCTCGTCGACGCCCCGCTCGCAACCAACGACGGCCTCGCGAACGCCGGCTCTCCGAGTGGCGAGTGTCGGCTCTTCGGCAATACCAAGCCATTCGATGAGGCGACGCTGGCCGAGCTGTACCCCAAGGGGAGCGACCAGTGGCTCAAGGCATTCAACAAGGCGGCGGACAAGGCGGTCGACGCGGGCGTCTGGCCCGAGCACGAGGCGGAGAACTTCAAGACCGCGGCGGCTGACATCACGTTCGGCTGATGTGCCCCAGTCGGCTCGATACGAAAGCCGATCAGATCATCGAGGCCGTGCTGGAGATCATCGAGCACGACGGCTATGACGCAGCGGAGCTGCGGCGTGTGGCCCGCGAGGCCCACATGTCGCTCTCGACCATCTACAACCACTTCCCGTCGCGCGACGCGCTCCTGCTCGCAACCGTCCAGCATTGGATGGACGTTCATGTGTACCAACCGATCCCCCCGCCCGACCCCGATGCGCCAATCGCCGATCAGTTCATCGAAGTCCTCCGGCACGTCTTCGAACCGTGGCGCGAACACCGACGGATGCTGGAAGCGTTCATCCGGGTTCGAGAGGGGCCGGAGGGCTCGCAGCTCCAGGTGCAGGGCTTCCTAGCTGTACAACAAGTCATCCACGCCGCGCTCGATCACGGCATCGAACCTGACGAGTTCCAAGACATCATGTTGGTGAACGGGCACGTCGTGCATTCGGTCATGTTGCAGTACGCCCAAGGGCGCATGGACGCCGACGCAGTCCTCCCGGTGCTCGAAACCACCATCAGACGCCTCGTCGCTTCGCTCGGGCGGTAGGCCGGGCGTGGGGACGGCATCTCGGTAGTCTTCGCGCCATGGCGACGTACGAAACGGTGCTCTACGACGAGCGGGACGGGGTGGCCTGGATCACACTGAATCGGCCCGAGGTACTGAACGCCTTCAACCAGCAGATGCAGTCCGAGCTCAAAGCCATCTGGCGTGGCTTGCGCCACAATGACGACGTTCGTTGCGCCGTGATCACGGGTGCAGGCGACAAAGCGTTCTGCGTCGGGATCGATCGAGGCGAGACCATGGGTCAGTGGCAGTCCCCGGCCGACGTTGGACAGTCCTCAGTCGTACCCGGCGGTGAGGCGTCGAGCTCGCCCTGGCATTTCGATGATCCCGGCGAGAACATCGGCCCGAAGGCCAACGACCTGTGGAAACCCGTCATCGCAGCCGTGAACGGAATGGCATGCGGAGGCGCGTTCTACATACTCGGCGAGGTCGAGTTCATCATCGCGGCCGAGCATGCAACCTTCTTCGACCCCCACACCACCTACGGGATGACGGCGTGCTTCGAGTCCATCCACATGCTGCAGAAGATGCCTTTCCATGAGGTGATGCGCATGGCACTTCTTGGTGCCCACGAGCGGATCAGCGCTCGCCACGCGCACGCAATCGGGCTGGTGTCGGAAGTAGTCGCCCCCGACCAGCTCGAAGGAAATGCTGCGTGGGCTGCGGAAGCGATCGCGAGCGCACCGGCTATCGCGATCCAGGGCACGGTGCGTTCGATCTGGGCCGCGCAGGATCTTCCTCGTCGTGATGCCCTCGACATGGCGAAGGTCCTCATCCAGCTGGGAAGCGACGCCGAATCGCTGTTCGCTGGCCAACAGGCTTACTCGTCGGGCAAGCGCATCGAGCCCAGGGTTCGCTAGTCCTTCGGGGCGCGGAACGCGTGCTCTTCCAACATTGGTCGAACGTCTGCGTTCACGATCTCCAGGCGCACGCCGAGTGGGTCGCGGTGGTAGACGAACTTCGCAGGTGGAGACGCTCCGTTGTCATCCATGAGCTCGAGCGGACACATCGCCGCGCTCAGATGACCTGAGTCAGCGACCAGCGAATCCGAGAAGTAGCCGATGTGGTGCAGGTTGGAATGCTCGTTGCAGACCCAGGGCGTTCCCGGCACCTCTTGGATCAGCTCCAGGTGGGGAGCTGCTGTCGAGTAGCGAATGCGATTCGTGATGGTGAAGTTGGTGCCTTCACCGTCGCGAACCTCGACTGCGTGCTCGAGAACGGGTCCCCACTCGATGCCGAGCAATTCGGTGAAACGGGCGCAGCCCGCATCGAGATCGGGTACGACGATCCCGACGTGAAACAGCTCAGGGGTGCTTGGCATGGCGGTCATGTCGATCTCCCTAGATCTGCCACCAACGCGAACAGTGGCGTGCGCCGGCAAGGGGGGCCGTGCGAGCTCGGACCCATCCTCTCTATTGCGTCCCTTGCGGCTGGATCACAGCGCGTAGAAGCGTCGGGCGGACCGCCCGACCACCTCGGCCTGCGCTTCTGGTGACATCGATGCCACTGCGTCCTCGAGCTCCTTCACGATTCCCGAAATCTTCGCATCCGGGTGCGGATAGTCGGAAGCCCAGATGAGCTTTTCGGCACCGAGATGTTCAGCGGTGAAGGCGAGTGCGACCTCGTCGGGGTCGAAGCTGATCACACACTGACGCGCGAAGAGCTCGCTGGGAAGCGTGCGCTGGTCGGGGCTGCCGAACACTTTGAACTGGTGGTCGAACCGCTCGAGCATCGGCACGATCCACCCGCCCGTGCCCTCCAGGAACGCCACCCGGAGCTTCGGGTGGCGTTCGCAGATACCGCCGAGGACGAAGAGGCCGACCGCCATCTGCAGGTCGAACGCATTGGTCAAGCCTTGCTGGAGTCCCATGCCGGCAACCGGATTGGTCACCCCGTCGGCGAGACCGAGCAAGCTGCACGCGTTCGGCATGTCGCCGTGGGGCGACGGGTGGATCCCGATCGGACAGTCGAGCTCGGCCGCGGCCTGCCAGAACGGGTCGTACTCCGGGTGGTTCAGCTTCTTGTCACCGCGGTATGCCGCGGGTCGAAGCATGATCGCCTTGAAGCCGAGCTGCTCGACGCAACGCCGCATCTCGCCGACGGCGGCCTCGAGGTCCTGCAACGGGACCAGGCCCACTCCGTAGAGTCGGCTCGGAGCTGCGACGCAGTAGTCGCGCAGCCAGTTGTTGTACGCACGACACGCGGCGCCGAACAGCTCCGCATCCTCTACCCAGGTGAGCATCGACGTGGGATACAGGACCGCCACGTCGATCCCTTCGTCGTCCATGTCCACGAGCCGCGCGTGCGGGTCATAGCCCCCGGGCCGACCCATCTTGGTCCGCGCGTCATCGGCCCAGCCCTCACCCCCCACTTCAGCGGCCCAAGACTCGCCGACCTTCGGTGCGCGAGCAGCCACGACGGCATCCGGGTAGGCGCGCATCATGCCAAGCATCTGCACACCGCCACCCGGCCGGTCGAGCTGTTCGCGGTACTCGGGTTCGGCGTAGTCCTGCCACACCGTGTCGGGCTCGACCACGTGCCCGTCGGAGTCGATCACCTCGTACTGAGTCTGCTTCGACACCATCACCATCTCCGTCGGGTCGCGGACAGCACGGACTGTAACGAGCCTGAGGTGGTCGTGACTTCGCTGGCTCCACCACACCGGAGCCCGACGAGCGGCAAGGCTCGAATGTGCGACATCGGCCGTGCAAGCGCGCGCGGACGAACCCTTCGGACATCCCTCAGGTCTTGCGGCTGAACGGCGGCTCCGGTTCGTACTCAATCGCGTGTTGGACGTAGCGGCCGTGCTCCTCGCCGTAGATCTGGCCGACCAGCCACAGCGCCATGTCGATGCCCGCCGATACTCCGGCCGCGGTGACGAGGTTGCCGTCCACGACCCAGCGTTGGTCGTCAACGACGGTGATGTCGCCCATGGCCCGCAACGGCTCTACGAACTTCGAGTGCGTCGTGACGGTTCGGCCCTTGGCCACGCCCGTGCCCCAGTGGAGGAGAGTGCCGGTGCAGACACTGGTAACCCATTCCGCATGCCCCGAGACCTCGGCCAGCCAGGCCATCAGGACCGGGTTGCCGACCTCGGTAAAAGGGCCCTGACCGCCCGGCACGACGATCACGTCGAGGGGTGGACAATCGGTGAAGGTGTGATCGGGCATGACCCGGAGTCCTTGGGTGCATTGAATGAGGTCGGGCCGCTCGGCCACGGTGATGACGGCATCACCATCGCGTCGAGCCACCGTGAGCACCTCCCACGGGCCAGCGAAGTCGAGCTCCTCGACGCCGTCGAACAGCAGGATCCCAGTGGTGGTCATGCGGTTGCCTCCTTGTTGAACCGTCGTCGGTACTCGGTGGGCGGGACGCGCACCGATCGAAGGAACGCCCGACGCATGGTCTCGGCGGTCCCGAACCCGCAGGTGGTCGCGATGTCCTCGACGGGACGCGTGGTGCTCTCCAGCAGCCGCCGGGCCGCCTCCACTCGCAGATCCTCGACATAGCGGGCTGGGGTAACGCTGGTCTCCGCCGCGAATGCACGGGCGAAGTGGCGGGGACTCATGGCGGCGACGCCGGCCAACCGTTCGACCGACAGGTCGGTGTCGAGATGTTCGGCGACCCAGGCCTGGACCTCCCGCAGCGGCTGGCGTTGCGCGCCCTGGGCGCGAAGGGCGGCACTGAACTGGGCTTGGCCGCCCGGGCGTTGCGCGTACATCACCAGCCCTCGGGCGATGGCGAGCGCGACGTCTCGTCCTCGGTCCTCCTCCACCAATGCGAGCGCCAGGTCCATGCCCGCGGTCACCCCGGCCGAGGTCCAAACGTTGCCATCGCGCACGAAGATCGGGTCGGGATCGACCGTGATCGCCGGGTAGTCGCGGGCCAGGAGGTCACACGCTCCCCAGTGGGTCGTGGCCCGCCGTCCGTCGAGAAGCCCGACTTCGGCCAGCACCAGGGCGCCGCTGCACACGGACGCGACTCGTCGGCTCTGCGGGGCCAACCGTCGGAGGGCGCGCTGAATCACCGGGTCGTGCATGGCCTCCTCGACGCGCCCACCGGCGACGAGCAGCGTGTCGAGGGGACCCCGAACGGAGGGGAGCGCGCGGTCCACGCCCAGCAGCAGCCCGCTCTCCGACCGCACCGCCTCACCGGTGGGGCTGGCCAGCTCGACGTGGTAGCCGCCGAGCCGCAACACCTCGAATGGCCCCGTGGCATCGAGCTGCTGCAGCCGGTCGAAGACGACGATCACCACGCGTTGCACAGGCTTGAGCGTCGCCCGAGACCGCTATGGCAGCAAGGACAAATACCCCACGATTCCTGCCACGTTGCTCGCGCGCTGCTCATCGGGCGGATCACCTTGTACCCCGCAGCGGTGAACGTGGTCCGGAAACGCCGCCTCTGGCCTCGCTCCCTTCGCGCTCAATAAGGAAGAATGGGTACGGCGCCTGGCGCCAGATCCTGTTTGGGCCACGGGTGAGGGAGGGCACGGGCGATGAGTGGCGCCGCTCGACGCGGGATCCTCATCCTTGCTGGCGCAATCGTCGCCCCCATCGTCATCGCGGTGCTGCTGCCCCGGCCCGGGGCCCCGACTGTTCTGCCCGCT
>JANOHN010000140.1:0-2853 GCA_031406505.1 Acidimicrobiia bacterium | reverse complement strand
CAATGCCGTAGCGCGTCAGTGTTCCGTTTCCGCGCTCGCACGTGATCACCGCTGTGACCCCGCGCGCCTTCAACCACGCGAACAGCCGACGTAGTTCCAACCGAAGCACCTTCGTGTTCGAGAACGCTCCGAAGAGCGTCTCGATCGTGTCGATCACGACCCGCTGCGCGCCGATGGCATCGATCGCCGCACCGAGACGCAAGAACAGCCCATCGAGGTCCCAGTCGCCGGTGTCGTCGACCTCTGCAGAAGCGGCAGCTCCGATGTGATCGATCACGAGCTTGCCGTCCGCCGCGAGCTGAGCAAGGTCGAATCCCAACGACGCCACGTTGGCGATCAGGTCAACAGACGACTCTTCGAACGCAACGAACACTCCCGGCTCGTCGAACTCGGTGATCCCGCGAACGATGAACTCCATCGCGAGAAGCGTCTTGCCGCACCCGGCCGGCCCACACACCAGGGTGGGCCGCCCCCGAGGCAAGCCACCACACGTGACCTCGTCGAGTCCGCTGATGCCCGTCGCCGCCTTCGGCAGCTCCGCGAGGGCAGTGTGGGTAACGGCAGACGGTCGCAGACCGTCGTGCAGGGCTTGCTCGAGTGCCATCGCTCGGTCCTCTCAGCGGGAGGCGTCGAGCCGGTCTACGGGGCGACGGATGAGAACCGTCGTGCTCGCCCAAACCTGGCGTCTCTCGTGAGCAACGGAGTTCGCTGCTCTAAGTAGCGATGCTACCACCGACAGTGTTCGCACGCGGGGTGCCTGTGCGAGCCGAAGCGCTGCCCAACTTTCGTTTCACGGTGGTCCCCGAAATCTCACGTTTAGTGGTGATTTGTCCCCAGGTTTGCACGGAAAGTGGTATTCGAGGGAGACTGGTTGGGGAGAACCGCGAGGGAGCTGGTCACGCCGGCACCACGGAGGCTGGGCACATGGGCTGGGTGCGGCGCGGACTGGGGGCGGCACTGACGCGTCCGATCCTCGTGGCCGCCCTGCTCGCCGTTGGTCTCCCGCTCCTCGACCACCTCGAGTCGAGCGCAGCCGCGGTGTCGACCCAAGCAGGGTTCATCGAAGAGTCCGTCCTGACCGGGCTCATCGAACCGACGGCGGTGCGCTTCTCACCGGACGGGCGCGTCTTCGTCGCCCAGAAGAGCGGGCTCGTCAGGGTGTACGCCTCGCTCAGCGATGCCACGCCCACCGTGTTCGCCGACCTGCGCACGAACGTTCACAACTTCTGGGACCGCGGTCTCCTCGGGTTGGAGTTGCATCCCGACTTCCCAACCACGCCCTACGTCTACGTGCTCTATACGTTCGACGCGCTCATCGGTGGCACCGCGCCCCGGTGGGGTACGCCGGATGTCACCTCCGATGGGTGCCCGACCCCGCCCGGGCCGACGACCGACGGATGCGTGGTGGGTGGTCGCCTCTCGCGGCTGACGGCGGCCGGCAACGCGATGACGGGCTCGGAGCAGGTCCTTGTCGAGGACTGGTGCCAGCAGTATCCGAGCCATTCCATGGGGAGCCTTGGCTTCGGCGCCGACGGCATGCTCTACGCGAGCGGCGGTGAGGGCGCGAGCTTCACCTTCGCCGACTACGGCCAACGCGGAAACCCTTGTGGCGATCCGGGCGGCGGCGCACCCACGCCCCCGACCGCAGAGGGCGGAGCGTTGCGATCACAGGACATCCGCACGATGGGCGACCCGGTCGGGCTCAACGGCACCTTGATCCGAGTCGATCCGCTCACGGGTGCCGGTCTTGGCGACAATCCCCTCGGGTCCTCACCGGATCCGAACGCGCAGCGCATCGTGGCGGCAGGGTTTCGCAACCCATTCCGCTTCGCGGTTCGCCCCGGAACCAGCGAGGTGTGGATCGGCGATGTCGGCGCGGGCGCCTTCGAGGAGATCGACGTCGTTGCGAGCCCGACCGACGGGTCGATCGACAACTTCGGTTGGCCCTGCTACGAGGGCGTCCCGAAGCACACCAGCTTCGACGCGCTGGACGTGTCCATCTGCGAACAGCTCTATGCCGAGCCGGGAGCGGTGGCGGACCCGTACTTCCAGTATCCCCACAACGCACGGATCATTCCGGGTGAAGACTGCGAACCCGGAAGCTCGGCGATCGCTGGGATCACGTTCGCTCCCGCCGGCGGAGGGAGCTATCCCGCGAGCTTCTCCGGCGCGGCATTCTTCGCCGACAACTCCCGCGACTGCATCTGGGTCATGAAGACGGATGCGAGTGGTCAACCAGTTCCGAGCCGCATCGAGACGTTCCTGGCTGGCGCCGCGAACCCGGTCGACGTGCGCATCGGCCCCGACGGGATGCTGTATTACGTCGACTTCGAAGGAGGGCAGCTCCGGCGCGTTCGGTACGTCGGAGAAACCACGCCGCCGTCGGTGGTGGGTGTGTCGCCGGTGTCGGGTTCGGGGGGTGTGGGGCTTGATGTGAGTGTTGCGGTGTCGTTCTCGGAGCCGATGGATGCGTCGACGGTGAGCTCGTCGACGGTGTCGTTGCGAACCGGCGGTGCGAATGGTGCGGTGGTGTCGTCGGTGGTGGGGTACGACGCGGTGACGCGTGCGGCGACGTTGGATCCAGTGGCGGCGTTGGCTGCGCAGACGACGTTCAGTGTGGTGGTCAAGGGTGGTGCTGCTGGGGTCAAGGACGTTGCGGGGAACTCGTTGGCGGCTGATGAGGTGTCGTCGTTCACGACGGGGACGGCGAACTCGGTGCAGTTCTTGAGTGATTTGGCGTTTGTGGGGTCGCCGACGAATGGGTGGGGTCCGATCGAGCGGGATCGTTCCAATGGTGAGCTGGGGGCGGCCGATGGGGTGGCGATGCGGATTGGTTCCGAGACGTTCGCGAAG
>JANOHN010000056.1:0-5049 GCA_031406505.1 Acidimicrobiia bacterium | reverse complement strand
GCGCTCCTTCGTGGCACGAAGAAGGAAGAGGTCGAGCGCGGGCAGGTTCTGGCGAAGCCGGGATCGATCACGCCGCACACCGGCTTCGAGGCGCAGGTCTACGTGCTGACCAAGGAGGAAGGCGGGCGTCACACGCCGTTCTTCGCCAACTACCGGCCGCAGTTCTACTTCCGCACCACCGACGTCACAGGTGCGGTGCAGCTGCCCGAGGGCACCGAGATGGTCATGCCCGGCGACAACACCGAGATGACCGTTGAGCTCATCGCGCCGATCGCCATGGAAGACGGCTTGCGCTTCGCCATCCGTGAGGGTGGCCGCACCGTCGGTGCCGGTCGCGTCATCAAGATCAACAAGTAAGCAAAGTCGTAACCACAGCGGAGCGAGCGCGCGAGCGGAGCACGCCGAGCGAGCGCCCGTGCCGTAGGTATCCTGCGGCACAGCGAGGGAGGCAATAAGGATGGCTCGGAGCGACAAGCGACTGAAGGTCACCCTCGCCTGCGAGGAGTGCAAGCGGCGCAACTACATCACGATGAAGAACAAGGTGAACGACCGCGAACGCATCGAGATGAAGAAGTACTGCCGTTGGGACCGCCGGCACACGGTCCACAAGGAGACCCGCTAGCCACCGAGGCACTTCCCCACCCCGTTCGCATACCCGGAAGTAACGCCGTAGGGTCGGGCGGAGTCCTATGCAGACCAACGAATCCGGTGATCGCGACGACCTGAAGGGTGTCGTGGAGGCCGCCCGGGACGGATCCCGGCCGGCGTTCGACGAGCTGGTGCGACGAACCTACGTCGACACCTACACCTTGGCCGCCCGCCTCACCGGCAATGAGGAGGATGCACGGGACGTGGTGCAGGACGCGTACCTCAGAGCCTGGAAGGGCTTGAAGCGCTTTCGAGGCGATGCGCAGTTCACGACGTGGATGTACCGCATCACGGCCAATGCCGCGTACACGCACGTCCAGAAGCGCACGCGTCAGCGCACGACCAACATCGAAGACGTCGAAGAGCCGGTCGAAGCCTCGCTCGAGGGACGCCCGGAGGCGATGGCCGAGTCGAACGCCGGGTTGGTCGATCTGGCTGAGGCGGTCGACCGCCTCCCACAGACGCTGCGCCAGATCGTCATCCTGAAGGACGTGTACGGCCTCCCGCACGAGGCCATCTCCGAGGAGCTCGACATCTCGGTCGCGGCGGCGAAGGTCAGGCTCCATCGCGGTCGAAAGAAGCTTCGGGACCTGCTGGACGAGTCGGACGAAAGGTCGGCCCATGCAGTGTGAGGAAGTCGCGCTCCTGATCCCGGCCACCCTCGACGACGAGGGCCCCGTGGGGATGCCCGTGCTGGCCCACGTGGAGTCGTGCCTGCGGTGCCAGGCCGAGCTCGCCCGCTACCGGCGGATGCTGCGAGGCCTCCAGCTCCTGCGCACCCAGTTCCTCGAGCCGGCACCTGGGCTTCTCGGTCTCACCCTCGCCGCGATCGGCGATGCCTCCGAGCAGCACGCCATCCGCTCGCTGCTCAACAAGCGTCGTCTCGCCTACGTCGGCGCCATCGGTGGTGCCGTCGCTGCGGCTGGCGCGGCCGCGGCCGTCGTGGCGGTGCATCGCTCGCGCCGCCGAGCTGCGTCCACACTCGCCACCACCTGAGACCCAGGTTCCGCCTCGGCACTTTGGGGAGATGGGGGGTCGGTCAACTAGCCTTGACCTTCGGCCCCGGCACGCCGGAGGGCAGTAGCTCAACTGGTAGAGCTCCGGTCTCCAAAACCGGCGGTTGGGGGTTCGAGTCCCTCCTGCCCTGCTCATCAGCCATATGACCGATATTGAGGCAACTGGGTGAACCGACAGACGAAGCGCTTGATGCAGCGTCAGGGCGCCGACAAGCCCGGCGCGCCCGATCGCCGGCCGCAACCCGGTGCTCGCGACCAAGTGCGCCGCGAGCGCACCGGCCCGCGGCAGTACCTGCGCGAGGTGCGTGCCGAGCTCAAGAAGGTGGCGTGGCCGTCGCGCAAGGAAGTCGTGAACTCCACGATTGTCGTGCTGATCGCCGTCGTGTTCATGACCACGCTGATCTTCGGTTTCGACTACGGATCCTCGCAGCTCGTCCTCTTCCTCTTCGACTGATCGCCTCCTTATGACGACGAACTTCACCGACCACACCACTGAGCCCACCGTCGACGCCGATACCGAGGCGCCGCCGGTGACGGACGCGCCCGAACCCGCCGACGAGGCGAGCGTCGAAGACCGGGTTGGCGCGCTCCTGGAGGAGGCGCGCGGCGACCAACTTCTCGAGGAAGCGGCCGAGGCGACCGCACCCGAAGCCGTGACCGCGCTCGACGCGTCGGCCGAGCTCGTCGACGTCGTCGATCTCGACGAGGATGCCGACGAAGCCGCGCCTGCTCCGGTCGAGCTCAGCCCGTTCGATCGCCCCGGCGACTGGTACGTCGTGCACACCTATGCCGGCTACGAGAACAAGGTGAAGTCCAACCTCGCCAACCGCATCCGGTCGATGCACGTCGAAGAGCGGATCTTCGAGGTCATCATCCCGATGGAGGATGTGATCGAGTTCAAGGGCGGCCAACGCCGCGTCGTCCAGAAGAAGGTCTTCCCGGGCTACTTGCTCGTGCGCATGGACCTCGACGACGACTCTTGGTACGTCGTGCGCAACACTCCTGGCGTCACCGGCTTCGTTGGCCCGAGCGGTTCCAAGCCCACGCCGCTGTCGCGCAAGGAAGTCGAAGACATCCTCGGTGTCGAGAAGCCCGATGGTGGGCCGGTCGTCGAGAAGAAGGTCCGGCCGCGGTTCGAGTTCGAAGAGGGCGAACAGGTGCGCGTGGTCACCGGCCCGTTCGCCGACTTCAACGGCGCCATCTCCGAGATCGACGTCGACCGCTCCAAGCTCAAGGTGCTCGTGAACATCTTCGGGCGAGAGACCCCGGTCGAGCTCGAGTTCGGTCAAGTCGCCAAGCTTTGACGCGCGCGGCGACGGAACGAAGTGAAGGAGCTCGCCGGAGCGGCGAGCGGCCCGCAGGGCGGCGGCCGGGTATCCCGGTCGCCGAGCGAGTGCGACAAGGAAAGTAAAGATGGCGAAGAAGAAGTTGGCCGCGACGGTCAAGATCCAGATCCCGGCTGGTCAGGCCACGCCCGCACCCCCAGTGGGAACGGCGCTCGGCCCCCACGGCATCAACATCATGGACTTCTGCAAGGCGTACAACGCCGCGACGGAGAACCAGCGGGGGTTGGTGATCCCAGCGGAGATCTCGATCTTCGAAGATCGCTCGTTCACGTTCGTCACCAAGACGCCGCCCACCCCATTCCTGCTCCGGCAGGCGGCCGGTGTGGAGAAGGGCGCGCAGAACGTGCGTACTGAGAAGGTCGGATCGGTCACGAAGGATCAGGTCCGCAAGATCGCCGAGACGAAGATGCCCGACCTCAACGCGGTCGACATGGACGGGGCGATGGCGCAGGTGGAAGGCACCGCCCGCTCGATGGGCATCGAGGTGAAGGGATGAAGGCGAACGCCTTCGGCGTTGCGAGCGTGATGAACGCGCAACGAGCGACCGAAGTGAGCGAGTGGAGCACGCGGAGTGAGCGACCGCGGCGCAGGTACCCTGCGCCGCAGCGAACGGAGCAATGGAGATGACGAAGCGCGGAAAGGCCTACAACGACGCGGCGAAGCAGATCGAAGCCGAGCGCCTGTACTCGCCGACTGAGGCGCTGGAGCTCGTCAAAGCGACCGCGAAGAAGAAGTTCGACGAGACCGTCGACGCGGCCTTCCGTCTCGGCGTTGACCCTCGGAAGGCCGACCAGATGATCCGAGGCACCGTCTCGCTGCCGAACGGCACCGGCAAGACGTCGCGGGTCCTGGTCTTCGCTGCCGGCGACGCCGCCCGTGAGGCCGAGGCGGCCGGTGCCGACTTCGTGGGCACCGACGACCTCATCAAGCGCATCGAAGGTGGGTTTCTCGACTTCGATGTGACGATCGCCACCCCCGACTTGATGGCCCAGGTGGGCAAGCTCGGGCGTTCGCTCGGGCCCCGCGGCCTGATGCCGAACCCGAAGACCGGCACCGTCACGAACGACGTGGGCAAGACCGTCGCCGAGTTCAAGGCCGGCAAGGTCGAGTACCGCACCGACCGCTACGGCAACGTGCACGTGCCCGTCGGGAAGACGAGCTTCGACGCGCGGGCGCTGCTCGAGAACTATCACGCGGTCCTCGACGAGATCCTGCGGGCCAAGCCGGCCGCGTCGAAGGGCAAGTACGTGCAGTCGGCGGTGGTGTCCACCACCATGGGCCCCGGCATCAAGATCGATCCCGCCTATACGAAGCTCGACGACGTCAAGGGATCCGCCGCCGCTTGATCACGGGGAGGTCCACTTCGCCTCGGCGAAGCGCACCAACTAGTCTCGACCTCTTCACAACTGATCGTTGCCACAGACCTTCGGTCTCGGTCGGACTCCTCGGAGTGCGACAGAGGTAATGGGCCCCGGCCCGCCGGACGAGGTGACTCCTGAACGACGGAGTGTCCTCGCGTGTCTGAGGCACTCCGTTTTGCATTTCAGGAGCAGCAATGCCAAGACCCGAGAAGACCGCGGTGGTCGACGAGATTCGCACGAAGCTCGGCGACTCCGACGCGGCTGTGCTCACCGAGTACCGCGGCCTCACGGTCACGCAGCTCGCGGAGCTGCGCGGCACGCTGCGTCCGTCGGGCACGGAGTACAAGGTCTTCAAGAACTCGCTGGCTCGTCGGGCCGTCGAAGCGGCTGGCCTCGCCGAGCTCTCGCCGCTCCTCGAGGGCCCCGTCGCCATCGCCTTCGTGCACGGCGATGCGGTGGTTGCCGCGAAGGCTCTGCGCGACTTCGGCCGGGCCAACCCTGCGCTCATCCTGAAGGGTGGGCTCCTCGGGCCCCGCATCTTGACCGCGGCCGAGATCGAGTCCCTCGCCGACATCGAGCCCCGCGACGTGCTGTTGGCGCGACTCGCCGGTGGGTTCCAGGCGCCGCTCGTGAAGGCGGCCGGTCTGTTCCAAGCCTTCACCCGCAACTTCGCGTACG